>DASYCT010000508.1:0-9480 GCA_036500065.1 Chitinophagaceae bacterium | reverse complement strand
ATAACCAGCGCCTGATCCACATGTCATTTGCCCCCAAGCGAAAGGGAGAAAATACCTTCCAGGGAGATTGCTGGGTGCATGACACGACCTGGGCCATCCAGAAAATGACCATGTACCTGTCCGCCGAAGCCAATATTAATTTCGTGGATAAACTCAGCCTTATCCAGGAGTTTAAGATGATCGACGACAGCACCTGGTTCCTCGTAAAGGATAAATTCGTGGTTGATGTAGCACCCATCGGCAAGGACAAGCTCGGTTTTATAGGCCGCAAGACCACCACTTACCGCAACATTGAACGCAACCAGCAATACATAGAAGACTCGCTGAAAAAAAATAAGATACAACAGGAAGTAATTCTTTTGCCCGGTGCGCGGGAAAAGGCCGATTCGTTCTGGACAGACCAGCGGCACGAAGAACTAAGCAAGAACGAGAAGGCGGTGTACATGATGATCGATACCCTGCAGAAAATGCCCATCTTTCAGAAATACACCAACTGGATCAATTTTATCGCTACCGGCTACTACGAGATTGGCAATTATGAGATAGGCCCCTGGCAAAACTGGATCTATGCCAATTCGCTCGAAGGCCTCCGCCTGCGCTGGGACCTCGGCACCAACCGTTTCTTCAGCAAAAACTTTATTGCCCACGGCTACCTTGCCTACGGGTTCAAAGACCAGAAATTCAAATATGAAGGGGATGCCATGTACCTGTTCAGCAAGCACCCACGCGCCTATGTATACGCAGAATATTCAAAAGACCTCGATTACGGCCAGCAGTACCTGGGCGAAGTGAGCCAGGATAATATCTTTGCCCTCGCGGTGCGCAAAGCGGGCGTCCCAATCAAGTTTTTATTCACCGAGTCAAAACGCGTGGACATCTTTAAGGAATGGCACTCGGGATTATCGGTGACCCTTAGCGCGACGGATAAACAATATGATCCGCTAAAAAACCTTCCCGATAAGACGATCTATACGACAGGTGTAAGCGGCGAACCCCTCAATAACTTTGAAACTTCGGTCAAATTCCGGTTTGCCTACCTCGAAAAATTTCTTGAAAATACCTTTTACCGGTACAGCCTCGGCAGTCCCTATCCCATCGGCGAGTTTAAATTTTCCCGGGGCATCAGTGGCGCGTTGAACAGCAGTTATAATTACTCCAAGATTTCGGGAGGCGTTTCCGATTACCTGAAGATCCCGCCGATCGGTAGTCTTTATTACAACGTGTTCGCGGGCAAGACCTACGGCACACTTCCCTTTATGCTGCTGGACGTGGCGCCCGGCAACGAGATTTATTATTACAACAGCAATGCCTATAACCTCATGAACCGTTGGGAATACCTGCATGACCAGTATGTAGGGTTCAACCTCGAACACAATTTCGGCAACGGCCTTTTTCGTTTTATTCCCATCACCCGCAAGCTCAAGTTCCGGCAGTTCTGGACGGCCAAAGGTCTTTGGGGCAGCCTGAGCACAGCAAATGCGTTGTACAACAACCAGTCGCCCAACTACCAGTTTTCCTCCCTGAACGGTAAAACCTATATGGAAGTAGGCACCGGCGTGGATAATATCTTAAAAGTGTTCAGGATTGACCTGGTCTGGCGCCTGCTGCCCACGGTATCGCCACCGGAGAACAACCAGCGCTTTGGCGTCTTCTTCAGTTTCAGGCTGGTGTTCTGATCCCCCATCTCCGCGGCTCCGGGGACTGAAATTTACTTATATAAATTTCCTTACCTTACCCTTATCTTTTTAGTCAACGATTGTATATATGAGCAATAAGTACATTCTTGCGCTTGACCAGGGCACTACCAGTTCGAGAGCCATCCTGTTTGACCACGATGGCAATATCGTCACCGTAGCACAGAAAGAATTTACCCAGTTGTACCCGCAGGCGGGTTGGGTAGAACATGACCCCGAAGAAATCTGGTCTACCCAGTTCAGCGTAATGGCCGAAGTGATAGCCCGCCAGGACATCTCTCCCCGCCAGGTAGCGGCCGTCGGCATTACCAACCAGCGCGAAACCACGATTGTATGGGATAGAGAAACCGGTAAGCCCGTCTACAATGCCATTGTATGGCAGGACCGGCGTACCGCTGCTTATTGCGACCAGTTGAGGGCACAGGGTATGAGCCCGCTTATCCGGCAAAAAACAGGTCTTGTAATAGATGCTTATTTCAGCGGCACCAAGCTGAAGTGGATATTGGACACGGTGCCCGGCGCCCGCGCCGCGGCCGATAAAGGTCGTCTTGCCTTTGGCACGGTAGATACCTGGCTGGCATGGAAACTGTCGGGCGGAAAACTGCATGTAACCGATGTTTCCAATGCCTCGCGCACATTGCTGCTGAATATACACACGGGTCAGTGGGATGATGAATTGCTGCGCCTGCTCGATATACCCCGCAGCATATTGCCCGAAGTAAAATCATCCAGCGAAGTCTATGGCATGACCACTACCGCGGAACCCATGCCCATTGCCGGTATTGCCGGCGACCAGCAGGCCGCCCTGTTTGGCCAGCTGTGTACACAGCCGGGCATGGTAAAGAATACCTACGGCACCGGTTGTTTTATGCTGATGAATACCGGCGAAAAGGCCGTTGACTCCCATAGCAGCCTGCTTACAACCATCGCATGGCGGCTGGGCGATAAAATAGAATATGCGCTGGAAGGAAGTATTTTCATTGCCGGCGCTGTGGTGCAATGGCTAAGGGATGGCCTTCACCTGATCCGCAACTCGGCCGAAATAGAGGCCCTGGCGACGCAGGTGAGCAGCACCGATGGCGTGTACATCGTTCCTGCTTTTGCCGGGCTGGGCGCTCCCCACTGGAACCAATATGCGCGGGGCAGCCTGTTTGGCATTACCCGGGGCACTACCAAAGAACATATTGCCCGGGCCGCCCTTGAAAGCATTGCCTGGCAGACCATGGACGTGTTGAAAGCAATGGAGGCCGATTCCGGTATCCGCATCAAACAACTGCGGGCCGACGGCGGGGCCACGGTCAACAACCTGCTGATGCAGTTCCAGAGCGATGTGTTGCAGGTAAACGTGGTGCGTCCAAAAGTCGTGGAGACAACGGCGCTCGGGGCCGCTTATCTTGCCGGGCTGGCAGTCGGTTTCTGGGGCAGCGTAGAAGAATTGGGGAAACATTGGCAGGAGGATAAAACCTTCCACCCGGTTACTTCCGCAGCGGAGATGCAACAACAAATGCGCAGCTGGCAGCGTGCAGTAAACGCAAGCATCGCATGGGCCAATGATCAATAAACGGATATGATATGACGCGGCAGTACATGCTACAGCAACTGGAATCACACCCGGCAGAATGGGACATCTGCATTATCGGTGGCGGGGCCACCGGGCTCGGGACCGCTATCGACGCCGCTTCCCGGGGTTTCAAAACGCTGCTGGTCGAGCAAAACGATTTTGCCAAAGGCACTTCTTCCCGTTCTACCAAGCTCGTCCACGGCGGCGTGCGCTACCTGCAACAGGGAAATATCAAGCTGGTCACCGAAGCATTGAAAGAACGGGGACTGCTCCGGCAGAACGCCCCCCACCTCGTAAAAAACCAGTCGTTCATCGTGCCCAATTATAAATGGTGGGAAGGTCCTTTTTACGGCATCGGCTTAAAAATATACGATTGGATGGCCGGCAGCCTGGGGCTTGGCCCTTCGCGTTTGCTTAACCGCGAGGAAACACTGGAACTGGCGCCTACTCTTGATGGAGAGGGCTTGCGCGGCGGCGTGCTGTACCATGACGGCCAGTTTGACGATGCACGGCTTGCCATCAACCTTGCCGCTACCGCGGCGGAACAGGGCGGTGTGCTGCTGAATTATATGCCCGTGACCAGCCTGCTGAAAGCAAACGGGAAAACAGCCGGCGTACAGCTAAAAGATGCATTGACCGGTAAGGAATATGAAATAAAAGCCCGGGTGGTGATCAATGCTACCGGTGTTTTTGCCGACCAGGTATTGAAAATGGATGACCCTTCCCGTGAGCCTATTATCGCTCCGAGCCAGGGCATTCATATTGTGCTGGACAAATCATTCCTGCCGGGCAGCGCGGCGGTGCTCGTGCCGCATACCGATGACGGTAGGGTGCTGTTTGCCGTGCCCTGGCACAACAAGATAATTGCCGGCACCACCGACACGCCGGTAGAACCCAAAGACAATGCCGCACTGCTGGAACCGGTGGCGATGAAGGAGGAAATAGAATTTGTATTGCATACCATCGGTAAATACCTGACCAAGGACCCGGACTGGACCGACATCAAAAGTGTCTTCGCCGGTCTGCGCCCGCTGGTAAAAGGCAATGCCAAATCAACCGCAGCCCTGTCGAGGGATCATCATATAGAAATAAGTGATTCCGGCCTGGTAACCATTACGGGTGGTAAATGGACCACGTACCGAAGAATGGCGGAGGATGTGGTCAATACAGCCGTTAAACAGGCCGGTCTCCCCGGAACCGCATCTGTAACGGAAGGCCTGAAAATTCATGGCTGGAAGGAAGGCGTTGATTTTACCACCGATACCTGGTATTTTGGGTCGGATGAAGCGGCCGTTGCAGCATTGATACAACAGGACCCGCTGCTGGACCGGTTGATACATCCCCTGCTTCCTTACAAGGCGGCTGCTATCGTATGGGCCGTACAGCAGGAAATGTGCATGACCGTGGAAGATGCGCTGGCAAGAAGAACGCGTTCCCTCTTGCTGGATGCAAAAGCGGCGATAGAAGCCGCACCGGGCGTGGCGGCTATCTTGGCGGGACTGATGCAGAAAGACAATGACTGGATAGCAGGGCAGGTGCATGCTTTTACCCAACTGGCGCATACTTATTTACCCGATACCAACGTTCATTTATAAACGATTGCTTATGACTCCCTTTATCAGCGAATTTACCGGCACCGCCCTCCTTGTCCTGCTCGGCGACAGCGTAGTAGCCAACGTAGTGCTTAGCCGTACCAAGGGCAACAACAGTGGATGGATAGTCATTACATTTGGCTGGGCCATTGCCGTGTTCCTCGGCGTATATGTCACCACCGGGTCCAGCGAAGGACATCTCAATCCCGCAGTGACGCTTGCCCTTGCCTGGATTGGCAAGTTCAACTGGGACGCTGTGCCCGTGTATATTGCCGCCCAAATGTCCGGCGCCCTGTTCGGCGCCATCCTTGTATGGCTTGCTTACCGGCAACATTTTACGGCCACGCAGGATGCTGCCGCCAAACTGGCCGTTTTCTGCACGGCGCCGGCTATACGCAGTGCTCCAAACAATTTAATTACGGAAATCATCGGCACCTTCGTATTGGTTTTCGGTGCGCTGCATTTTACCAAACCGGGACAGACGCTGGGTACCCTCGATGCCCTGCCGGTAGGTCTGCTGGTATTGGGCATTGGTCTTTCGCTCGGCGGCCCTACGGGTTATGCCATCAATCCCGCCCGCGATCTCGGCCCCCGTATCGCCCATTTTATCCTGCCCATTCCCGGCAAGGGAAGCAGCGACTGGAAATATTCATGGATACCCGTCGTGGGTCCAATCATGGGTGCGCTGCTGGCGGCTATTGCATTTAAATATATGTAACGCTAATCCTCTCTCTGCCGTTTTTTAAACATGTCTTCGGACGACCGGAGCAAATCCTCCCGGCTGATTCGGAATGAAGTAAAAAATTTTTCGACATCGGGGTCCCTCAGCATCTGCCGGGGCAGGAAGGTATAAATCCTGTACATACTATCGCCGGCCGGGAACATCCGCAGTCGTTTCAGGTTGTTGCTGCCGGGCGATTGTATTATGTATTCCATTCCTTTTATACCCCCGTTTTCAACAGGATACTTCGAAAGAACCAAATCCGCATAGAGCAGTTGGCTCTTCAGCCTGTCTGCAAAAAAGCTGCTGTCCGATTTTGCCCGGTAATGAGGCGGAAGCGCAAGTCGATCAATATGGTAAGAAATGCTACTGAGCGAATCGGTTGTTTCCAGCTGCATGCCAGAAGAATCGCCCGCTAGAGTTGCCTGGTACGATTTTGCAATTGGCATCGGCGTCCAGGTATGAAAGCTGCTGTCGGGCGAAAATCGATCCGACCAATGCGCCGGGAGATAGTCCGTCAGCCGTAAGGAATTCATAAAACGACGGATGCTGGTGGAATCCGTTCGGCCTTTTTCCGAAAGCGCCATCATGGTATACACGCGGTTGGCCCTGCAGAGGGTAAGGGTGCTCATCGTCAGGTCAGTCTGTTTATTGAACACATCCAATTTCATGGCTGGATAGCCCTGCTGTATAAGCGTATCGAAGGCCAGCAAGATAGAAGCCTGTTTAAAGATGCTCCGCTTCGTCTCCGAAAAAATGCTGGTATCGCTGCTCAGGTAATAACCGTGTATAGCTTCCCGTACAGTTACCAGGTAGTAATTGCCCGTGGAGGCATCCGAATATGAATAGCACACAAAGCCCCAGTTGGACGAGTTCCCGTTTTTATGGAATGCCTGTTCCATCTGTTTATTGAGCTCCGGTTTGCCGGGCAATTCGATGGTAAACCCTTTTTCGGGCAGCATAAAAGTGGTCCAGCCCTTACTGGCGGCAAGTGGCGCTTTGGGTCGTTCGTGCATCACCAGTGAGTTAAGAAAACGTTCCCCTTCACTGTTTTCCAGCAAGATCTTTTTTTGCGAGCCCGTCATCACCATGTACAGCGCCTCATCTTTGAGGAAAGCGCGCAGGCGGTAAAAATAACTTTCGCTCTTGTTGACAAAGATCTCCAGCCCATGTGCCCCGTTGTAGGTAATGGACGTTTGCTTTTCGATGTTACCGGAGTTGGCTATGTTTTTGGCTAAGAGCGAAAGCACGCTGTCCGTATTTCGTACTATGACAGGATACTTCATGGCCACGGAAAAATAGGTAAGGCCGGTACCGGCATCGACGTAGCATTGCATCGTGATGCCCCTGGGCAGTTTAATCGGGAAGGCCTTGCCGGGCATCTGCACGGTATAAAATCTATCATCGTCTTCCAGTGTATCCCAGGGCAGTTTCACGGGTGTGTAGGTATAGGCTTCCGGTGCTATTTTGCGGGAGGAGATAATCGGCGTAAGCGTATAGCCCTTTGCCCGGAGCAAGGCCAGCAGGCCTTCCGTGCCGGGAAGATGGGCAGCCCCGACTGCAAAGAAATTGCTGCGGATAGCGGCCATGCTGTCGATACGATGCGCCATTTTCTTGTTTCGCCGGTTCAGCAGGTCATTGCGGTACGAAGGATCAAGGCTGGCCATCCAGGTATTTATTTTATTAAGATCCTGGTCTTTGTAAATGCCGGTCATTCTTTCCAGGTCGGTCTTGCCGTCTGCTTTGTAAAGCAATGCATCCGCATTGAATTGTGAACCCAGCTTTTCCAGTAAGTTTAGCTGGTCCTGCACATCTTCGATGCCTCCCACCCATTTGCCCTGCCGCCGGGCGATATTGTACAGGTAGGTATCTACCGGTGCATCCATATCGTCGTCCTTTTTGGTGCTGTTGCCTTTATAGGAATAAAGCCAGAGCTGTTTCCGGGTGACCTTGTTGGCAGGCACACCCAGCTCCGTTTCCATTCGTTTGGACATTTTTGAAAACGCTTCTTTACTAACGGCATCCTTTACCAGCCCGGTGGTATCGTTATTATAAATGCTTTGAAACAGCGCTCTTATAGCAGCGTCAGGATTGATTTCCATAGCGTAGCCCTCCGCTTTTTCCAGGCAACTATACAGCGAATCGCCGAAATAAAATATGCGGCGATCGGTGATGTGCATGGTGCCATAGAGATAGGATGGTTTGCTAAGATGATTGCCGCTAATGCGCCACAGGAGAGTAGAAGGATAAGACTGTACCTGCGCCTGGCCGCTAAAAAATGCCGCACAACAAAGCAGGATAAACAGCAGGAAGGTTTTCAATTGTGTCATATATTGGATTTAATACGCTCCAATATAATAGAATTATTTTATCCCTCTAACCAATAGCCGATAAAATAATATTGCAGGCCCTGTTTATTTCTTCTTCGGTAATAATAAGAGGCGGAGCGATGCGCATACAATGCGGCGCAAAAAGAAACCAATCAGTCAGTACCCCTTTTTCCAACACGGCATCGATGATCTTTTTATTAGTGTCAAAGCTGTCAAACTCCACGGCCATCCATAACCCAAAAGAGCGGACAGCTTTGATGGAGGGATGCACCAGTCGCTCGCGGAACAAGGCTTCTTTCGCCTTTACTTCCTGTATCCAGCCCTCTTCCAGCAAAGCCTGTAGCCCTGCCATCCCGGCGGCACAGCAAACAGGATGGCCGCCAAATGTCGTAATATGCCCGAGCACCGGGTTTTCGGTCAATGCTCCCATGAGCTTCCTGTCGGCTATAAAAGCCCCCATCGGCATACCCCCGCCCAATGCCTTGCCCAGTAACAGGATGTCGGGAACGATCCCAAATTGCTCAAAACCCCAAAGGCTGCCGGTACGTCCAAACCCGGCCTGTATTTCATCGAGCACCAGCAGCGCCCCCGTGTCCGAGCAGCGCTGGCGCAGCGCCTGCAGCCATTCGGGCGAAGGAGCGTTGATGCCGCTCTCGGCCTGGACCGTTTCGGCTATCACGCAGGCGGTCTGGGAGCCGATGGAGGCCAGGGCCTCGTCCTCATTGTAATCCAGGTGCTTTATCCCGGGCAGCAGGGGGCGGAAGGCATTGCGCCAGTATTCGTCGCCTATGATGCTCAGGGCGCCCTGTGTGGACCCGTGGTAGGCGTTTTTAAAGGCGATGATTTCCGTCCTGCCACTGACCCTTTTGGCCAGTTTCATGGCCCCCTCGGTGGCCTCAGCCCCGGAATTGGTAAAATAGACGGAATTGAGGGATACCGGTAACAGGCTGGCCAGCAGCCGGGCATATTGTACCTGGGGCGACTGGATAAATTCGCCATAGACCAGTACGTGCAGGTAGTCGTCCGCCTGTTTTTTAATAGCGTTGACCACGGCGGGGTGGCAATGCCCGAGATTGCACACGCTGATGCCGCCGATAAGATCAATATAGGTTTTCCCGCCGGCATCGGTGAGGGTAGTGCCGGCGGCCTTTACCACTTCGATGCCCAGGGGGGAAGGAGAGGTTTGCGCCACATGTGTCAGAAATAATTCCCGCTGGTTCATATCCTGTATCTTTAAATTGAAGTGAAACTCAAAAATACTTTTTATGGCGGTTATTTTACCAGTTAAGGGAGTATCTCCCCAATTCGGCAGGGATTGTTTTATAGCGCCCAATGCCACGGTGGTCGGCGATGTGGTGATGGGCGATGAATGCAGTGTATGGTTCACCGCCGTGGTACGAGGCGATGTGAACAGCATACGGATGGGTAATAAAGTGAATGTACAGGACGGCGCGGTGCTGCACGCTACCTTCGAAAAAACAAAAGTGGTGATTGGCAATAACGTCTCCATCGGTCACCGGGCCCTGGTGCACGGCTGCACCCTGCACGATAATGTGCTGGTGGGCATGGGGGCCATTGTGAT
>DASYCT010000507.1:0-6765 GCA_036500065.1 Chitinophagaceae bacterium | reverse complement strand
TGATGAAACACCGGGACTGCTGACGACCACCTGGTTGTTTTCGATGGAAGCATTGGCCCAATGAAATACATGGTCGGCGCCGGCGATGGCGAATCCTGTCAATGGCTTATTATTACCCGTGGTCAATTGCCCACCGGCTGTTTTAAAAGCAAGCCGGATGGTATTGCCCCCGATCTTTTGCGATTGAAACACGGGGCCGGTATAAACGAGCTTTTCGCCATAGTTTTTTGCCAGCGCTATCAGCGCCAGGCGGCGGCCCACTTCCTGTTTGTTTTTGGGATGTATATTATCGGCATCGCCGATGTCGATGATCACCGCCATCCCGGTATTGGGCAGTGACAGGGTTGTTGACTGTGCTTCCCGCAGTTCTGCCCAGGCGGAGGGCATGGGCTGTACTTCGGCCTTCATGAAATTGGCCAGCTGGACAAAATAAAAAGGGAAATCGCCGATACCCCATTGTTTGCGCCAGTCGGTGATAAGGGCGGGAAACAGGCTGCGGTATTGCCAGGCGCGGTCGGCGTTGGCTTCGCCCTGGTACCAGATAGCACCGCGGATCGCAAACCGGATATACGGGTGTATCATGGCGTTATACAAAACGGTCGCCCGGTTGGGTCCTGTTGCCGACTCGGGCGCAGGTCCCAGGTCTTTGAGGTTGAGGCCCACCTTGTATAACCAGGGTCCCGCCAGTGAAAGGCGTTCGCCGGAAGCGGATTCCAGGGCCAGTGTCGCCGGCTCGCCATAGATGCCGCCGCCACCGCCGCCGTCGAAGACGCGCACCGTAATGCTATTTTCACCGGCTTTTACCTTGCTGCCGGAGATAGTATATTTGCGGGGTGTGGTATAACCAACGGTAGCGCCTATTTTCTCCCCATTGAACCAGCTAATATCATTATCGTCTATCATGCCAAGGCTGACCGTTATATCCTTGCCGGCCCATGATTGCGGGATGTTTATTTTCTTTTTGAACCATACCACTCCATCAAAATCGGGCAGCCCCCGGGCTTCCCAGAAAGAAGGCAGTTCCATCGTTTGCCAGCCGGATTCATCTGTATTACTTAGCCAGGCAGCTTCTCCATTGCGATAGCCGGCATCTTTTTCATCGATGCCTTTCTGCCAGGCCTCCATCCGCCGCGTCATTTCAGCGGCGCTGGTTTCCGGCGTATTTTCAATAGCCGTCGCGGCGGCTTTAAAATCGGGCAATGTTTTAAGCGTCGCGCCACTGGTCCAGGCTTCCGCCACCGTGCCGCCCCAGGAAGTATGGATAAGCCCGATGGGGATTTTGGTATGGGTATATATTTCTCTTGCAAAAAAATACGCTACGGAGGAAAACTCTCCTACCGTTTGCGGCGAACAGGGCTGCCAGCCGCCGTTGCTCACCTGTGCATCGTCCAGCGGTTGGTTGCTGGTCGCATGTATAGCCTGCAACAGGCGGATATTGGGATAATCGGCGGCGGCGATTTCCTTTTCATAGTTGTTGATCTTTCCCCATCCTGCCAGCGGCATTTCCATATTGGACTGGCCGGAACAAATCCATACTTCGCCGATAAGCACATTTTTAAGCACGAGGGGCTCGCCATCGGAAATACGGATCGTATAGGGACCGCCGTAAGAAGGCGTTGGCAGCTTTATATTCCAGTTGCCGGACACATCCACCGGTACCGTATATGTTTTCCCGTTCCATGACGGCAACACGGTTACTGTCTTTCCCGGGGTGGCCTTGCCCCATACAGCGGCATTGGTCTTTTGCTGAAGCACCATGTTATCACTGAATACCGATGGCAACACTACTTTGGCCCTGGCCATTAGCAATAACATGCACAGGAACCCGGAAAGAAAGAATGCCTTTTTCATTATTGATTATTTTACTTGTTCCAGTTGCAGTACCACGCTGGTCCGCCCGGCGCGCACATCGGGATTATAGCCCACCGTCATCAGGAAATCGCCGGTATATGTTTTGTCAGCGTCGAGTGTTGAATGAGTATCGGGATACAGGTTCACCTCTTTCAAGCGGTATTTTGCGGCGGGGTCCAATCCTTTCAGTCGTATCGGCAGGAGGCTCCCTTCCCGGTAGCGGTTGTTGACGAGGTAATTAAAGATAATACCCGATGTTTTTGTCTCATCCAGGTAGAGCACGGACGCCACGCTGTTGCTGGTGGGGTCGGACAGGCGATACTGGTTGCCCTGCCAGATAATTGACTTAACGGAGTTGTATAGGCGGATAGCATCCTGGCAAAATTGCAGGTCTTTGGGCGGCAGTTTGCTCACTACAATATCAAAACCGAGCTTACCCATCATCGCCACATCGGTGCGGAATTTTATCGGTTGCTTGCCCCAGTCGGTGACATGGTTGGAAGAACTGATAGCAGGATAAAAATAGGAGTATTCCCATTGCATAAAAATCCGTTCCAGCGGGTCGGTATTATCACTCGGCCAGAACTCGGTGAAATATTGCAGCGCGGCGTAGTCTACCCGCCCTCCTCCGCCGGAACAAAGCATCATGGGCACGGTGGGATATTTGGCGCGCACCCTTTCCAGCACTTTGTACAGGCCGCGGACGTATTCGATATAAAAATGCGATTGGTTTTTCAGGTGGGCCGAATAAGCGTTGTAGATAACCGAATTGCAATCCCACTTGATATAAGCCAGTCCCGGGTTTTTTATAAACAGGCTGTCCAATATGCCATATACAAAGTCCTGGACTTTTGGGTTGCTGAGATCGAGCACCAGTTGGTTCCTGAAATAGTATTCGTCTCGCTTTGGCTGTTTAATCACCCAGTCGGGATGTTTTTCATACAATTCGCTTTTGGGGTTTACCATTTCGGGTTCTACCCAGATACCAAACTTTACACCGTCGTTTGCCGCTTCTTTTACCAATGCCGCGACGCCATTGGGCAATTTGGTTTTATTTTCCTGCCAGTCGCCCAGCCCCGCATGATCATCGTTGCGGGGATATTTATTGGCAAACCAGCCATCGTCGAGCAGGAACAGGTCGACGCCCAGTTTCCTGGTGTCTTTCAACAGCTCCGCCAGCCGGGTTTCGTTAAAATCGAAATACGTGGATTCCCAGTTGTTGAGCAGGGTCAGGCGGCTGCCTTTACCATCCAGCAGTTTATAGTTTCTTGCCCATTGCTGCAACTGGCGGCTGGCCGCTCCTTTGCCTTTGCCCGATAAGGTATATAAAAATGCGGGGGTGGTAAATTCCTCGTTGGGCTTTAACGTATAGGGAGATGCGTAATTATTAATACCGGCGATGATACGCAGGTTATCTGCCGGGTCGAGTTCGAGGTCGATGCGAAAATTGCCGCTCCATTCCATCGCGCCGTATAAAACAGTTCCCTCGTCTTCGGTGGCGGGTTTATCGAGCGATACCATGAACACGGATGGCTCGAACAAATTGGCCCGGGTGCCGAGCTTGGTATCGATGGTTTTGATGCCATGGGTAAGCCTTGCTTCTTCGGGCTGCATTTCATGGGCCCAGTCGCCGTGGTATTGCCGCAGCCAGTAGCTTTCGGCCTTCAGGTATAAATTGGCGGAGGCGAATTTCTGCAGGGTCACGTCCCCTTTTTCATGATGCCGGATCACGCTCCACTGCTCGATCACATCCTGCCGGTAATATGCCTTATAATAAAGCGTCACTTCAAAATCGTAGACAGGGTCGCGGAGAAGGATACTGTACAATGAAACGTCGTCCGCCACTTTACTTACCTGGTGGCTTACATACTGCAGGTCGAGTGAATTGTTGCCATCGGCATGGGTAACGGTGATGGCCGGTTCTGCGAGGTTGCGCGAGCCCGCCGGCGTATACGCAGCATTCAGCAAACCGCTGTAATCGCCGTGCTGTTTGTACATGCCTGCCGCCAGGCTGTATTCACTGGCGTCCTGTAGTTTTTTGCCAAAGTAAACCGTACCGAGGTTTTTATTCTTATCCGTTTGCAGCACGAGGGCATTGCTGGCCGTTTCGATGGGAATGGAAATGGTTTGCGCAGCCAGGAAACGGGGAGCAAACAGCAATATCGCAACGGTCATTAAATGGCAGGTCAATCGCATGGTACACGTATGTAAAAGGTTATAAAAACAATGCAATAATAGAAGAAATAAAAATACGATGAAACCCGCCGGATGAAAATGGATAATCGATTGATAAGATGGATAATTATACGGCTTCCACGACAATCTTCGCCGGGCCCAGGTAAGTTATTATAACCTTTATACTGTCATTCACCTGCAGGGGCCGGGCCGGGGGCGGTATTTTAGCCTGTATCTTATCGCCTACCACGTTTAGATATACGCCATGCGGTGTTATTTTAACTACCGTGGCATCGATCGGTTTTTTGGCGGCGTACAGTTTTTGCGCCTGTGTATATTCCCTGATAAACACTTGCTTTATTAGGGTAGCGCTGAGTTTTTCGGGATTACGAATGTTCTCCAATTGAAAGAAAACGGGCTCATTCAGCTTATGGGCATCCGGGGCCCGCTCCCAGGGTGACAGGTTGAGGGGGAAGAAAAGATAGCTGCCGGTTTCCTTTACGAAATAGGTATCCTCCACCTGTTTTAAATATCCCACGAATTTGTTGTCCGTCGCGGCCCTGTTGACAAGATTTCCCAACGCGTTATTGAACCGGTATTGTATGTGGCCGGCCACCATCTTATCCCCCCGCGGCGAGCGCTCAATGGTAAAATAGACTTCATCACCTTCGTGGTAATGGTGGATCTTCTTTATCAGCTTTGCTTCTTTGAGTTTTTCCTGCGTGGCATTGTCGACCAGGCCGTTGATGCTTTTCTTTTTCCCGTTGTGCACGTAGTCGATGGTTACATACTGCTTCTCATGATGTACAAAACTTACTTTTCCCTCTATCGTCGCTGCATCCATAATCAGGCGTTTATTTTTTGGCGGGTTCCGTTTTTATAATCACTCCTCTCCGGTTGCCGGTAAGCCCGTATTGACTGTTCAGGGCGGCAGCGTCTATTACCTGCAAATCCCGGAAATCGCCGGGTTCGATGACAAACAGCCCCCCTTCAATATCCTTAGACAATACCTTACCGTTGAGCACATAGGTGACCGTGCTGTCGGCTTCGGGTGAGGGAACCGCCTTACGGTAGGCAGCAGAATGCGAAGAAAATAAATGCCAGTATTTATTGCGGGCAAAATGTTTTGTGGTAATAAATACAACGCCATTGACGCCTTCCGGCCCGGCCAGCCGGACGGCATTGGAGTCTTTATATATATCTATCGCGGCAATCTCGTTTGGATTCACAGTTGTTAAGCTGTCTTTGTTCATACGAACGCCGTCAAGAAAAAACACGGGGTCATCCGAGGTATCAGGTGCGGCCGCCTGGCGGACCACGGTGGATAGCGCCGTTGCGGGGTTAGCCGCCCCCAGCAGGAAGAAGATAAAAAGACCGGGGATAAGTATAGAGGGTTTCATAATGCTGCAAAAGTACCGTTTATTCAATTGCGCGCATGCAGGCCCGTGCCGATAACCGCTAACCAAAGCTCAGTTTGTGGGTAAAAGGAGTTGTTCCCGTCAGGTACACATACATCCCCTCGGTTCGTAAACTTCCAAAATGGGTGCTGTAACGCTCCCCTTCCAGGCCGGTGATGGCCCGATGGGTAACCGTTCCCGGTCCAAACCGGATGCTGTCTTCCCCGAATTCATATTCTCCCATACCGCTTACGAGGAAGCTGTTTCCATTGTCGGCCGGTTCCACCCCCGAAAGTTTGCCTCCTTCCTGGAAACAAAGTTCAATCGTCACCGGCACGCCCGCCTGCCCGGTCACCTGTATGGTCAGTTCATTGTTGTCCTTCGATTCTATGAGCGATACCGTCGTTTCCAGCGTTTTTACATTGCTGACCGGCCGCTCGCTATAATCCATCTTATTCCAGAAACGGCCATCCACGCTGGGAGATAATTTATAATCCCCGTCCTTTCTTCGCAGGTTCTTCGGCAGCGGCTGGTAATAAGGTACTTTTAGTTTTTTGTACAGGATGTATTGATTGTTTTCTTTGCGGAGCCCATCACTGTAGAAATAACCGGTATTGAAAAAGTTGGAGGATACGCGCAGGTATTTCAACAGGGCGTTCCCTTTGCGGTAGGCATAAATATTCGGGTTGTCCGAACGACCGGACGCTATTATCAACGGCCAGTCCACTCCACCGAAAAGCGTCGTCACCGTTTTATCCCGGCGAATCCTTAACAGGTGAGAAGTGGTGAAGAGTTTTTCGTAGTCGACCGGCGGCGCAACGCCTTCCTGCATCTCCTGCAGCAATAAAGGGCACTCCAAAAAATGAAATAAGGAACGATTGATGATCTCCTCTTCGAATCCCTTCAATTGTTCAATCAGCCGGGCGATGCCCGCGAAATGATCGTTTTTATCCCTGATGGCGAAGTAGCGGTAAAAGAGATAATACGCCACCATGCTTCTTTTCAGCTTGTATTGATCCTGCCGCCGGGAATCGGTGGCGGTAATCAATCCATCAGGGTCCATATAGTAGTACGTCAGTTCGAGGTTCTTTCGCACCGGCTCGAAGAGGGAGGGTTTGTTCAACAGCCGCCCCATGATAAACATCGAATTATTTTCCACCAGCGCATAATTGATACTTCTTTCGGGGTAATGGCCGTCTTTATCCATAAAGATTCCCTCGCCCAGCCAGTCGTTGATCCGGTCGATGTATTTCTTATCGGGATATAAAAGGTGGAGGCGCGCCAGCATCGAACAAACTACCCAGCGATGGTTGGGCGTATGAATGCCACCGGTAGTCAGTGC
>DASYCT010000506.1:0-5310 GCA_036500065.1 Chitinophagaceae bacterium | reverse complement strand
CGTTGGGGTCCCGATGGCGACCAATACCTGGCGATGGCATTGCAGGGCGGTTTTATCGGTCGCCGCATCGATCCTACCAAGCTCCAGTTCAGTGACCAGTGGGTGACCGGTGTAGGATATAATCCCTCCGTTCCTTCTGCGGATATATTGAGTACGCCGTCGGTGAGCAGTTTTGATGCCGGGGCGGGAATAGCTTATTACGATGCGCGGCCCGACCAGGACATCAACCTGTTTGGCGGTCTGTCTGCATTCCATCTTACACAACCCCAGGACCCTTTTCTTTCCGCGGGCAATAAAGCTCGTTTACCGATCCGGTACAGCCTGAACGGGGGTGCGCGTATTGCAGCTTCCGACGGGGTGACCCTCGTACCCAACGCCTTGTATGTAAGCCAGGGAAATGCCAGCGAGGCAATGATGGGACTGTATATGGAACTGTATGCCAACGAGGTCACCGATGTTATGATCGGCACCAACTGGCGTATCAACGATGCCGTGACACCCTATGTGGGGTTCTATTATAACGGTCTTACCATCGGTATGAGCTATGATGTGAACGTGTCTGCGCTTGGCGCAGCCGCCAAGGGAACGAACAGTATGGAAATCTCGCTGGCTTTTGTGGGGATAGCGAAGAAAAGAGCGCCGCACAATTTCTTTAAGTGCCCGAGGTTCTAAACTTTCTTCACCGAACTGGCGCCGCTGTTACGCATATTGCGGATCACGCCATTCCCTTTGATATGGACATCGCTCGCTCCGCTGGCGGTGGCATTCAGCTCTTTGTTGCAGGTGATTTTTATATCGGAAGCGCCCGAAGCAGTTAAATCGCAGGTTTGTGATACGAGGTCGTAGCCTTTAAAATCGCTGGCGCCGCTGGCGTCGATGTTGATAGCGCCAGCAGTCCCTTTTATCGTCATATCGGAAGCGCCTTTTATATCCACCCGCAGGGTGTTGGCCTCGACAGCTCCTTTAAAATCGCTGGCACCGGAAAAATGCAATTCCAGGTGGTCGGATTTTATCGTACCGTCTACCAACACATCGCTGGCACCGGAAGCCACCAGCTTATCGAGGGTTTTAAAGGATACATAGGCCCGGAGTTTCCGGTTGCGTCCAAAAGAAATACGGCCCACGTTTTCATACCAGATATGCAACACGCCGTCTTTTACTTCGGTTTTGATATTACCTCTCCATTTTACGTCCGATGCGCTCACTGCAAGCCCTTCTTCGGTGCCCTGCGAGAGGAATAAATCAACGGCGCTTGAAACTTCGATGGTATGAAAGCTGCCCGATAACGTACGCGGTTGTGCATTGGCATCATTTATCACGGCTGATTGGGCAAAGCCAACGGTAGCAAGGGTGCTTACGAGGAGGGTTAAGAAGATATGTTTCATTATGGAAATTTATTGCTTTTTTAAATAAGCTGCAAGCAACGGCCGCAAGCTGCAAGTTTCGGACTGGTAATAAAAGATCAGCTATCCCTTTTTATCCTGCCGCCGCTGCTGGTAGATACGTGTGTGATAAGGCCCACACCTTTATAGAAAATGCCGCCGCCGCTGCTGGCTTCCGCCACCAGTTCTTTGTTGACGGTAATCTCAATCTTTCCACCACTGTGGGCATCGGCGTTGCATTCACTGCTGGCAATGCCGTACCCGGCAAAATGGGCTCCGCTGTGGGTTTTCACCGTAAGCGCCTGGGCCTGGCCGCTCATGTCCCCGTGAGAACCACTGCCCTGGCTGACACTAAGATTATTGGCCTTAATATCACCTTTGAAATATGCGCCGGAAGAGAGGTCTATGGTAAGACGGCCTGCGCTGATACTGCCATCGACAGTAGTATTGGAACCTGAAGAACCACTGAACCCATCGATCTCTTTCAACGAAACATAGGCTTTCAGTTTCCTGTTTTTAAACGTTTTTATCTCACTCCAGAAGTCGATGTCGAAATAAATTTTCAATACGCCGTTCACTACTTCCGTTTTTATATGGTCGCGTGTTTCCTTATCTGATGCGCTTACCGCTACTGCGTCCGTGGCGCCCTGCTTTATGATGAGCTGGATTCCTGTAGACACTTTAATGGCATGGAAAGGGCCCACCACCCGGGCCTGTGCGTCGGGGTCGTTGATGACTTTGTCCTGGGCGGCGAGGGCCAGTGGGAGGGCTGCCAGGAGCAGGAATAAGATGTTCTTCATAAACAGATTTTTAGTGGGACGGAAGACTGCCGTAAAATGTTACAGGTATTGCATCTTTTCCTCCTTAACTTTGTGGCTTTCCCCGCTATGGCGGGAGAACAGCGTCCTCGGGGTGCTAATTCCGGGCAGGGTCAAAACAGCTTTGAACCTGCCCGGGATGGCTGAGATAATACCCGTAGAACCTGAACAGGGTAATGCCTGCGCAGGGAAGGTGAACCGGCTCCTTTCTCTTTTATTTTCTGCAGCATTTCCCCTATTTATTTTATTCAGCCGGCCAACTAATTTTAGCATGAGAACCTTGCTTTCAGGCATTTGCCTGCTGATGACCACCTTGCTGGCAGCCCAATCGAAAACGACTATCCACGTGACGGACGAAAACGGGGCGCCCGTGCCCAATGCTACCATTGAACTGGAAAAAACGGGGCTTTTTATCGCCAATGAAGAGGGGGTGCTCAGCCTTACCACCAAAGAAACCGGCCGCCTTAGCTGCCGGGTAAGCAGCGTAGGCTATACGACCGTGGAAATAAAATTGCTGCTGCCCGAGCCTACTATCCAGATAACCCTTCAGCACAGTACGCTGTTTCTTGACCCGGTAGAAATAAAGGCACTGCGGGCAGGCACGAAAGCCCCGTTTGCCAAAACCAACCTTAACAAGCAGGACATAGAAAAGCAGAACCTGGGGCAGGACCTTCCTTTTGTCCTTAACCAAACGCCTTCCGTGACGGTGACCTCTGATGCAGGGAACGGCATTGGCTATACCAGTATCCGCATCCGCGGCACCGATGCTACGCGTATCAACGTGACCGTAAACGGTATTCCTTACAACGATGCGGAAAGCCAGGGAACGTATTTCGTAGACATCCCCGACATGGCTTCCTCGCTCAACAGCATCCAAATACAGCGGGGTGTCGGTACTTCCTCCAATGGGCCGGGCGCTTTTGGGGCGAGCATCAACCTGAGCACGAACGAATACAACGAAAAGGCGTATGCAGAAGTAAACAACAGTTTCGGCTCCTTCAATTCCTGGAAGAGTACCGTAAAACTCGGCACGGGTCTTATCGACAATCATTTTACCGTGGACGCCCGGCTGTCCCGTATTGCCAGCGATGGGTTTATCGACCGCGCCAGCACCAATCTCAGCAGTTTTTACCTGAGCGGCGCTTATTTCTCCGGTAAGTCCTCCCTGCGTTTCAACATTATTTCGGGAAAAGAAAAAACCTACCAGGCATGGAACGGCATACCGGAGTATAAACTATTTTATAACAAGGACAGCCTGCTGCAACACTATTACAACAATGTAGGTTCTTTGTACAATACACCTGCGGATTCGCTCAACCTGTTTAACAGCAACCCGCGTAAGTACAATGTATTCACCTATCCCAACCAGACCGATAATTACCAGCAGGATCATTACCAGCTCTTCTTCGACCACCGGTTTGATACGGCCTGGTCGCTGAACGTGGCCCTGTATTTATCAAAAGGAAAGGGTTATTACGAGGAATATAAAAACAACCAGGCTTATGCCGATTATGGCCTGCCTGCCGTCGTCGTGGGAAGCACGACTATCGAAACTACCGACCTGGTGCGCCAGCTCTGGCTGGATAATAACCTGTACGGAACTATTTTCTCGCTGCTGCACAAAACCAATAAAGACCAGTTTACGTTCGGCGGGGGATGGAATGAGTATGACGGTAAGCATTATGGCAATATCACCTGGGCGCAAAACGGCGGGGTTCCCACCAATTATGAATGGTATTATGACAAGGCCATCAAGAAAGATGCAAACCTGTATGCCAAGTACCAGTACAAGATCAGTCCGCGGCTGGAAGCATTGGCAGACCTGCAATACCGGAGAGTGGATTATACCATCAACGGCACACAGGATTTTCCCGACCTGCGGGTAAACAAAACGTTCAATTTCTTTAATCCCAAGCTCGGGCTTTCGTATTCTATCGGTGCTTTATCGGCTTATGCTTCCTATGCCGTCGCCAATAAGGAACCCAACAGGGATGATTATGAAACCGGGACAGCTACCCGTGAACCTACCCGGGAACAGTTGAACGACTGGGAAGCGGGTCTTGAAAAGAGTACCTTCAATTATAGCTGGGGAGTGAATTTATATTACATGGATTATAAAGATCAGCTTGTGCTGACGGGAAAGATCAATGATGTAGGCAATGCCGTTCGGATAAATGTGCCTCAAAGCTACCGGCTGGGCATTGAATTGCAGGGAAGATACAAGCTAAGCAGGCTCCTGCAGGTAAGCGGTAATCTTACCCTGAGCCAGAACAAGATCAAAAACTTCCAGGACAATGTTCCACGGTACGACGCAGGTTTTAATCTTATAAAACAGGATACGTTTAACTACAAAAATCCCGACCTGTCTTTTTCACCCGATATCATCGGTTCGGGACTGGTCAGCCTGTTTCCCTTCAGCAATGCAGAGGTGGATTTAATCAGTAAGTATACCGACCGGCAGTACCTCGACAATACCAGCAGCGCCAGCAAACAGATCGACGGCTATTTCGCGGAGGACCTGCGGCTGCAATACAGTTTCCACAATAAGGGATTGAAAGACATCACGCTGGTAGCGCAGGTAAATAATATCTGGGATAGAAAATACGAATCCAACGGGTACACGTATAGTTATTTCTACGACCAGTCGCTTGTCAGGGAAAACTTTTATTTCCCGATGGCGGGGAGGAATATAATGGTGGCGCTGAATGTGAAATTCTAGCCCTTTATCATTTCCTGCCAGGCTAGCATGCCGCCTTCCACGTTGACGGTATTGGTAAAGCCCATCGTTTCGAGAAACATACAGGCCATGCCGCTGCGTTTGCCGCTGCGGCAGTGGATGATCACTTCTTCGTTTTTCCAATCTTCCAGGTCGTCTATCTGCATGGATTGAATTTGGCCCAGCGGCACGAGTTTGGCGCCAATATTGAATTCGGCGTATTCGGCCGGTTCACGCACGTCGAGTATATGCAGCTTTTCACCCGCGTCGATTCTTGCTTTTAATGCTTCTACTGTAATGGTCTTCATGATTAAAACATTTAATAATTAGAGGCGGCAGGAGCAGCGGGCTGGCCGGCGGTTGAATCCTTCAGCGGCTTTTCTTTTTGCAGCCA
>DASYCT010000505.1:0-2992 GCA_036500065.1 Chitinophagaceae bacterium | reverse complement strand
TCACCGGCAACCATTGCTTATTCCGGCAACGCGGAAATAATAGAAATGGACCGCACCCGCCGCCTGATTGCGGAGCACATGGTGCGCAGCAAACATACCAGTCCCCACGTGACCAGCTTCTCCGAAGCGGATGTAACCAACATGGTGCAATGGCGCGACAGGGTGAAAAAAGAATTTGAAAAAAGAGAAGGCACCAAAATCACCTTCACCCCCCTGTTCATAGAAGCCATTGTGCGCTGTATCAAAAAATATCCCCTGCTCAACAGCTCACTGGAAGGCGATAAAATCATTGTAAAAAAAGACATCAACATAGGCATGGCAACGGCCCTGCCCACCGGCAACCTTATTGTCCCCGTTATCAGGAATGCCGACCAGCTGAACCTGGTCGGGTTGGCAAAACAGGTGAACAGCCTCGCCGATAATGCCCGTAATAATAAATTAAAACCCGACGATATCCAGGGGGGCACGTTCACGCTCACTAATGTTGGCTCTTTCGGCAGTCTTATGGGAACCCCCATCATCAACCAGCCACAGGTAGCTATACTCGCCGTGGGCGCCATCAAAAAACGCCCGGTAGTGGTGGAATCACCGCATGGTGACAGCATCGCCATCCGCCACATGATGTACCTCTCTATGAGCTATGACCACCGCATCATCGACGGCGCACTGGGCGCGACCTTCCTCACCGCCGTGGCAAACGAACTGGAACATTTCAGTCCCAACCGCGAATACTAACCTGCATGCATACTATTTTAGTTTACCCCGGCTTACCGCCGGGGTTTCTTTTTTGACGGCTCGCAAAAAAAATCTCTACATGAAACAACTGCTTATCCTTATTCTTCTCTCAGTATCTATCTCATCTCTGCACGCACAGGACGTAAAAGAAAAAACCGTTGTAATAGATAAGCCTAATAAAATAAAGGAGGTTTTCTTTGTGCTCCGTACGGATGAAACGATTCGACAGGGGAAATACAGCAAATACCAGCGCGACAACCTTCTGATTTCAGGCTTTTATACCCAGGGCAAGCCAGACAGCACCTGGATGGGATACATTGGCAACAAGTGCATTACCGTTAAACATTTTAACCGGGGTATTCCAACCGGTACCTGGGAGCAAAATGATCAGAATGGTAACCCGGAAATAAAATACAATTTCGCTACCGATGAACTTACTGACTCCAGGGATAAGGAAAAACTGGACAGCACAGAAAAAACCTGTTACAGGAAAGATGGAGCGGGCAGCCTGGAACCCTTCGCTGTTGACAGAATGCCCATACGACTACAGTCGAAGACAGAATACCTTCTGTTCCTGCAGTTTAACCTGCAGTATCCCCAGGAAGCCATTGACAAAAAAGAGCAGGGCACGTCGCTTATCGCTATCAGTCTTGACGAAAACGGTACTGCTGTTGACTACAGTTTATACAGTTCGAAATCCCAAAGCCTCGGCATTGAAGCATTGCGCACCGTCCGGCTTTTCAATCCGCAATACCTGCCTGCGATCCAAAACGGTCATAAAGTGCCGGCTATCGTTCTTCAACCGGTTACCGTCAGGCTTGAGTTTTAAAAGAAGTCGAACTGAACCCGGGCGATTACCGGCACAACAGGCGGCAATGCCCACTCCGTGCCGGCAATTGCCTGTTTCAGCAGGTAGTCGCATACTAAGTACGCCCCTCCAGCGTTAAAAAAAGGGGCTTTGAATTGTTGCCCTTTTTTTGTAAATTCATATTATCCTGTTGGCTGATTAGTACCGTAGAAAACAGGAAATATTGGTTAAGCAAGGCTTTTGTTCACAAAACATACTCGTATGAAAGCACTCTCCGAAACCTGGTTTGCTGAAGGATACATCGATTTCGAATTAAAGAAATACACATTGCTGGCTTATCTCCAGCAGGTGGACACCTATTTCAACGCCAATAAACTTTACCCACAGCTTTCCGACCTCATCTTTCATTACAACAACCTCGTAGCCTTCCGCGAGAATAAAAAGTTCCTGCAGGAACAGTTTCCCAAACGCCTCACCGGCATACAGATGGAAAAACTGCAATTACTCTATGAACAAATGATCGAGGACGATGAAATCATGCAGGAACTGGAATCAATCCTCCAGTATTCCGTTACCGAAATGAGGACTGCCATCTGCAGCGGAACGGAAATCTATGAGTTTATCGAAAACAAACTGGTTATCTTCCCCGTTGGCATTATACCGCTGGACATCAATGAAGGTTATTTCTTCCTCAACGAAGGCACCGGCCGCGATACCCGCGTCTACCAATACCGCCTCAGCATTTTTGAAAAGCACGACGAAAAATACCGCTCTATCCGCACCGAATTTATCGCCGACTGGAAACGTAATATCGTCAACACCTACGAAAACATCAAGGCAGAGCTTATCCGTACCAAATCCGACCTGCCCAACCCAGCCGTGTATTCCATTGAAGTCGATCTTACCTACCCGGTGGAAGAAACCCTGCTGCCCATCGCCAAAAGAAGCCTGGTAAGGTATATTTCTTCCAATGCAGCGTAAACTCATTTGATCATCTTATAACAGCACCTTCTCAGCTTCCCCTCAAAGTCAAACGGCGTAGTAGCCTTTGTAATATCTGTAATAGAAGCCGCCTCAATCTTTTCCTTCTCCAGCAGGAACTTTGTATAATTAGTGCTGAAATATAATATCCCTCCCGGTTTCATCACGAGCAGGCATTTATTGATCAGGCTTACATGGTCCCGCTGGATATCAAGAAAATCGTCCATCCGCTTGCTGTTGCTGAACGTGGGCGGGTCCAGCACCACGATATCATAACTGTTTATTTTCACCTCGTCCAGCCATGCCATCACATCGGCATGAACAAATTCATGCTTCGCCGGGTCATACAAGTCGTTCAGTTTGCAATTATCCATCGCCCAGCCCAGGTAGGTCTTCGATAAATCCACCGAAACGACCGCCGCCGCTCCTCCCGCCGCCGCATACACGGAAAAAGATCCTGTATAGCAA
>DASYCT010000504.1:0-7505 GCA_036500065.1 Chitinophagaceae bacterium | reverse complement strand
TCATTTCTTTATGGATAAGCCCCAACTCGCGGCCCGTTTGGCCGCTTACCGAACTGTTTTCCTGCGCCCTGCGCATAAGATAGGGGATTACCTCTTTGATGGGACCAAAGGGCAGGTACTTGCTGACCGCGCATCCCGCGCGGGCCAGGTTGAAGGTAATATTATCGCTCATGCCATAGAGCTGCGAAAAATGAACATGCGGGTGATGTAGCGACAACCCTTTTTGAGCAAGCAATTGGGTCGTATAAAGATTACTGTATTCGTTGTGGGAGGCCACGATAAAGGCGATTTGTGCTATATGCTCCACGCAATATTCAAGGGCAAGATTGTAATCCCGGTCGCTCGCTTCCTTATTGGGTTGTATGGGCGAGGGATAACCCATCGCCTCCGCCCGCCTGCGCTCCTTCTCCATGTAAGCCCCCCGCACCAGTTTGGCGCCCAGGATAAAATTATGTTGCCGCGCCGCTTCATACGAGTCTTTTAAAAATTGCAGCCGGTCGTGCCGGTACAATTGCAGCGTATTGTACACTACCGCCCGGTCACGGTTAAACTGGTCCATCATCAGGATCGTGATCACATCCACCGGGTCCTGTATCCAGCTTTCTTCTGCGTCGATCAGTACGCCCACCTTTTTTTCCGCCGCCGTACGGCAGATACGCAACATGCGATCATTGACCCGCTGCCATTCGGCCTGCTCATCCGCAGTCAGTTCCCCTTTGGCTTTTTCATACCGTTTCATCAGGCTGGCCGCGTGCTGCTCCGCGCTCCGGTCCAGCTTTTCCAGCAATCCCCCACGGGCGATGCCCGTCACCTTCACACTCATAAACGGGATATTGGGCTGCGTGGCGGCATAATCAATCACGCGGATAAATTCATCGCAGGCATGGTCCAGCCCCTCTTCCCCATAATCGCCCCCTTCCACCCCGTAATCAAGAATGACCTGCACCCCGTACTCCCCGAGCTTGCTGGCCACCCTGGCGGTTTCCGCCAGCGATTCACCCCCGACAAATTGTTGAAATATAGTACGGCGGATAAGCCCCCCAATGGGCAAGCCTGCCCTGATGGCCCAGGGAGTAATAGCCGTTCCCAGTTTCACCAGCGGGGCAATGCCCATGGAGGAAAAAAGAAAACGCGCCTTTTTTAATTCCTTGTCGCTTTTGGAAGCAAATGCTATTTCCGTGTTGTCAAAAGAAAGCTCGGGCGGTACATTCATAATAACAGTCTCGATAATAAGGCGCAAAAATAAAAGAAACTGCCCGCTTTCGGACCGTCTTTTTTAACAGTCGTTAGTTTTCCTCCCTTCCTTACATTTTCATATTTTCACATTCTCATGACTATTATCCGCACCGATATCTACAAGTACAGCATCCCGATGCACCCCTTTACCATTGCCACCGGCACCATGCATTTTGCCCAGAATATCTTTATCCGGGTGCATACGGACGCAGGTTTTTATGGAGTGGGGGAATGCTCCGCCTTTCCCATGATCGTGGGAGAAACACAGGCCACCTGTTTTGAGATGGCGAAAGACTTTGCCGCCCTCTGGAAAGGAAAAGACCCGGCGCAAATCAGCCAGCGGATGGACGAGTTGCATGCCTTCACTGCCTTTAACAGCACCATCAAAAGCGCCTTTGATATGGCGCTGTACGATATCGCCGCCAGGACCGCCGGTCAGCCCCTCTACGAATATTTGGGCGGCCAGCACCCGAAAAAGAAACTGGAGACGGATATTACCGTGGGCATCGGCGCTCCCGAACACATGGCGCAACAGGCACTGGCCTTTAAACAACAGGGATTTCGCATCATCAAAATAAAACTCGGTAAAGCACCCGCGGAAGACGTGGAGCGGGTAAAACAAATCCGCGCTGCCGTGGGCAATGATCTGCTGCTGCGCATCGATGCCAACCAGGGATGGACCTTCGAGGACGCCCTCTATGCCTTGCAGATAATGGCGCCTTTCAATATCCAGTTTTGTGAACAACCCATGCGCCACTGGAACGATCATAGACTGCCCGAACTGCGAAAACATTCTCCCGTAAAAATCATGGCCGACGAAAGCGTTTTCAGTCACCACGATGCGGAGCGCCTTATCAAAGCCGGCGCCTGCGATTATGTAAACATCAAATTCGCCAAATCGGGCGGCATACTCGAAGCCGCCAAAATCAATATCGTCTGTCACCAGGCCAATATTCCCTGTATGATGGGCGGGATGCTCGAAAGCCGCGTAGCCCTTTCCGCCTTTGCCCATTTTGCACAGGCCCATGAGAACGTTGTTTTTTACGATATGGACACCTGTATGCTCGGCCATAAAACGGACCCCGTCACTGGCGGCGTATATTACGACGGCTATCACGTAGAACTGCCCGATGCTCCCGGCATCGGCGCCGATGTAAAAGAAGACTTCCTGCAAACGCTCGAAAAAGCCATAGTATAAAATAGCCTGTTTACGGTGAGCCGCCCCTGTAGGGCGACCCACCGTAAACCTTCTGCGGAAGGGTGGGTCGCCCTACAGGGGCGGCTCACCCTTCCGCTAACGTCTGCACCACCTTTGCCCCTTTTTCGGTATCTTTAAATAAACCGCAGCGCCCCCTTGATAAAGTTTATTCTCAATAATAAAGACATCAGTACCAACCTGCCCGCGGGCATGGTATTACTCGATTTTATCCGTTACCAGCAACAGCTTACCGGCACCAAAATCGGGTGCAACGAAGGCGATTGCGGGGCCTGCACCATCCTCGCCGGCGAATGGCTCAACGACACCCTGCAATACCGTTCTTATACCTCCTGTCTCACCCCCCTGGGCAATGCCCACGGCAAACATATCGTGACGATTGAAGGCCTGAATACAGCAGACGGTGGGTCGCCCTTCCAGGGCGGCTCACCGTCTGCCGCCCTCAACCCCGTCCAACAGGCCATGTCCGATGAGTCCGCCACACAATGCGGGTTCTGCACCCCCGGCTTTACCGTCTCCCTGGCCGGCTTCTGCCTCAGCCAGCAGGCTCCGACAACAAAAAATGCAATTGCTTCCATAGATGGCAATATCTGCCGCTGCACCGGTTACAAATCCATCGAACGCGCCGCCGCCCGCGTGGCCCTCCTGCTGCAAAAAAGACAGGAGGAGACCCCCGTTGACTTTGGCATCAAAAACAACTTATTACCGCCCTGGTTTGCCGGCATCGGCCAGCGACTGAAACAATTAAAGCTCTCGCTCAACGGCGATGCCCGGCATTCGGAAAACGGCATTACTACCCGCATGGTCGGGGGAGGCACCGATCTCTACGTGCAAAAGCACGATGAAATGCAGGACGCCCCTATCCGCTTTATGCTCGACAACCCCGCGCTGAAAGGCATTGTGCAGGAAGACGACCGCTGCATCATCGGCCCTTCTGCCACCGTGACCGATTTGAGCGAATCACCCATTTTCAAAAAACATTTCCCACGGCTGGCGCAACATACCGCGCTGGTATCCTCCACCCCTATCCGTAATATCGCCACCCTGGCCGGCAATTTTATCAATGCCTCTCCTATCGGCGATTTTACCATTTTCTTTCTCGCATTGGACGCCATGCTGGTGCTTAGCGATGGGACCAGCACCCGCGAACTGCCCCTGCGAAAACTATACAAAGGCTACAAGACCCTGGATAAACAACCCGGCGAATACATAGAAAAGATTTGGTTCAGGCTGCCCGGCCGCAACAGCCGCTTCCATTTTGAAAAAGTCAGCAAACGCACCAACCTCGATATCGCCAGCGTCAATACCGCGCTTCATATCATCACCGATGGAAATAGCATCCGTGAAGCGCATCTTTCTGCCGGCGGTGTCGGACCTATACCCAAATTCCTTGAAAAGACGTCTGCCTTCCTTGAAGGCAAACCCGTGAGTGAAACCACCATCCTGAAGGCCATCATGCTTGCCCAATCGGAAATAACACCCATCGGCGATACAAGAGGCTCGGAAGCCTATAAACGATTATTATTAAGCCAATTGATCAAAGCACATTTTATCACCTTATTCCCTGAATTAAACGTGAGCGAATTACTGGCCGTCGAGCCCTGAACATGAAGGGCTGCTGTTTTGAACAATGACCATGAAGCGAAACAAAACCCCGAAGGGGTGACATTATTATAGAACATCGACCAAATAACGAAACAAAACCCCGAAGGGGTGACACAATGAAGAACATCGATTCCATAACCCATTTACGCGGCGAGTCCATTTACCTCGACGACATTCCTTTGGTCAACGGCACCCTGTTCGCCGCCGCCTTTGGCTCCCCCGTCGCCCATGGCATTATTCAGCAACTGGATTTGAGCGAAGCGGAAACCATGCCCGGCGTCGTACGCATTTTTACGTATAAAGACATTCCCGGTGAAAACCAGATAGGCGGCATCATACCCGATGAACCCCTGCTGGCCGAACAGCATGTCCATTTTTGCGGTATGCCCGTCGCACTGGTAGTGGCCGAAACAAGAGACGCCGCACGCGCCGCCGTCAAAAAGATAAAAGCAACCATCGAAGCATTGCCCCCCATCACCGACCCCCGCGAAGCACAGGCAAAAGGTGAATTGATCATACCGCCCCGCCATTTCAAACTCGGCGATACCGCCGCGGCCTGGTCCCGTTGCGCCCATATCTTTGAAGGCAAGGCCGATACAAACGGGCAGGAACACCTGTATATCGAAACCCAGGGCGCCTATGTTCTCCCCCAGGAAAACAATGCCCTGAAAATATATTCCTCTACCCAGGGACCCACGGCCGTACAACGCGCCGTGTCGAAAGTCACCGGCCTGGCCATGCATCAGCTGGACATCGACGTGATACGCCTCGGTGGTGGCTTTGGCGGGAAAGAAGACCAGGCCAATACCTGGGCCGCGCTCTGTGCCCTCGCCGCCCTGCTGTTGAAAAAACCGGTCAAATATTCCCTGCACCGCATGGAAGACATGGCCATGACCGGCAAACGCCACCCCTACTCCTCCGACTTTAAGATTGGGCTGGACAAGGATTTGAATATACTGGCCTACGAAGTCACCTTTTTTCAGAATGCCGGCGCAGCAGCCGATCTCTCCCCCGCCGTAATGGAAAGGACCCTGTTTCATTGCACCAATTCCTATTTCATTCCCAACGTCAGGGCCACCGCCTATAGCTGCCGTACCCACCTGCCGCCCAATACCGCCTTCCGTGGTTTCGGGGGACCGCAGGGCATGTTCGTGATTGAAGCCGCCATTGCCAAAGCCGCCGAAACGCTTGGCATCGAGGCTTCGCTGATCCAGCAAAAAAACCTCAACAAAACCGGCGACGAATTTCCCTATGGTCAAAAAGCGGAAAGCGAAGCCCATGCCTGCTGGCAAAGCACCCGGCAGATCTACGCCATCGATGCGATCAAAAAAGAACAGGCTGCCTTCAACAGCAGCAACAAACTATACAAAAAAGGGCTTGCGCTCATGCCCGTTTGCTTTGGCATCTCGTTTACCAAAACACTGATGAACCAGGCCCGGGCCCTCGTGCATGTGTACACCGACGGCAGCGTATCCGTCAGCACCGGCGCGGTCGAAATGGGACAGGGTGTTAATACCAAAATGCTACAGGTAGCCGCACACGTATTTTCGATTTCACCCGAACGCATAAAAATTCAAACCACCAGCACCTACCGCATCGCCAATACCTCCCCCTCCGCCGCCAGCGCCACCGCGGACCTCAATGGCAAAGCTGTAGAGATAGCCTGTACGGAAATACTGAATCGCTTAAAAGCCCTTGCTGCGGAAGAATGGCAGGTGCCCGCGACGGCCGTTGAACTAAAAGAAGAATGGATATGGGTGAACGGGCAGAAAAAGGACTGGGACTGGAAAAAACTGGTCATGAATGCCTATGTAAAAAGAATCAGCTTGTCCGAACACGGCCATTATGCCACGCCCGAAATTCATTTCGACGGCATTAAAGAGAAAGGTCATCCGTTTGCTTATCATGTGTACGGCACCGCTATTGTTGAAACGACCGTCGACTGCCTGCGCGGCACTTATACCACCGATGCAGTGAAAGTAGTGCATGATTTCGGCAGCACCATGAACCCTGCCATTGACCGGGGACAAATAGAAGGCGGCATCGTACAGGGTATCGGCTGGATGACCCTCGAAGAAGTGATCTATGATAAAGAAGGTCGGTTGCGGTCCAATGCTTTGTCGACCTACAAAGTGCCCGATATATATTCCGTTCCCAAAGAAATCGCCATCCATTTCCTGCCGACGGAGAAAGACAATCTTGCCATCTTTCGCTCGAAAGCCGTAGGCGAGCCGCCGCTCATGTATGGCATCGGCGTGTATTTCTCCCTGCGCAACGCCATCAAAGCGTTCAATCCCCACGGCTTTATCGCATTCGATGCGCCCATGACGCCGGAAAAAACACTGCTGGCATTGTATTCCGCCCCGGTGCCTTCCGCCTTCCATGAAATAAAAAAGACGGTTGCTGCCCGGTAATCAATTGGCCCGTTGTGTTTCTTTAAAGTTCACCTGTTTGGAACTACCCTTCACCTTTGTCTTGCCAAACGTATAAGTAAGCGCCAGCACAATTCTCCTGACATCATAATATTCGTTGAAGTTTTGCACATAACCCTGGTAGTATATAACCCCCCGGTCCTGCGCAGTCCTTAAAATATCACTCAATGTAATATTCACCTGTACCTTCCCCAGTCCCAATCTTGCCCCGGTAGACAGGCTATAATCTGCTTTGTTGTGCACGTTGCCTGAATTGGATGGCAGGTAATGCGAGAAATTGAGCAACAGGCTTATCGCCCGGGTCACGGTAAACGTGTTGTAGGTGCTGTAATAACCACCAAACCCCTGCACCGGGACCACCTCGGGCACGGAAGATCGCGAATGGGAATAATTAAAACTCATAACGTCCCGGTGCTCCCACCAGGCAAAGATTTTAAGTCCGAACGTAGCCTCTACGCCCGTATTGAACCGGTTGAGATAATTTTCATAAATAACCACTTTGCGGTCGCCATTCACTTCCACGATGCCGCCATAACCGTTCACCAGTTCCTGGCCATAGAGGGTGAGGGAGAAAATGCTTTTATACAGGTATGCCAGTTCTATATTATGGTTGTACGATGGTTGCAACAGCGGATTGCCGGTATAATAGGAGTAGGGATTGGTGTACCACCGGAACGGGCTCAGCTGTCGGAAATTGGGACGATTGATACGTTTGGAATAATTAAAGCTAAACGTATGATCCCTGCCGGGCTTATAGGTGATGTACAGCGTGGGAAACCATTTGCCGTACTGAAATCTATTATGCGTCGTGCTGTCGGGCGAATGACCATCGATGATGGAATATTCGTAGCGCAAACCGGCTTTGACGGACCATTGCTTATTAAAATCCTTTTGTGAGCTGATATAGGCCGCCAGGTTTTGTTCATGGAGTATAAACCGGTTGCTTTTGGAACTGTCCTCCTGGTAATCCTGCTGCACGACATTGTAATACCCGGTAGCTGAATTATTGTCAAAAT
>DASYCT010000503.1:0-4591 GCA_036500065.1 Chitinophagaceae bacterium | reverse complement strand
TACCACCAGCAATATTTACTGGCGCTCCTGCAGGCAAAAAAAGAAGGCGTGCGGATAAAGGGTTATTTTGCCTGGACCCTGACCGATAACTTTGAATGGGCGGAAGGATACAATGTCCGCTTTGGGCTGGTGCACGTGGATTTTAAAACACAATTGCGCACGGTGAAACAATCCGGCTATTGGTGGAGAGATTTTTTGCAGGAAGACTAAACGCCCCGCGGTTCTTAGAATTTAGTTCCAAGCGTCAGCACAATATTGCCTCCTGTACCGTTGACGGTAGCAAACGTATTCGCTTTATCAGGTAAGCGATACGGAAAGTTGACATCCTTGTTCAGGCCGAGCACATACGCGAGGTCGATAAAAATCCCCTTGTCACGATACCCGAGGCCAGCGCTGGCAAACATCTTATGAGCGTTCAGCTCACTGTCCTTGTACGGATCGCCGTAATAGGCAAATCCCATCCGCGCCATAAGGGTGGTAAACTTCAGCTCACCGCCCACACGGAAGTTGAAGGCTCCCTTGTAATAGTCCTTAATGGCTTTGTTGACAGCGTCATAATAAGATGGATCGTTTGTAGTAATATCGGCATCGTCGCTGACATTGCCGTATTTGTTGCTTTTATAATTTATGTATTCGATATCGGCCGTGATAAAACCTTTCTGTTTACTCACATCCGATACCTGGCCGATGACATACGAACCGCTTAGCATGGCCCGCCAGGGAGTGCTGAGGGTATAGTTGTAGGGGGTGGGTGCAGAGGAACCGGTAAACGTGGAGGTATTGACGGTCACAACGCCCGGGCTGGGAGGATAGTTTTGCGTGTTGGTGGTCATGGAGCCTTCATAGGTATCCGTCATGCCCGCATATATGGTGGGGGTGTAGAAAGCCAGTCCGAGCCGCAGGTTATCGGCCGCGTTGTAGATGGCTCCGAACTTCGCATTAAATCCCAGGCCCTTGGTGGTAATCGTTTCTGTCAGCTCCGAATAACTGAAATTATTATTGTTGTTACCGGTGGCGTCGCTTTCCGTGAACGTCGATTGTTTTTGATAATTCAGGAACGATAAGCCGATGCTGCCCCCGATATAAAATTTATCATTTGTGTTTATCGCATAACCAAAGCCCAGTTCGCTAATGCCTCCGCTGGTCTGGACATGATTTTCCTGTAGCAGGTTGAACGGCGCCCCGTTTTTCAGGCTGTTCCACATGGCCATGCTGATCACGTCCTGCCCGGTGTGACCGGGAATGCTGGCCGTGTCTACGAGGTAGGTGTACAATGCCATACGCGACTGGAGCGATACGCTGCTGCTGTTGAGCACGTCACTGATGGAAAGACCGCTGTTAGCTATTTCGGCGGCAAACTGCTCGCCGTAGGAACTGAAATTATTCTGTCCTTTATAGGAAATAGTGCTGTTGAAATTGGCCGTACGGGTGATGCCGATGGCAAAGGCGCTGCTGCTGCTGCCCTGGCCCTGCATGCCGCCCAATACAAAACCACTGGCGCCGAGGTTAAACGCCGATTTGCTGGCCGACGTGCCGGTCCCGCGAAAATTACTGTTATTGCTGAGCATCGAAAGCCCGGGGCTTACCACCAGTTCGGCCGTCTTATAAAACCCCAGCCCCGCCGGGTTAATAAAAAGGGAAGAAATATCTCCTCCCAATGAGCCTGCTGCTCCGCCAATGGCCTGGTTGCGGGCCGTACCGAAGGGTGTTGACCAGGAATATTTTAATGCGTCCTCCGGCACCTGTGCATAAGTAGCAACTGTAATAAAACTAAGAAATAAGGGTAGACTTTTATATTTCATACAGCCATTGTTTAGTCATTAGAAAATAGTTACGGGAAGAAAAGCGTCCAGCCACCTGTTGGGAACTGTTATTCTTTTCTTTCGTGTACGGGATTCAAACCAGCGAGTGTACTATAGTATGTTATTATGGACGGGTAGGCCTGCTGACGCCACCACCACCGCCGCCGCCGCCACCGCCCGAAGAACCACTGGACGAAGGACTGGGACTCGGGGTGTAAGAGCGTGTAGGGGTATAGGTATTATTGTTGTGATTACTGTTGTTGGAATTATTCGAATTCGCGGGCGCATACGAATTGCTGTTATTGTACCGTGAGCCCTGTGCGGGGGTGGAATAAAAGCGGCCGTCGGGACCTACCTGGTAGTGCGCGCTGTTGGTGGAATTGTAGCTGGCGCGGCTAAAAGCAATCGGCCTGCTCTTAGGCTGTATATAATTCAGATGGCTGAAGCCCCCGCCGGGAACCACGCAATAGGAATAGGGATTGTAATAGTTATTCCAGGTCCAGTAATTGTTCCAGGGGCTGCCGTCGTAGTAAGCGTAGGCATTGTAGCGCCAGTCGAACCCGTCGTAATTATTGTACTCCGACAGGTAATAAGGGTTTCCAATGCTCAGCCGCAGGAAACGATCATCCCGGTAGGCATCCTGGTATTCCTGGTAAGACTGGTAACCGTTTCCGCCGTCGTTTTGAACGTACTCATCGTCGCCGGTCACCAGCATCGGGCGGGCGGGCGAAAAATAGACATCGTCGGGAGTCTGGCCGGTTTTGTATAAAGAGGTGCAACTAGTGAGGGTAGCAATACCAGCCGCGAGAAGTAAAATTCTGGCTTTCATGGTAAAGTGTTTGGTGTTTTAAAATTACTTTTGCAATCCGTTGCTTAAAAATACGACAAATACCGGGCTGACACGAATTAAACCCGCTTTAATGTTAACAACGGTATGTTAAAATGAGGCAATGGGAGGTAATTGCCCCGCTGTAGGCGGGAGCTCACCCCGAAGATTAAACTAACAAATTATGAGCAAAGAAATTACAAGCCGGGCGCAGGACTACTCGCAATGGTACAATGATTTGGTGATAAAAGGCGGCCTTGCCGATTACTCTGCCGTCCGGGGTTGTATGGTCATCAAACCGCATGGCTTCGCCCTTTGGGAGAACATGCGCGATCAACTGGACAAGATGTTCAAGGAAACAGGGCATGTGAACGCCTATTTCCCCCTGTTCATCCCCAAAAGCTTTTTGAGCAGGGAAGCCGCCCACGTAGAAGGGTTTGCCAAGGAATGCGCGGTAGTGACCCATTACCGTCTCAAGAACGATCCCAACGGCGGTGGTGTGATAGTGGACCCCGAGGCAAAACTCGAAGAAGAGCTGATCATACGTCCCACTTCAGAAACCATTATCTGGAACACTTATAAGGACTGGATACAATCCTACCGCGATTTGCCCCTGCTCATCAACCAGTGGGCCAACGTGGTACGCTGGGAAATGCGCACGCGCCTCTTCCTGCGCACCGCCGAATTTCTCTGGCAGGAAGGCCATACCGCCCATGCCACGGCGGACGAGGCCATTGCCGAAGCCCGGCAGATGCTGGACGTCTATGCCGAATTTGTCGAGCAATGGATGGCCGTACCGGTGATAAAGGGAGTAAAGACCGCCAGCGAACGATTTGCCGGGGCGGTGGATACCTATTGCATCGAATCCCTGATGCAGGACGGCAAGGCCCTACAGGCAGGCACCTCGCATTTCCTGGGACAGAATTTTGCCAAAGCCTTCGACGTAAAATTTGCCGACCGCGATAATAAAATGGAATATGTATGGGCCACTTCCTGGGGGGTGTCCACCCGCCTCGTAGGAGCCCTCGTAATGGCCCACAGCGATGACGATGGCCTCATTCTGCCTCCCCGCATCGCCCCTCAGCAGGTGGTGATTGTGCCCATATTCAAAGGCCCGGAACAAAAAGCGCAGATTGGCGAAAAGATACAGGAACTGCTGCAGCAGCTTAAAAAAGCCGGCGTACGCGTAAAATACGATGACAACGACAACAGCCGTCCCGGCTGGAAGTTTGCCGAGTATGAAATGAAAGGCGTGCCCGTTCGTATAGCCATCGGCTTGAGGGACCTGGAAAATAATACCGTGGAAATAGCCCGCCGTGACACCAAAGAAAAAAAGAGCGTCTCCTTCGACGGTCTTGATAAAACGATTATCAGCCTGCTGGAAGAAATACAACAGGCCATGTTCGATAAGGCGAAAGCCTATCGCGACGCCCATATTACCCGCGTGGATTCCTGGGAAGATTTTGAGAAAGTGCTCGACGGGGAAGGCGGTTTTGCATTGGCGCACTGGGACGGTACCGCGGAAACTGAAGAAGCCATCAAGCAAAAGACAAAAGCCACCATCCGGTGCATTCCCCTCAACAACCCGCCCGAGGATGGCAAATGTATCCTGAGCGGCAAGCCCAGCAAGGAAAGAGTATTATTTGCAAGGGCGTATTAAGCCCTTGCAGGTTGAGTACAAAATGGTTATCTTGCTCCTAAACCCGATTAATAGAGCGTGAATGGCTGTTTTACTGGGAGCATATAATACTTTTTTGCAATGGCTCGAAGCAAATATGTTGTCCTGCCCTTCCAAAAAATACCTCCATATTGAATGCCCCGGTTGTGGATTGCAACGTAGTTTTTTGCTGCTTTTGAAAGGGAATCTGCTCGCCAGCTTTCAAATGTACCCTGCTACCATACCCATCCTGGCGATGCTGACATTTGTGGCCCTGCACCTGAAATACCGGTTTCAGCACGGGGC
>DASYCT010000502.1:0-2527 GCA_036500065.1 Chitinophagaceae bacterium | reverse complement strand
AACACCGCCACACAACTGGGCTCAAATCCCACGATAGGCACTTCTTGTTGAATTTCTTCGTGCAGCGAAACCATGATCTCTTTCAGCAGCATTTTTGCCCGGTCCAGCATACCAAAGTCATATAGCGGTCTGCCGCAGCATAATATCTTTTTGGGGATGGTCACATCAAAACCGGCAGCCTCTAATACCTCCTTGCCCGCTACCAAAGTTTCCGGTAAAAAGAAATTGTTAAAAGTATCGGCCCACAGGATCACCTTCGGTTTTGCCTGGTAGGGCTTCCGGTTGTCCATAAACCAGTCGCGGAAGGTTTGTTTCGCAAATTGCGGTATCCTTCTTTCTTTGGCAACGCCCGCCAGCTTTTTAGCAATGGCGCCTGTTACCGGATTACTGGTCATGAAATTTACCAATCCCGGCATTTTGGAAGCGATTCGCGACCACCAATATATCAGGCCAAAAGCATAAGCGGTTCTCGGGCGCAACCGCCCCTCGTAATAATGCGACAGGAACTCGGACTTATAGGTAGCCATATCCACGTTCACGGGACAATCGCCCTTGCAGCCTTTGCACGCCAGGCAAAGATCAAGCGCATCCTTCACTTCATCGCTTTTCCAGCCATCTTTAATTTCCTCGCCTTGCAGCATCTCGAATAAAAGATGCGCACGTCCGCGGGTAGAATGTTCCTCCTCGCGGGTAACCATATAGCTGGGGCACATGGTGCCGCCTTCATGGTGGCGGCATTTGCCTACGCCAACGCAGCGCAGCGTCGCATGCGAAAAGCTGCCATTGTCTTCAGGAAAATGGAAGTGTGTTTTCAGTTCCTGTGGATTGTAATCTGTTCCCAGCCTCAAGTTTTCGGTCTGCCCATAAGGGTCGATCACTTTTCCGGGATTCATTTTCCATTCGGGGTCCCAGATCTCTTTAAACTCGCGGAATGCTTGTATCAGTTCCGGCCCGTACATCATTTCAAGCAGGTCCCCGCGCGCCTGGCCATCACCATGTTCGCCGGATAAGGAACCGCCATAGTCTAAAACAAGCTTAGCAGCTTCTATGGTAAACCTTTTATAAGTGTCTACGCCTTCTTTCGTCAGCAGGTCGAAATCAATGCGGCAATGGATACAGCCCTGCCCGAAGTGGCCGTATAGGGCGGCCGTATAGCCAAACTTGTCAAATAAGTTCCGCAGGTCTTTTAAATAGTCACCTACCTTTTCGGGTGGAACAGCCGAGTCTTCCCAGCCCGGCCAGGCGTCTTTCATGCCCGGCACAAATGCCGTAGCACCCAGTCCTGATTCCCTTACTTCCCATAATTTCTTTTCCTGTTTGGCATCATCAAAAAGCTTCATATCGGGCGCGTCGTCACCCGCTTTTAATTCGGCCATTAATGCTTTAGCCTTACTATCACTTTCCGCTTTATTGTCGCCGCCAAATTCCACCATTAAAAAACCTTTGCCTTTTGGCAGCATCGAAAGATCCTCGATATTCAGGTCCTTTTTTTGCATAAAACTGATCAGTTCGTGATCAATACCTTCCAAAGCGGTGGGCTTATGTTTCATGGCTATCGGCGCGTGATGCCCGGCTGAATAAACATCCGGGTAGCCCAAAACCAGCAGACTGCGCGCTTTTGGCTTTTTCATCAGTTTCATGGTAGCGTCCAGGATCACCACGCAGGTGCCTTCCGAACCCACCAGTGCGCGGGCCACGTTAAAGCCATTTTCGGGCAGCAGGTCATCGAGGTTGTACCCGGAAACCCGGCGTGGTATTTTAGGGTATTTTTCGCGAATCAAGTCTGCATATTTATCCCGTATATTTTTAAGCTTTCGGTATATCTCGCCTTTACGGCCACCTTCCCGGATATAGCTTTCCAATTCCTCATCAGTAGTAGGACCAACTTCCATCATGAATCCATCGTAGGTGAGCAGGCTCAGCCGCTCCGTATTATCAGAAACGCGTGCGCCAAAACCTTCAAATTCAGCCATGACCGAATGGGAACCGCAGGAATTGTTTCCCATCATGCCGCCGATAGTACAATGGTCGTGCGTGGCGGGGTCGGGGCCGAAAGTCAACTCGTGATCGTGTTCCGTACATTTTTTCATTTGGTCCAATACAATACCAGGCTGCACCTTCACCAGTTTCTTTTTTGGATCGATCTCTATAACCTCGTTGTAGTATTTGGACATATCCATCACTACGGCAATATTGCAGCATTGGCCCGCAAGGCTGGTGCCGCCGCCACGGGAAAGCACCGGTGCCTTGTATTTATTACAGATAGCAACCGTGTTGATGATATCTTCACGGGTTTTAGGAATCACCACGCCAATAGGTACCTGCCTGTAATTGGAGCCATCGGTAGCATAAGCGGCCCGGCTGCCGCTGTCAAAACGCACCTCACCGCTCACTGCCTCTTTTAATTCAATTTCTAATAATTTCTTATCAATAGCGTTTACTTCTCCTGCTATAATTTCTGTTCTCATACCTGGTATTGTTTTGCATCTTGGTGTTTAAATATTAACCCTAATCCGGGCCTGGACAG
>DASYCT010000501.1:0-9609 GCA_036500065.1 Chitinophagaceae bacterium | reverse complement strand
GATGGGAGGCTCTACGTTTTTAATCGGCTGTATACCTGCTTATGCTACCATTGGCGCATGGGCGCCGGTGCTGGTACTGCTGCTGCGTTTGCTGCAGGGGCTGGCGCTCGGAGGGGAATATGGCGGGGCGGCCACTTATGTAGCCGAGCACGCACCGGCCGACCGGCGCGGGTATTTTACCAGCTGGATACAAACCACGGCCACACTCGGGTTGTTTTTATCGCTTATCGTCATATTGGGCATTCGCCGTCTTGTTGGTGTGGAACAATTTTCTACCGGCAACGGCTGGCGTTACCCTTTCCTTCTTTCGATAGTACTGGTGATCGTATCGGTAATTATCCGTCTTAAAATGAATGAATCGCCGCTTTTCGCCAAACTGAAGGCGGAAGGAAAGACTTCGGTGAACCCGCTGAAAGAAAGCTTTGGACATAAGACCAATTTTAAGATGGTGCTGGTGGCGCTGTTTGGCGCTACGATGGGACAGGGCGTGATATGGTACACCAGCCAGTTTTACGCACAGACATTTATTCTTACCAAATGCTCGCTGGAATATGAGCAGGCCAATACGATCATATTAATCGCGCTGGTGGCGGTGACGCCGTTTTTTATCGCCTTTGGCAGCCTGTCGGACAAATGGGGGCGAAAGAACATTATACTGGTGGGCATGCTGCTCGGGTGCCTGTTGTACCGGCCCATTTTCAAGGAGATGTATGCCACCGCCGATGTGCTTCAAAAAACCATCATCGCCGAAGAAACAAAGATTGACTACAAGGCGGAACTGGTAAAGGGTACGGTAGGCGATTCACTGCATATCACTACGGTGCAAAATTTTTATGGTGATGGCACCAAACAGAAAATTGTAACGCAACAGAAAATACTGGCTTCCGGTGAAAAGGTCAAGCCCGAGGTAAAAAAAGAAACTGTATTGGGCGAAGACAGCCGGTGGAAGATGATTGGGCTGATAGCTGTCATGGTATTATTTGTCACGATGGTATACGGTCCTATTGCCGCCTACCTGGTGGAATTGTTCCCGACGAGGATACGCTATACCTCTATGTCGCTTCCTTATCATATCGGCAACGGGGTATTTGGGGGACTGGTGCCGTTTATCGCCCTGCTGATCACCACCCTGCCGGGGACTAATTATTTATCCGGTCTCTGGTACCCGATAGGCGTGGCGGCGCTGAGCTTTATTATCGGCGCGCTGTACCTGACCAACAAAACCAATAAGAACGTAGACGATTAAACTGACTTGTTATGAACTTACTCAAACGTATATTAGGCGTTGCCTGGATGCTGATAGGACCTGCAGTTACCATCATCCTTATCGTCAGCGCCATTAAAAACATTGACCTGAACGGGAAACTGGATATTAACAAACCGCTTCCGTGGATCATTATCATCGTCGTCTTTGCTCCCATCGCCGCCGGGCTGACGATCTTTGGCTGGTATGGGTTGATGGGGGAGTATGATCATTTGCCGGAGAGTTCGTAAGAATTGTAGAACCATGCACCCGGAAGGTGCTAGAGGTATTCTTTGAGCAATTGCCCGATATAGTCTATATAAGCCTTTGAAGGCGCAATGAATTCTTTTGCTTCTGCTTCATCCAATATCATAAAATCATTGTAATCGTCCTCAATTCTTTCCTGCATCAAACGGCTGAAAAACGAAGCCTGGTCAAAATCAAACAGTCCATCCTGTACAAAATGCTTATGCAGTATAGTGATAACACCGCTATGTGTTTTCGGGATTAGATCCTTTGTAAGCAATAACGCTTTGGTAGCGTGAAAGCAGCTATAATATAACCTGTTAATTACTGTAATATAAAACTTATGCTCCATCAGCACATCTGCTTCGGCCAGCAAACTCCTTGCCTTTGCCATCTTTAGTTGTATTGAAGCATCCTTATTGCTCATGCCTGAACCATCCCTTTATTGATGGTTTGATGAAGGGAGTAATAGGAAGGGTTGTTCAGCCAGTCGTCTTCCTGTACCAGGAGCGTATTGATAAAAGCCCCAATCTGGACACTCAGGGGGAAAAGGTTGGAGTGTATTTCCTTCTTAATGGCAGCGTTGACAGGATGCTCCGTCAATATTAAAATGTCCCAATCGCTTTCTTCGGTGGGAACGCCGTAGGCCCTGCTTCCAAACAATAACACCTTTGAACCAGGGGACACTTTGTGTACCTGGGATCTTATAGAGGATAATATGGTAGTTGATGGTATCACGCCCAAAAACGCTTACCTCCAAAATTACAATATAATCTGAACATTTCTAAGCAATTGACGCAAAGACCTTCAGTGCACTCATAATACCGGAATGCCATGTCCCTCCCAGTTCCCCACAGGTTTTTTTCCCGATTTAACGTAGGTTTGCGGCATGTCTATCGAAGTAAAGCAGCTTAGCAAGATTTACGGCGAACAAAAAGCAATCGATGCTATTTCCTTTGCGGTCGGCAAGGGCGAAATTGTGGGTTTCCTGGGGCCTAATGGGGCCGGCAAGTCCACCACCATGAAAATCCTTACCGGTTTCCTGCAGGCCGATGGCGGCGATGCACTGGTCTGCGGTATGGACGTGAAGCAGCAGCCGATGGAAACAAAAAAGAAAATCGGCTACCTGCCCGAGGCCAATCCCCTTTACTACGATATGTATGTGCGCGAATACCTCGATTTTGTCGGCGGGGTACACCATATCCATCCCGCGGCGACGCTTAAAAGCACCATCGAAGAAGTGATCAAAACCGTCGGGCTTACTCCCGAAAGCAATAAAAAGATCGGCCAGCTTTCCAAAGGCTACAAACAACGCGTGGGACTGGCAGCGGCGCTGCTGCATAACCCCGAAGTATTGATACTCGACGAACCTACCACGGGCCTCGACCCCAACCAGATCATCGAAATACGCGAAGTGATACGGCAACTGGGGAAAAACAAAACGGTATTGTTTTCCTCGCACATATTGCAGGAAGTGGAAGCGGTCTGTGATCGCGTGGTGATCATTAACAAAGGAAAAATAGTCGCCGACAGCCAGCTGAGCGAATTGCGCCGCCGCTCGCAACAGGGCAGTACCGTGCAGGTCGCTTTCAAAGAAATACCCGAAGCATCGCTGTTGGAAAGCATACCAGGTGTTTTGTCCGTAGAAAAAATTTCTACTAACGAATGGGTGTTAACCTGTACCGAAGCCAATGAAGTAAAACGAGGATTGATGGAAATGGCTTTGCAGCAAAGACTGAATATTGTTTCTTTGCAAAGCGGTGAACAACGACTGGAAGATGTGTTCAGAAATCTTACGGCCGATAACTCCAAAACGGGACAACCCGATTCATAACATTTAACACTTAAAATCATACAAGAATCATGAGCTACATAGCTGAAGTACATGCAAGACAAATATTAGACAGCCGCGGTAACCCGACCATCGAAGTGGACATTGTCACCGACGAGGGAGCATTGGGCCGTGCAGCCGTGCCCAGCGGCGCCAGCACCGGGATACACGAGGCAGTGGAACTGCGCGACAACGATAAAAAAGTTTATGCCGGTAAAGGTGTGCTGAAAGCAGTGAGCAATGTGACCGACATCATAGCCGAAAAACTCCTGGGGCATGAAGTAGCCGAACAGGCCGCCATCGACCAGTTGCTGATTGATCTCGACGGCACGCCCAACAAGGGCAAGCTTGGCGCCAACGCGCTGCTGGCCGTGAGCATGGCCGTAGCCAAGGCGGCGGCACAGGAATCGGGTCTTCCTCTTTTCCGCTATATCGGCGGCACCAATGCCAAGACCCTTCCCATCCCCATGATGAACATCCTCAACGGGGGTGCGCATGCGGACAACAAGATCGATTTCCAGGAATTTATGATCATGCCCATAGGCGCTACCAGCTTTAGCGAAGGGCTGCGCTGGGGCGTAGAAATATTCCATACGCTCAAAAGCGTGTTGAAGAAAAAGGGTTACAGCACCAATGTAGGCGATGAAGGCGGTTTTGCTCCCAATATCCAGAGCAACGAGGAAGCCATCGAGACCGTGCTGGAATCCATCACTGCAGCGGGTTATAAAACCGGCAGCCAGATCGTCATCGCCATGGACGCCGCCAACAGTGAACTGTGGGACGGCAAAAAGAAAAAATACGTGTTCCATAAAAGCGACGGCAAGGAAATGAGCAGCGAGGAACTGGTGAAATACTGGGAGAAATGGGTGAACCAATACCCTATCGCCTCTATCGAAGACGGTATGGCCGAAGACGATTGGGCCGGCTGGAAACTGCTGACCGAAACCGTTGGCAGCAAATGCCAGTTGGTGGGCGACGACCTGTTTGTCACCAACGTGACCCGCCTGCAGGAAGGTATCGACAAATCCATCGCCAACGGGCTGCTGGTAAAAGTCAACCAGATCGGCACGCTTACGGAAACCATCAACGCGGTCACGCTGGCGCAGCACAATGGCTACAACACCATCATGAGCCATCGCAGCGGTGAGACAGAAGATACGACGATCGCCGACCTGGCCGTCGCGCTGAATTGCGGGCAGATCAAAACGGGTTCCGCTTCGCGTACTGACCGGATCGCCAAGTACAACCAGTTGCTGCGCATTGAAGAGCTGCTGGGAGAAACGGCGATTTATCCGAATGGGAAAATTAAGTTTGGGAAGAAATAAATAATAGCGGACTACCTCATTTATCGAAACCGGACTATAGTTATAGTCCGGTTTTCTTTTAGTTTTAGGGCATAAAAAGGAAACCTATGCCCCTGCTCAACATTGATACTGCTCTTCTGAAAGGCCGGCACGTATACCTCGAATTCCTGCAACCCGACCACCGGGAGGAGCTGCGAGTATTGGCCCGCGACGAGCGGGTCTGGGAGTTCACCAAAACCCTGCTGATGGGCGAGCGTTTCGACCAAATGTTCGACGCCTACTTTGACACGGCGCTGGATACGGCTGCTATGGGCGGGCAGCAGGCTTTTGTGATCCGGCAGGTGTCCGACGATGCCATCATCGGCATGACCCGGTTTTACGGCATACTACCGGCCGACAGGCGCCTGGAAATTGGTTATACCTGGTATATACCGGCCGTTTGGGGCAAGGCGCACAACAAGGAGTGCAAGCTGCTGCTCCTGCAATACGTGTTTGAGACGCTCGGCTGGTTCCGGGCGGAGTTTAAGGTGGCAGGCCAGAACCTGCGCTCCCAGCGGGCGGTGGCAAAGATTGGAGGCGTGAAGGAAGGGGTGCTGCGCAAGACCGGTTTCCGGCCTGACGGGGCCCTGCGGGACACGGTCATCTTCAGCATCATCGACGACAAGTGGGCCGGGAAAAAAGAAAAACTGCTCCAATTAATTGCAGACTGCGAAAATCGTTAACTTTATGTCTCCACAGGTCATACCTTTTAATGAAACTATTCCATCACATACCTTCCTGGCTACGAAATAAGTATGTGCTTACACTGATTGGATTTGCTATCTGGATGCTTTTTGTCGACGACCGTGATTTGTACATCACCTGGTTCAAGCAGCGTAGCGAGCTGAACGCCCTGCAGACCAGCAAACAGTACTACGAGCAGCAGATAAGCGATACCCGGCAGGAGCTGGACCAGCTTAAAGTAAATGCCGCCACAGTGGAAAAGTACGCCCGGGAAAAGTACCTGATGAAACGGGACAACGAGGACCTTTTTGTCGTCGAAAGCGCCCGGTAGGGCCACCGGCAGGGGCCGGGACGGCCCAGGACATTAAAATGACGTTTTCGTTAATTTAATCCCGGGGCGTACAATATTCTAAACAGACACCCGTTTTTACTACGGACGTTTCCAAAGCTGGACCCTTTGGAAAAATTTATTGGACAAAAATATGGTTTTGCCTATGTCAATCTTTACACCGGAAGATTTGATCTTATTTGTGTATCAAGAGACTTCCCCCGAAAACACCGCCTCTATCGAGCAAGCCCTGGCTACTAATTGGGCCCTGCAAGAGAAATTCCAGGTAATTGAATCTTCAGTAGAAGAGCTTAACACGGAGTTATATTCCCCGCGTGAAGAAACTATTCTGAAGATATTGAACTATGCCCGGGAGACTATGCCCGAAGCAGCGGTTTAATTGCCAGTCAATCAACGAATTGAGGAAAGGTCTTATCTTTGTGGCGATTTTGCGCCATGACAAGAAAAGAACGTTACCGCTTTGTAATCAACTATTTCGAGGAACACGCCCCCGATGCAGCAACCGAATTGCTGTATGACAGCCCTTACCAGCTCCTGGTAGCCGTCATCCTTTCGGCCCAATGCACCGACAAGCGGGTCAATATGACCACCCCGGCGTTGTTTGAGCGATACCCTGATGCCGCCAGCCTGGCACAAGCCAGCATTCGCGAGCTGTTTCCCTTCATTAAGAGCATATCCTATCCCAACAACAAGACAAAACATCTTATTGGCATGGCCAATATGCTGATGGATAAGTTCCATGGCAAGGTGCCCATGACGGTAGACGAGCTGGTGGAACTGCCCGGCGTGGGCCGGAAAACTGCCAATGTCATTACCTCGGTCGTCGACGAACAGCCCAATATGGCCGTGGACACGCATGTATTTCGTGTAGCCGCCCGGATAGGGCTAACGGTCAACGCCACCACTCCCCTCGCCACCGAACGACAATTACTGGAATTTATACCGACAGAGTTGGTCCACAAGGCGCATCACTGGCTTATTCTTCATGGCCGTTATATCTGCGTGGCGCGTAATCCCAAATGTGAGCAGTGCGGCGTGAGACCGGTGTGTAAATATTATGCGGGGTTGAAGAAGAAGGGAGAGAAACCTACACATTAAACTGCTGCAGGTGGTGATCCAAATGCTTCCAGGAAAGGATGCCCCATTCATCTACGGTCATCTGGCCGAAAAAAGGATGTTCTCTTGCAACGATGATTTCAGGGCCTGAGCGTGCAAAGCGTTGGAGCAGGGCCTGCAACTTTCTTCTTTCTTTGTCGAAGTCGCGTTCATCTTTTACGACAAAATCCGGGTCAGTGGGCAGACCATGTTTAAGGGGTGGTTCAGAAAGGAATATTTTTTTGTATTTGCCGCCGAAGATCCTGCCGATAAACCTGCGTTTTATTTGCTTCTCCCCGAGCGCCACCTGTAAGGGCACCTGGCAATGGGCCAGCATTTGTGATACACTCATTTTCCCCCATTGGGCTTTTGCGTTGGGAGGCAATTGTGCCAGGCGACCGATAAGATCGCTGGCGACGCCGGGTTGAACAAGGCTATACATACAGCAGGCAGTTTTGAGGTAATGAATATAAAAAAAATACCGCTGCCGGGCAAGTTTAAATTTCATGTTCCAAATGCGGTTAACTTTGGCGCATCAACCACTTGAATATGAGCGATTACTTTGATCTCGCCGATTTCCTGGAGCCGCTGAACCTGGCCGTGCTGTCGCAGGACCAGTTGTACCACGACGGGCAGATTGGTAAGACCATCGCAGTGAATGAACACGAGTTCCCCGACCTGCGCGAAGCCGATATCGTGCTGGTGGGCTGTGCCGAGCAGCGCGGCAGCGGGAAAAATAACCCGGTGGATCTAAGCCCGGCGGACGCCATACGGCGCCAGTTTTACCAGCTCTACCACTGGCACGAAGGGGTGACGCTGGCCGATATCGGCAATATACGTATCGGCGCTACGCTGGTGGATACCTACGCCGCCGTAAAAACGGTGATCAATGAATTAATCAATGCACGCAAAACGGTCTTGCTGATCGGCGGCTCGCATGATCTTACGCTGGCGCAATACGAGGCTTATACCGTTGACCAGAAAATTATCGAAATCTGTTGTGTCGACGCACTGATAGACCTGAACATCAACACGCCTTATCGCAGCGATAATTTCCTGATGGAAATGCTGACCGGCGAACCCAATTTCATCCATCATTACAATCATATCGGTTTCCAGAGTTATTACGTGCATCCGCACATGCTGGAAACGATGGACAAGTTGCGCTTTGACTGTTACCGCGTCGGCACGGTAAAGGAAACCATCGAGGAAATGGAGCCGGTGATCCGCAACTGCCGGCTGTTCAGCTTCGATATGAGTGCTATCGCACATGCCTGGGCGCCGGGCACCGCCGTGTCGCCCAATGGCTTTAACGGGGAAGAAGCCTGCCTGCTGATGCGGTATGCGGGGCTGAGCCTGCAAACCAATAGCATCGGCATTTATGGGTATAACCCCGCTACCGATCAAAACGAATTGACCGCCAAACAGATCAGCCACATGCTCTGGTATGTGCTGGATGGGCGCAACCGGGGGAAGCGGGAAGCGGGGCTGGACGAAAAAGATCATTTCAATGAATACCATACGGCTTTTGCGGAAGTCTCCACGACTTTCCTACAAAGCAAGAAGACGGGCCGCTGGTGGATGCAGTTGCCGGACAGCCGGTTTATTGCTTGTTCTTACAGGGATTATATTCAGGCGAGCGGCAATGAGATACCCGAAAGGTGGCTGAGGGCGCAGGAAAGGAGTTAGTGGTCACTATTTATTTGCCGCAGCTTATCGTAGGCCTGGTGCTCGTCATCGTACATTTTCCGGGCTACTTTCATTACCGATTTTAAATTCCATTTCCGGGGTTCTTCGAAAATAAATACCGAATCAATGGCGGGATAATAAAGCCGGATGCCACGGCATTTTTCGGGCGATTGGTATTCGTAGATAAATGCAGGCAGCCCCCTGTAATTCAAAAAATAATCCAGTTGAGATTTATGATGAAATTGCCGGTTGTATCTTACCCGTTTGTTGCCAAAATTGTCTTTATCGGCCGTGACGAGGGAGTAAGTATTTCTCGATTGGCTCCAGGTGGAGCCAAATCTGAAACCAGCACAGGCGGACAGGGTGAATAAAAAGATAAAAGCAAGGACGATTTGAGCGGGGAGTTTATTTTGCATGGATGAAGTGTTGGCATTATGTGGTCACAAATTGTGACCACATCGCTAAGCTAATGAAATAAAAGCCCCCACCCTTCGCCAAAGATAAGGGCGGGAGGCTTGGGGGATTTATGCGGCTTCCTCTTGTTGTTGTTGTTTGTCCTGGTCAAACAGCCGTTCGCGGACATAAATTAAATGAGCGGCTTCTACCAGTTCCACCAGGCGTTTGCATTGGCTGTAGGCATTGGGTTCTTCGTTGCTATGACAGATACAACCATCTTCCCCTTCCATGCCACGATAGGCGGCGGCATCAATTAATCCTTCTATCACTACCCGCCACTCCGGCAACGTACTCATGTTGCTACATTGTTTAAACACCCGGTATGGATTGAAGTATTGCTTACGCGAGAGGTGACGCGGCAGGTAATCCCATTCGGTATAATCACGGCCGATGGAAGCGCAATACCAACTGGTAGCAAGGGGATCGGCAGCATCCTCGGGTATCGTAGACTTGCCTTCGTCTTTTAATAGCGTAGCCGCTTCCAGCAGACGCAGCATATCTTCCCTGAACGCCATCATGCTGAGCAGGGTTCTGCGGCGCAGACGGCGTTTGCTAAAGGCCGCTTTGAGGCAGCTCTTTAGTTGCGACAGGGCATCTTGCAGGTGATTGGCATCAAAAAACTGTACGATGACCCGTTTGGGGTCGTCGTATTCTTCTTCGAGAAGCAGCACTG
>DASYCT010000500.1:0-4860 GCA_036500065.1 Chitinophagaceae bacterium | reverse complement strand
GGAGCCCCGATAGCCGGCAACTGGCCTATTGGCAGATAAATGCCAAAGACACCCACGATTACCTGATGCTTGACAATACTGATTCCATTTACCCGGTGGTAAAACCGGTGGAATACCCTATCGCCGGCCAGGCGCCTTCGCCTTTTCGGATAGGGGTGGTAGATATTGCAACGGCCCAAACGAAATGGATGGATATACCCACCGACCCGGTATTACAAAGCTATGTGCCCCGGATGGAATGGGCAGCCGGCAGCGGGGAACTGATCGTACAGCACCTGAACCGGAAGCAGAATGAAAGCGAACTGCTGCTCTGTAATGTGGCTACGGGGGCGTCGAATAAAATTTATGAAGAGAAAGACGCTGCCTGGATAGATATACAGTCGCTCTGGGACCAGGATTACGCGATGGGTGGCTGGGACTGGCTGAATGGGGGAGCAGCTTTCCTCTGGGCCAGTGAAAAAGACGGCTGGAGGCATTTGTACCGCGTGAGCCGGGATGGTAAAAAGGAAACGCTGATCACGGCCGGTGACTATGATGTGATGGACATCGTGCTGGTGGATGAAAAAGGGGGCTTTGTTTATTATATGGCTTCTCCTTCCAACGCTACGCAGAAATACCTGTACCGCAGCAGGCTGGATGGTAAAGGCAAGGCCGAACTGGTGTCGCCCGCCAACCAGCAGGGTACGCACGATTACAAGATTTCTCCCAACGGGGCATTTGCCTTTCATGTGTTTTCCAATTACTACACACCGTCCACTACAGAATGGGTGGAGCTGCCGAATCACAAAAGCATTACCGGCGAAAGCGCTGTCAACAGCGCTCTTGCCAAAGCGGATAAATCAAAATCGCCGATCGAGTTTTTTAAAGTAAAAACGACGGAAGGGGTGGAGATGGATGCCTGGATGGCCAAACCGGCGAATTTCGATCCTTCCAAAAAATACCCGGTCGTATTTTACGTGTACACCGAGCCATGGGGGCAGAATGTAAAGGATGAATACGGTGTAGCCAACGACTTTTTGTACCAGGGCGATATGGCCAAAGATGGGTATATCTATATCTCCATCGACAACCGCGGCACGCCGGTGCCCAAGGGCAGGGAGTGGCGCAAATGTATTTACCGCAAACTGGGTATTATTAATATCCATGACCAGGCCCTGGCGGCGCAGGAGATATTAAAGCGCCCGTATATGGATACCTCGCGCGTGGCGGTATGGGGATGGAGCGGCGGCGGAACGGCCACCCTCAACCTGATGTTCCAATATCCTGAAATTTACAAAACCGGTATTGCTATTGCGGCCGAGTCTTCACTATTCACTTATGACAATATCTACCAGGAGCGTTATATGGGGCTTCCACAGGAAAACCGGGAAGACTTTGTAAACGGTTCACCGCTCAAGTATGCCAAAAACCTGCAGGGCAATTTGTTGTATGTACACGGAACGGGCGACGATAACGTTCACTACAACAACGCGGAGATGCTTATCAACGAACTGGTAAAGTATAACAAAACATTTCAATTGATGTCGTATCCCAACCGCACCCATAGTATTTCGGAAGGAGCCGGCACCCGGCAGCATTTGTCGGCCCTGTACACCAGTTACCTGCGCCGGTATTGTCCGCCGGGAGGGAGGTAGTTAACACTTAATGGAAATTCCCTGTGGGCAGGACGCGCTTTAATGCGCTTTTAATCGCTCGTTTATTGATTGTTAAATCGGGGTACCGGCAGTAAAAACCATAAAGGCTTGATTAACTTTAGTTAAAAGCAATTTATGAAGAAAATTTTTACCCCCTGTATTACTGTGGTATTATTTTGTCCTGCAATACCTACCAGTACATTACCTTGTCATCACCCGACATTAGTCGCAATTACCGGCACCAGTTTGTAATGGAGAACGATACCATGAAACTGCTGTACGATTTTAACGGTCTGAACGGCCCGATGAAAGTAACAATGTACAATAAGCTGGATAGGCCATTGATGTTGGATCTTAACAAATGCGTACTGATTATGAATGATGAAGCAGTCGGGCTGAACAATGGCAGTGTGCAGGTATCCAATTCAGTTAGTGTGAGTACGATCGGAACAAGCTCAGTGGCGAGCGGTTCTTCAGATGCCTCCGCCATCCTGCCCCAGGGCTCTTTGTTTATTCCTTCCCATACTTACGTGACCCGGTCGACCGTGTTGGTGGACGATGAGTTTATGGCAAGGCTGCGGGCGACGAGTTGTATGTTTCGCGAAAGAAACACGGGGTAGGTTCCGCGGCGGCCGTTGTGGCGCTGACCACCGTTGCCGCAAGCGCCCTGCTGATTGCCGCGAGTGTTCATTAATCATCCGGGCAATGTATTTAATTGATTGTTAATGTCCACGCCGGAAATAGTTAAGTTGCCGGGTTTCGAGTAATTTTCAGAAAAACCAACTTATGAAAATAGTATTACTATTCGGATGTATCATTGTTATGTGCTGCTCCTGCAATACCTACCAGTATATAACGGTGTCTTCTTCCGACATGAAGCAAAACAAGCAACACCAGTTTGAAGCGGAGAATGATACCGTGCGGATTGTGTACGACTTCAGCGGCCGCAATGGTACCGTGAAACTGACGGTGTTCAACAAGCTGGACAAACCCTTGGTGTTGGATTTGAACAGGAGCGCCTTAATCGTAAATGATAAGGCAGTGGGGTTCTACAGCGGCAGGATGGAACTGAACGCTTCCCTGAATGCTTCCAGCGTGGGGAGCAGGAATTTCGCCATTACGAATGGCGACATTGTCGGTACAGCGACACTGGCGCCGGGTATGGTGTTTATTCCCGCCGGTACTTATGTGACCCAGACGCCGCTGGCGATTACGGATAAGAATTTCGACAATATCGGGGACGATAAATTTCAGCGAAGAAGGTACAACGAAGGCAGGTCGGATCAGTATTCCGTGAAGGCGGCTGATTTTACCCGTGATTCGTCACCGCTGGTTTTCAAGACATATATTACGTTGGTGCAGCCGGATTCCGCCAGCCTGGCATTCACGCAGCAGCATTCTTTTTATGTATCGGAAGTACGGCAAACCACGTTGAAGCCCTCCAACCTGATGGATTACGATCCGACACAGGGCGACCTGTTTTTTGTATCGAAAATGAACCAGGGGGCTTATGCAGCAGGATGGACAGCGGGGATTGCAGTGGCGCTTACAATGATGGCGGTATCGGCCCATAACGGGGGAACCACCAATTAAACAGGCCGGTTTACAAACCAAAAGCGTCCGTTGGCCGTAATAGGATACGGGAAGACGGCAGGAGGGGGGATTAATCGCCGGAAGGCCGTCCTGGGAGCGGGTGGTTAGACCGAAAAGAAATAACTTTGCGCAAGTATTTACCATGATGGATATTGATTATCATACGATTTCAGCAGTAGCCCTGGGTATTGCACTCAGCGCCTGTTGCGGGTTCCGGGTGTTTATACCCCTGTTGGTGGCGTCGATAGCGGTTTATAATCATTGGTTTGTGCTGCCGGGCGATATGCACTGGATGGGTTCCGGTTTCTCCGTTACCTGTTTTGCCGCCGCCTCCGTGATTGAGGTAGGCGCCTATTATTTCCCTTTTCTTGACAATATTCTCGATACTGTGGCTGCCCCGCTGGCGGTAGCCGCGGGCACCCTGCTGGCCTATGCGGTGATCCCTTTTCCCGAAGGCGAGCCGTTTTTGCATTGGGTCATGGCGTTTGTAGCCGGGGGAGCCACGGCGGGCACGATCCATATCGGCACGGGCATCTGGCGCCTATTTTCCACCAAGGCCACGCTGGGCACCGGCAACCCGGTGCTGGCTACCGGGGAAAACGCGGCTGCGATTGCCGGGGCCATCGCCAGTTTCTTTATTCCGCTTATTATGAGCATTGTGATGCTGCTGATCGTGGGATGGTTTGCCTACCAGGAAATTATACGGGCTACTACGCCGGGGAAGAGCAACCTGCCGTAAGAGGAGTTGACAGTTTTTGTCGTCTTCAGCCCGGCGAGCCCCCTGTCTACCGTCAACTATCCTCCATCAACTGCCCCAAAACGGCCTTTTCTCCCGGATTTTCCTCTTTTCCGCCAAAAAACATGTAAAATTTCTTTGCCCGTAAGTACTAAGCCGTTACCTTTGCATCCCCAATTAAAATTGGCATTTTACGTATGTCTCAACGAATCAGAATCAAATTACAGTCTTACGACCACAACCTGGTAGACAAATCTGCCGAGAAGATCGTAAAGACAGTGCGCAGCACTGGTGCGGTAGTAACGGGTCCTATTCCTTTACCTACCCACAAGAAAATTTTCACTGTATTGCGTTCGCCCCACGTGAATAAGAAAGCCCGCGAGCAGTTTCAGTTGAGCACACACAAGCGTCTCCTGGACATCTACACTTCGTCTTCAAGGACGGTAGATGCGCTGAGCAAGCTGGACTTACCGTCTGGTGTGGAAGTAGAGATCAAGGCATGATAGGCCGCCGGTGATGGTTCGTGGAGACACAAACCATGGCAATGTAAAGCATAGCCGCCGGCACAATTAAGAAACAAGTTCTTAAAATATCGCTCATCTCTCAATTCTGCCCCCTTTGACACTTCGGCAAGCTCAGTGCAAGCCGAGCTCAGGGTGACAGGAAAAAAGAGCTCTGGGATTAAATTTCCCGCAGTTGCGGGGAGAAACATATAAACAAGCCGTTCAGGGTTTGTTTACTGCCGGTACTTCTGAGTCCCAAGGGACAAAAAGGAAAAGGTCGGTAGGTAAACGGGGATTGAAGTCCAATGGTTTCATATACCACATCGGGATTGTCTCTTGAACTCTGCGGCACAAACAGTACAACGATGAAAGGTATTATTGGAAAGAAAATTGG
>DASYCT010000499.1:0-6180 GCA_036500065.1 Chitinophagaceae bacterium | reverse complement strand
ATAATGATTTTGTCAATATGCTTTTTTTGCACAGTTGGATTTTATAAAGGACAGGCACAGGCTGCTTATTGCAGCGGGAATAACCGGTCAGGCTCCTGTTATTCTTCCGGCAGTGCCCCTGGTGGTGGGTACAACGATGCGATAGATCTGTGGGAGATGACGGCTCCTACCGGCATTTTGCAATATTCGATGTCAATAGATATAAGCGATAATCAAAGCTATGCACAGTCTATTTTCTGGGGAGACGGACCCATGGTGAATATTTATACCATTGGTACTGATCCTTCCACCTGGTACCAGACGGCATCCGGTACGATTACCGGGCTGAGCACTACGCAGGTGTTGGATATTGAGGAAGAAGTGATGACGTATAAATCGGGTTCCGCAAATCTTTCTGCTACTACCTGGTAGTTCTTAATGGAATCGGCCCTTTATTTAATATAGGATACGAACAATATCTTTGTGAAAACTACGACCGGTATATGAAGAGATTATTACTGTTGAAAATATTAATTGTGCTGGCGGTGGCGCTGCCTGCATTCACCCTGGCGGTGTCTGCGCAGTTTGGTTTACCGCCCAATATGACACCGGAGCAGCGGAACGCTTACCTGGCGAAGATTCATGCGGCGTCGGAGGCAGACTGGCGCCGGACGATGGCCCTGCTGAATAGGGGGATGCCGGATCTGCCGGAGATGAAAGATGATCCTGCAAGACCGCAGGGCCTGGTGCAGAAGCCGGGTTCGACCTACAACTGGTATGACGCGATAGGGCAAACGTACCTGCGTTCTTTTTGGGGCACATGGACCAACTACGATGAGTCGAAAGCGAATAACTATACACTTCCCGATCCGCTGGTACTAAAAAACGGTCAGCCGGTAAAGGATGCCGCTACCTGGTGGAAACAACGCCGTCCTGAAATACTGGCGGATTATGAAAACGAGATTTACGGGCACATCCCTGCTCATACCCCGAAAGTAACGTTCGAGGTAACCAGTACGGACAATCATGCACTCAACGGGAAGGCGATTCGAAAAACCATCGTTGGGCATATCGACAATTTGGCTTACCCGGCGGATACGCCGTCGATAATTATTACCCTTTATATTCCAACGGCTGCCAAAGGGCCGGTGCCGCTGATGGTTACGGTGGGAGGATTCCTCGAAGGATTTCCCGGGATGAAAAGAGATTCCACGCCCACGGCATTAGACATGGTCATCGCCAGGGGATGGGCCATCGGAACGGTCAATACGAGCGCCATTCAGGCCGATAATGGCGCGGGACTAACCGAAGGCATCATCGGCCTTGTGAACCAGGGCAAGCCCCGCCAGCTATCCGACTGGGGTGTGCTGGCTGCGTGGAGCTGGGGGTTGAGCCGCGCGCTGGATTATTTTGAAACGGATAAGGCTATTAATAAAAAACAAATAGGTATAGAAGGTCATTCCCGCTGGGGCAAGACGGCCCTGCTGGCGGCGGCGCTGGACCCGCGCTGGAGCATCGTGTACGCCAGTTGCTCGGGCTGCATGGGCGCTTCGCTGGAAAAGCGGAATTATGCGGAGAACATCGGCAATGTGGCCGCTTCGGGCGAATACCATTGGATGGCGGGCAATTTCCTGAAATACGGCAATGACTGGGCCGGGATGCCGGTAGACGCGCATGAGCTGATTGCGCTGGTGGCGCCGCGCCCGGTATTCATCACGGGCGGTACGCAGGACACCTGGGCAGATCCGAAAGGAGAGTTCCTCGCCTGTGTGGCCGCGGGACCGGTATATAAGTTACTGGGTAAAAAAGATATGGGCACGGCTGTTATGCCTGCTCCCGATCATGGATTGATGGAGGGTGAAATTGCGTTCAGGTTGCATGTGGGCGGTCATACCGATTTATTGGACTGGCCGGTATTTATTGAATTTGCAGCAAGGCAGTGGAAACTGCCGTCGGTAAAATAAAAGATTTGAAAAAGGAAAAGTCTCAGTTTCGGTAGCAATCGTTAGTAAGCAGCGGCAGGCTCATTTTAAATGGCTTGCCGCTTTATTGCTATCCTTAACAAAAGAAGAAACTCTACTACAGATAAAACACAAAATAGTATGCGAAAATTAAGCGGCCTGGTAGTTGGTATTGCCATAAGTGTAGCAGGACTGGCGCAATCGACGCCGGTTTACCTGAACAGCAGCCTGCCCATGGAAACAAGGGTAAAGGACCTGGTAGGGAAGATGACGCTGGAAGAAAAAGTGTTCCAGATGAATTACAGCAGTCCCGGCATACCGCGGTTGCATGTTCCCGAATACAACTGGTGGAACGAGGCGCTGCACGGCGTGGGACGTTCGGGTGTGACGACTGTTTTTCCACAGGCCATCGGGCTGGCCGCTACCTTCGACGACAGCCTGGCACATGCAGTCGCCACCGCTATATCGGATGAGGCGCGTGCGATGTACAATGCCTCTATCAAAAAAGGGTATCATCTTAAATACGGGGGGCTTACGTTCTGGACGCCCAATATCAATATATTCCGTGACCCGCGCTGGGGCCGGGGACAGGAAACCTACGGGGAAGACCCTTATCTCACTTCGCGCATGGGCGTGGCTTTTGTGCGCGGACTGCAGGGGGATGATCCCCGTTACCTTAAAGTAGCGGCCTGCGCCAAGCATTACGCGGTGCACAGCGGCCCGGAACGCCTGCGGCATGTATTTGATGCAGAGGTTTCGATGCATGATCTATGGGATACCTACCTGCCCGCGTTTCACGCACTGGTGAATGCGCATGTGGAAGCGGTGATGTGCGCTTACAACCGTACCAACGGCGAAGTATGTTGCGGCAATACATACCTGCTGCAGGATGTGCTTCGGAAGCAATGGAATTTCAAGGGACATATTGTATCGGACTGCTGGGCGCTGACCGATTTTTATGAGGGTCATAAAGTCGTGTCCAATGCCGTGGAAGCGGCGGCGCTGGCGCTCAACAGGGGCGTCAACCTGGAATGCGGTGACACCTATCCTTCCCTGGTAGAGGCGGTAAAACAGGGGCTGGTGACGGAAAATAAAATCGACAGTTCCTTATGTATTTTACTTCGTACCCGGTTTAAGCTCGGTATGTTCGACCCGGTTTCAAAGAACCCGTACAATTTTATTCCTGAATCGGTCATCAACAGCCCGGCGCACCGGGCGCTGGCAAAGAAAGTGGCGCAACGCTCCATCGTATTGCTGAAAAACAACGGGGTGCTGCCGCTGAGGAATGATTTAAGGAAATATTTTATCACGGGCCCCAATGCTGCTTCGACCGATGCGCTGATTGGCAATTATTATGGCATCAACACCAATTTTGTGACGATGCTGGAAGGCGTTGCCGGGCATCTGCAGCCCGGGAGCCAGATGCAATACCGTCCGGGCGCATTGCTGGACAGGCCCAATGTGAACCCTATCGACTGGACGACTACGGAAGCGCAGAACGTGGACGTTAGTATCGTCGTACTGGGGCTTACCGGTTTGCTGGAAGGTGAAGAAGGCGAATCCATCGCGTCACCTTCTTTTGGCGACCGTCTCGATTATAATTTACCGAAAAACCAGATAGACTTTTTACGTAAGATGAAAGAGGGCAACAAAAAGCCGGTGATCGCAGTGATAACCGGCGGCAGCCCCATGAACCTTTCCGAAATCCATGACATCGCGGACGCCGTGCTGCTGGTATGGTATCCGGGGGAAGAGGGCGGCAATGCCGTAGCGGATGTATTGTTCGGCAAGGTTTCTCCCTCGGGAAAACTGCCGGTCACGTTCCCGAAATCGCTGGACCAGTTGCCGCCTTACGAGGATTATTCGATGAAGGGAAGAACGTACCGGTATATGTCGGCCGAGCCGATGTACCCGTTTGGCTTCGGGCTTAGCTATACCAGTTTTTCCTACAGCCATCTTGAGCTGTCGGCAAACGCGGTAGGCCCCAACCAGCCGGTAGAGGCGGTGGTAACTGTCACCAACACGGGAAAAGTAGCCGGTGAGGAAGTGGCCGAATTGTACCTTACGGCGGAAGATGCGCCCATTCCCGCGCCTTTGTATGCGCTGAAAGGGTTTAAGCGTATATCGCTGGCTCCGGGCGCTTCGCAAAAGGTGTATTTTACCATTTCGCCCGATATGCTGAAACTGGTGGATGACAAGGGACAGCAGGTATTGCTGCCCGGTAAAATAAAGATAAGCGTGGCGGGTTCTTTGCCCGGCAGCCGCAGTGAGGCGCTTGGCGCGGCAAAGGCGGTGGAAGCAGAATTGACCGTGAAATAAAACAACAGAACAGATGCTATTGATGGAGCAAACCATGCGTTGGTTCGGACCCGGTGACGCAGTTTCTTTGGAAGATATACGACAGGCCGGTTGCACCGGGGTGGTGACGGCGCTGCATCATATACCCGTTGGGGAACTGTGGACGATGGAAGAAATCAATAAACGGAAAAATGAAATAGCGCGGGCCGGCATGGACTGGACGGTCATTGAAAGCCTGCCGGTCCACGAGGATATAAAAAAACAATCGGGCCGTTACCGGGAGTATATCGATAATTACAAGCAAAGCCTGCGCAATGTGGCCCGTTGCGGGTTGAAAGTGGTTACCTATAACTTTATGCCCATACTCGACTGGATGCGTACCGATATTGCATTCACGATGCCGGGAGGGGCGAGAGCCCTGCGGTTTGAGAAGGCGGCCTTTGTGGCCTTTGATCTTTTCCTGCTCCAACGTCCCGGTGCGGAAAAGGACTATACGAGAGAGGAAATTGCAAAAGCGCGCAGCCGTTTTGAAGGCATGACAGCAGCAGAAAAAGAAACGCTGTATCGTAATGCGCTGCTTGGTTTGCCGGGCAGCAAGGATCGCTTTACAGAAGAACAGCTATTATCTGCATTAAAAACTTATGCAGGCATCGACACTGCAAAACTGAAGCAACATCTTTTTTATTTTTTGCAACAGGTGGTGCCGGTTGCGGAAGAAGTAGGGTTGAAGATGGCCATTCACCCGGATGATCCCCCTTACCCGGTGCTAGGCCTGCCGAGGATTGTAAGCACGGAGCAGGATGCAAGGGAATTGCTGGAGGCAGCGCCATCGGTCGCCAACGGGCTTTGTTTTTGCACGGGTTCTTTTGGCGTGCGGGCCGATAATGACCTGGAGGGTATCATCCGGCGATTGGGTGATCATATTCATTTTGTCCACCTGCGCAGCACCAAAAGAGATGCCGAAGGAAATTTCTTTGAAGCCGATCACTTGTATGGTGACGTGGATATGTATGCGATCGTGAAGGAGCTGCTCCTGCTCATGAAAAAAAGAAATATATCGCTTCCCATGCGTCCCGATCACGGGCACCAGGTGCTCGACGATCTTCATAAAAGCACGTATCCCGGCTATTCGGCCATCGGCCGCCTGAAAGCGCTTGCCGAGTTAAGAGGGCTTGAAATGGCTATTGCGCGGGGTATGTAAGCTCCTGCCTGATGCCTATGCCCTGTATAGCGGTTGTAATCATGATACGTATATCGAGGGCTATGCCGGCATTGCGTATGTAGAACGCATCCCATTGATAACGGCGGTAAATACTTTCATAATCAGGTGAAGGACCGTGGTAGCCCTTCACCTGCGCCAGCCCGGTTATGCCCGGTTTTACCAGGTTCCTGAATTGATAGCCCGGCACCAGTGACGCAAACCGTGAGCAGTCGGCCGGCATGTGGGGGCGGGGGCCTATCATGCTCATTTCTCCCAGGAATACGTTAATAAGCTGGGGCAACTCGTCGAGATTGCTGCGGCGAAGCCATTCGCCGCAACGCGTTATGCGGGGGTCGTTCTTCGTCGCCTGCAGGTAATCGGCTTCCCGGTTGGCAATCATCGTCCTGAATTTGTAGCACATAAAAAGACGGCCGTCTTTTCCCACCCTTTTTTGCACGAAAAATATGTCCCCTCCCGAATCCAGTTTTATGACCAGCGCGATGATCGGCAACAGCCAGCTAAATACCACTGCGATCAACAGCAGGGAGACGAGAATGTCGAACCCTCTTTTAAAAATATAGTATCCTTTTTTTTGTTCTGTGTACCTGCCTGCCTCTGCCGGCAGCCGGCCGGCAATGCTATGGGGGTAAAAAGAACCGATCCTGGTGTAATCTGGCATGGGGTAAACGGTTTAGAAAAAGGAGGCCTGGCTGATTCATCGGGCCGGAGGCAACCTTTTTT
>DASYCT010000498.1:0-7168 GCA_036500065.1 Chitinophagaceae bacterium | reverse complement strand
AAGCATCAGTTTCTGCTTGTCGCTGATAACTTTTTCAAAATCTCCCTTGTGAACAAACCTGACCCGCAGGGCCCTCGTCATGTGGACCGATTCTACCAGGTCCTTGACCGAATCAATAATGCCCAGGTCTTTTACACTGGGTGGCACAAGCGCTTTTGAGATACTGCGTATTTCATTGATGGCATTAAAAATGCTGTCGGCGCTTCTTTTGATCAACTGTTCCCGCTGGTTGACATCCGATTTTGCCAGTTCGAGATAAAGCTTGGCGGTGGAAAGTATCTGGTTTACGTTGTCGTGCAGGTCTTTCCCTATTTCCGCCCGTTCTTTTTCCTGTGCATCCACTACCGCCTGTGCGATGATTTTCTGTTTATCAATCTCCTGTTTCAGCACCTGCATTTCCAGTTTCTTACGCTCCGTCACATCCTGCATGGACCCTACAAAACGGGCAGGTTCGCCGTCGTTGTCGTACACGATAAATGCGCGGTCGGCTACAATGGCATATTTGCCGTCCATTTTTTGAAAGCGGTATTCCGTATAAATAACTCCTTTCTCCTTGTTCCGTATAGCATCTTCAAATAAGGCGGTCACATTGTCCTTGTCGTCGGGGTGTATCTTGGCTTCCCACGCGCCGGGTCTAGTGCCCGGGTAGTCCGATTTATAGCCAAACAAGGTAAAAAAACCTTCTCCCCAGTACAAACGTCCCTGCCGGATATCATAGTCCCAGATAGCGTCATTGGTCGCCTTGGTGGCCAGCAGGTAACGTTCATTGCTGATGTTGATCTTCTGTTCCGCCTGCTTGTTTTCAATGATGATGCCCAGGAGCGTTGCGACACGGCTTAGCAATTCCGACTGTGCTTCTGATGGAGACTGCACTTTTTTGTAATACGCTGCAAACGAACCCAACACCCTGTTGGAAGATGTTATGATGGGAAACGACCAGCAGGCGGCCAGTCCGTATTTCGCCACCATTTCCCGGCATCCATCCCAAAGAGGGTCGGTCATAACATCGCTCACAATCACCGTTTTCTGCAAATACATGGCTGTACCACAGGAGCCTGCTTTCGCTCCTATCCTCAACCCGTTGATATGCGCGACAAAATCAGCCGGCAGGTTGGGGGCCGATAAGTTTTTCATCTTGTTATCGCCTTCTTCCAGCAGCAACACGGAACAGATCATACCCGGGTTGAGCGATTCGACGCCTTTCAGGAAATAATCTACCGTATCCTTTAAAGACGCCGCCGGGTTGGCGTTCAGCTCCAGTACTTCCTTTTCGAGGGTGAGCAGCATTTCCTGGCTTTTACGGCCGGTAATGTCTTTAAAATAAACAAAAAGCCCCTGCTGTGACGGATAGGCATTGATATCAAAATATACTTTCAGCTCATCGAGGTAAAGCTCAAAATTAACAACGGTTTTGTTGGCTACGGCTTTGCGGTACTCCGCGAGGGCCTTTGTTTTTTTCAGCGCCGGCAGCGCCTCCCATAAGTTTTTCCCCAGCACTTCCACATCCCTTACACCGGTAAGCTGCGCGGCGATGGGATTCCACCACAGCACGTTGAAATTGAAATCAAGGGCGATGAAACCATCGGTGATGCTGCTCAGGATATTGGTAATATGTTCCGAGTAGCCCTGCAACTGCTGTTCGGACTGTTTGCGGTCCGAAATATCATGGAAGCTCACGATAATGCCGTTGACGATGGGATCACTCAGCTTGTTGATGCCCTTTCCTTCCATCCAGACCCAATCGCCGTTGCGGTTTCTTATCCGCGTATCGATGATGACATTCTGCCCGGGATTCTTTTTCAGTTCATCGAGCGCCTTTACTACCCGCAATGCGTCCTCGGGATGAATAAACTCGAGGCCACCCCTGCCGATTACTTCTTCTTCGTCGTAACCCAATGCCACTTTTATGGAAGGCGTAACAAAGGTGATCCTGTACTGATCGTCCAGTACATTTATAATATCCAGCGAACTTTGAAACAGGGATTTGAATTTGAGTTCATTTTCCAGCAGCTTGCGCTCGCTTTCTTTCAGCGCCGCTTCCGCATATTTCATTTCGGTGATATCGCTGCTGATGGCGAGTATGGATTCCACTTCACCGTTTTCATCCAGTTCGGGTGCAATGGTGTTAAGAAAAATAAGTATGTTGCCATTGCGCCGGTGAATGTCTATTGTAAGCGTTTCCGTGGTTTTGTATTGAAACACTTTATGTATGGCCTGCATGATCTTATGCAGCGCTTCGCCTTGTAGTCCCGCTTCTTCCGGCGTTTTACCGATGATGCTCCCGAGGGAGGCATTTGTCAGCCGCGACAGGGTGCGGTTGTGATATACAAAACGCGCTTCTCTATCGAGCCGGGTGATAATGGCGGGGGCGTTTTCGGCCAGGTTCCTGAACTCCTGTTCCTTGCGGCTAAGGGCTTCTTCCATTCCCTTCCGGCGGGTGTCATCACTGAAGTAAATGACCATCGACTGCACATAAGGGTCGGTGAGCAGGTTATGGCCGTGGGTGGCGCACCAGAGCCATTTTCCGCTGCGTTGTCGCACGCGGATAACGATGTATTCTTTTTTTGATTCGTTGCGTACGCGTTCTTCGAAGGATTGTTTTGCCAGCGGTATATCACCGGGATGTACGAGCGCAAAAACATTGGTACCGATCAGTTCATCGGGTTCATAGCCGAGTATGTTCAGCGCCGAGGGCGCCACAAAGTTGATGACCCCTTGCGCATCCGTCAACGCGATACCATTGAGCGAATTGCCGATCAGCGAGCGGTAAAACGCTTCGCTTATCTTAATGCTTTCTTCCGCTTTTACTTTTTCGGTAATATCACGGTTTACAAAAACATAGCCCTGCGCATGGTCCTTTTCGCCTCTCAGCATGGACACCGTGCTTTGCAGGTATACCAGGTTGCCGGGGGGATTGCGGAAAATGACTTCTCCTTTCCAGCCTCCCTGTTCTTTTATTTCTTTCAATACGGTCTCCACATTGTTGTCGATGTACACGTAGCTGACCAGGTCCGGCAGGTACCTGCCGTTTGCCTGTACGGCCGTAATACCATACGTTTTCTCGGCCATCCTGTTCCAGGTGAGTATATTGAAACCAAGGTCGGTTGAAATGATACTATCCGATACGTTTTCAATCAGGCCTGCCTGGAAGGCGATTTTTTCCTCGGCCAGTTTGCGGTCGTGAATATCTACTACCGACCCCATATAGCCGGCAAAAGGACCGTTGTCAGGAAAACGGGGCACTGCATTGGCGAGCACCCAGCGGTACTCACCGGTTTTGTGCTGCAACCGGTAGACGATGGAAAGCGGGGCTTTTTCACTGTACCCTTTTTCATACTGGCTGATTACTCCCGTCAAATCGGCCGGGTGGATAAGTATATCCCAGTCCTTGCCGGCCAGTTCCGAAAACCGGATGCCGGTAAAATCGGTCCAGCATTTATTTACATACGTGATTTTCTCGTTTTCGTCGGTCAGCCAGATCATCACCGGGGCGGCATCGGCCATATTCATAAACTGCGTCTCACTCTCGGCGGGAGCTTTGGCAGTGCTTTTACCCGAAGTGGTTTCCGGGGCCGCTCCATTGCAGTTGACAGACTTTTTACCTTCGGCAACGGTGTGCTTTTCAATACCAATCCATTGCAGCAAAAAATGGGTTTTACAGGCCGAAGGACAGGCATTCAAAAACCATTGGGTGGAAATAATCCTGCCGTTAAAGAAAATGGGAATTTCAAATTCAAGCGTAGCGCCGGTGCTCGTAAGGGATTCAATATCAATGGCATCGAAGATAAACCAGCCGTTCTCAAGATAAAAAGGGAAGAATGTATTGATTAGTTTTTCCGGCAGCAATCCTGTATTACGGGCAAAAAAGTCATTTACCGAGGCAATGACCCCATGCAAGTCCGTCTGCACAAAGTACACCCCCGGAGAATTTTGGTTCATCGCAGGCCTGGATTTCTTAGGGGTTGTAATCATAAATACCCGTTTAAAAAACGCATAGGTACGAAGAAAGGAAACCTACGGTGGTAAGGGTTTGCTATGAGCTTTCATTAAAGGTTTACTATGGTCAATTTAATGAAAAAAGACGCCCGGAAATGCAGCGTCTTTGGTATATTTTTACTACTTAAGGGTTAACACCTACCTGCTAGTATTTGCTGCAGTTTGCACCCATTTAGCCAGTTGGGGACAGCTTTTGTAATCATCGTCCACCATTACGTAATAGGAAGAAATTTTGCTGTTGAACCATTTTTCAACGGCATCCGCTTTTTTCTCTTCCAGCGCACGTTGCGCGATACGATTATAGTCGTCCTTCATGTTTTCACGGTGGGGTTCCGTGCGTGTCTTGAGGTAGATGATCCGAACACTTTTTTTGCCGCGTTCATCGGTAAAGGAGGAAGGTTCGGAGTAGTCGCCCGGTTTCAATTTGGGCAGCATGGTCACGATGTCCTTATCCAAATCGCCGATAGAGCAATAGGTGCTTCCATTGGAGCATTGCGTCATACCGCCGGTGTATTTAGAGTTTTCGTCGTCGCTGAATCTTGCCACTGCTTCGCCGAAACCAATAACGCCGGTCTTCAGCAAGGTCCTCACCGAATCCAGGTGAGCAATCGATGCCTTGATTTCATCATCCGTAATCTGCGGGATCTTCAGGATATGGCGTATCGTGGCGTCGTCGCCCGAACGGCTGACCATCTGTATGATATGATACCCGAACTTGGATTTGATAACCGGCGAAATCTGTCCTTCTTTCAACCGGAAGGCCGCCGTAAGGAAAGTAGGGTCCCATTGTTTTTCGGTGCGGTTGAGATTGTACATGCCGCCCGAGCTTTTGCTGCCGGGGTCATCGGTGTAGAGGCTCGCCAGGGTTTCAAATTTGGTCTGTCCCGATTCCACGCGTTTTTTATAGTCGTTCAGTTCGTCGATTGCATTTTTATCCAGTTCACGGCCTGCCTTGGGATATACAATGATCTGCCCGATTTCCACCTCACTTTCATAAAAAAGCAGGCTGTCCTTGGGTATCTTGTCGTAATACATTTTTACTTCGGTGGGAGTGATTTTAACGCCTTCCACGATTTTCTGGCGCATCAGGTCGGCCAGTTTACGTTCCCTGAAGGGTATGCGAAAATCTTCTTTGATTTGATAGACAGTACGACCGGCAATTTGTTCCAGCGCTTCCTTGGAGCCATACGCCTGTATAAATCCACGGACCTGGTTGTCCAGCAGGGCTTCGATTTCATCATCGCTCACCACGAGTGAATCCTTTTCCGCCTGCAGCACCAGCGCTTTCAACGCAAGCACTTGTTGCATGATAAGGCATTCCGCATTCTCGGGCAGGGTTTCGTTACGACGCTGGCGATCCAGTATCTCATTGGTTATATCCGATTTGAGGATAATCTTATCGCCTACAATGCCTACAATTTTATCGGCTACGACTTTGTGGTTTTGTGCGGAGGCAGTGGTAAAACAGGCTGCCAGTACCAGGAGGAAAGAGAATTGCTTCATCATAACGAAAATCTAAGACTTCAAAAGTATTGAGTACTGCTGTGAATGAGGATAATAACAGCGCTTTTAACAAAAGTTTCTGGTAAAAAAGGGTTGTCCGTTGGCCGTTGCTGGTTGCCCGGGATTCCGGCAACGAACATCGAACAACGGACAACGTTTTATAATGTCCGTTTAACTTCTTCTTCTTCGAACGCTTCTATGACATCGCCTACTTTAAGGTCGTTGAAGCCTTTAACCGTCAGACCGCATTCCATGCCCGACGGAACTTCTTTTGCATCGTCCTTAAAGCGTTTCAGGCTGCCCAGTTCTGCGCTTGCTCCTTCGCCGCGGGGATATTCCACGATGCCATCCCGGATGATACGGATTTTGGCATTGCGGGCAATCTTGCCATCGAGTACAAAGCAACCACCTACTGTGGCCTTGTCGAATTTGTACACTTCCCGTACTTCCACGTTGGCGACTATCTTCTCGACCATCTTCGGCTCAAGCATACCTTCCATGGCGCTCTTGATTTCCTCGATAGCGTTGTAGATGATGGAATAGGTCTTTATTTCCACGCCTTCGCTTTCCGCCAGGCGGCCTGCCTGCGAGGAAGGACGCACGTTGAAACCAACCACCACGGCATCGGAGGCCGTAGCCAGCAATACATCGCTTTCGGTAATGGCGCCGACGGCTTTGTGGACCACGCTTATCGCGATTTCAGGCGTAGACAGTTTCTGCAGTGAATCGCTCAGGGCTTCCACCGATCCATCCACGTCGCCCTTGATGATCAGGTTCAGTTGTTTGAAATTGCCGAGCGCAAGGCGGCGGCCGATTTCATCCAGTGTAATATGTTTCTTGGTGCGGATACCCTGTTCGCGGAGTATCTGGGCACGCTTGGTAGCGATTTCCTTTGCTTCGGCCTCGTCTTCGTAGACCTTGAATTTTTCACCGGCCTGTGGCGCACCGTTCAGACCCAGTATTTGCACCGGTGTAGAAGGCGGCGCTTCTTCCACCCGCTGGTTACGTTCATTGAACATAGCTTTTACACGGCCAAAATGCTGCCCGCTCACCATCAGGTCGCCCTGGCGCAGGGTACCGTTTTGAACAAGTACGGTAGCCACATAACCACGGCCTTTATCAAGCGATGCTTCGATAATGGAACCGGTGGCTTCCCTGTCGGCATTGGCCTTCAGGTCGAGCAGTTCGGCTTCCAGGGCAATTTTTTCCAGCAGTGTATCTACGTTCAGCCCCTGCTTGGCACTCAGCTGCTGGCTCTGGAACTTACCGCCCCATTCTTCCACCAGGATATTCATGCTTGCGAGCTGTTCGTATATCTTTTTCGGGTTGGCGCCATCTTTATCAATCTTGTTGATAGCAAAAATCATCGGCAGGCTGGCTGCCTGTGCGTGGCTGATGGCCTCTTTTGTCTGGGGCATCACCGCATCGTCGGCCGCAATCACGATAACGGCCACATCGGCCGCCTTGGCGCCCCGTGCACGCATAGCGGTAAAGGCTTCGTGACCGGGCGTATCGAGGAAAGTGATTTTCTTACCGTTGGTCGTTGTGACCTGGTAGGCGCCGATGTGCTGCGTAATACCTCCCGCTTCACCCGCTACCACGTTGGCGCTGCGGATATAGTCAAGCAAGGATGTCTTACCGTGATCGACGTGACCCATGATAGTGACAA
>DASYCT010000497.1:0-11832 GCA_036500065.1 Chitinophagaceae bacterium | reverse complement strand
TGAACTGTACCGCATGGTTGAACTCCTGCCGCAGGTCGGGATTGCCTTGCTTGATATTGAGCGGGTCGCTGATATCGGGCACGGGCTGCAACTGTGTAATGGAAGGCTGGTTGGTACTGGCCGCATAATTGACCGTAAGGGTACGGTACCGGGTAAATTCATATTTCAGCCGCAGTGAAGGCAGCAGGTTGTAAAAGGTTTTTTTGATGGTGGAATCCTTGGCGGATGTAAGCACCTGGCCTTGCAGATCGGATCTTTGCCAGTTCAGGCCCCCGCCCAGGCTGAAGCGCTTTTGCTGCGTGCGCAGGCGGAGCCCGGCATTGGTGAAACCATATTCGCTCTCAAAATCATTACTCAGGGCGGCGTTCAATTGGTCGTACTTGTTGTTGAGCTGGTTAAAATCCCAGGTCTTTTTATCCGAACTGCTTTTGCCATCGCTGTGACCAAGACTGAATTCCAGCAGGGAACGACGGAAAATGGGTTCGGTGTAGACCGCCCGGGCGGCATAGCTGTTCAGGCTGCCCGAGCTGGTATTGTGCTGGTTGATCGAATCATTGCCCGGCAGGGCAACGCCGCGGCTGAAAAAATTATTGACCGAAAGCAGGGTGCCGTCACTTTCACTGCTGTTGAGACTGGTTTGCAGATCAAAGGAAAAGCTCCTGCCTTTGCGCCGGAACTTTTTGCGGTATAGGATATCGTTGCGGAAATTGGTTCCGCGGCCCGTGGAATTGTTATTACTGAATCCCTCGTTGGCCGGCAGCAGGTCTTTCGAAAGTGTCTGGTAATCGTTGTACACGCTGTTGCGCGTGTCCTGGTAGCCAAAGGAGGGCGTAATCTTTATAGAATTAAACGAATCGAGGTGTATATCGGCGCTTAGGTTGAGGCGCTGGCTGTTGTTGAGGTTATTGCTGTTGGAATGCTGGTTGTAGTAATAGAGTGAATCGGGCAGGAAATAGGTTCGTTGTGAAACGCTTTCCTGTTGGGGGTTGTAGCGGTTGTAAAAATAATTGCTGGTAAAATCCGTGTTTTTGCCGATAAGATTGTTGTAGTTGACGCCGCCGCCCCAGATTGTTTTAATACCATTGCTGCTACCTGCACCAAGCAGGCTGGCGATGGGATCGTTGTTGTTGATCGTCAGGTTGATGTTCCCCCCGGTACCACCCTGGAGCAGGCGGTTCATCTCGCCGGTAAAGTTCATCAGGTCCGAAAAAGAAAAGCCTTCTGCGTTCGTGTTATTGCCCATGCCGATGACGGAAAACTGCCGGGCGCCCTTAAAGGAATTGATGTTGAATTTTCCTTCGTACCGGTCATCGGTTCCTCCCCCGGCGGTCACCTTGCCGAACATGCCTTTCTTTTTATCCTGTTTCAGCTTCAGGTTGATGGTTTTTTCGCTGTTGCCATCATCGAAGCCGGTCAGTTGGGCCGCATCGCTCAGGCGGTCGTAGACCTGCACTTTGTCGACTGCGTCAGCCGGCAGGTTCTTGGTGGCTATTTTAGGGTCGGTGCCAAAAAACTCCTTGCCGTCCACCAGCACCCGGTTTACTTTCTGTCCCTGCGCTTTTACCGTGCCGTCCTTATCTATTTTGATGCCCGGCATTTTTTTAAGCAATTGCTCCACGCTGGCGTTGGGCTGTGTTTTAAACGAACCGGCATTGTATTGAATGGTATCTCCTATAAGAGTGACCGGGGGCGCTTCCGCCGTCACGACGACTTCTGCGAGGGTCTGGCTAAGGTCACGAAGGACGATGGTGGACAGGTCGGCATTTTTGACCGCGTCGCTGATGCTGACCGGGCGGCTGGTATTGTGGTAGTTTACATGGGTAATCAACAGGCGGTAATCGCCGTTGGCAACACCGGTCAGCTCAAAATAACCCTTGCTGTCGGTCATGGTAAACGTAACCAGCGAGGAATCCTTTTTCTTCAAAAGCGTGATGGTGGCCGATGCAACGGGTTGTTTGGACAAGGTATCAAACGCGATGCCTTTGATGGAACCATTGCGTTGCGCCTGTGCGCCAATACAGGTGAAGCCAATAATAAGCAGCAGGTAGATTTTTTGCATCTACGAAAGTATCCTTGCCGCTTGCAAAAGCAGGTTAACAAGCCTTGCTTTAATGTTAAGGAAGGTTAATAAAACAGGCGCCGGTCTTATTTTTCATTGGAGACCATCACCGCTTCGTCCCTGTCGTAAACGCTTAGCACGATGGTCCAGTGGTGGTCGCGTTTCTCGAGGTTCAGATCCACCTTGAGCTGGTGGGTGGGGCTGGTGGTGGGCAAAATATCAAAGGCCACGGTAGTGCTGGTTTTGTCCTCTTCCGGGGTCTGGTACTTACCGTTGAGGATGATGGGGCGTTCGCCTTCGAGGCGGATGATGGTATTGGTGATCTCGCCAAAAAGAGCTTTGAACTTCTTTTCAGCCGTATCAAAACTGGTGCTGCTGAACAGGACGGCCTGCCAGCTTACCATGTGTTTATCGGGACCGGTGTACTGGGTAATCGTGGAGGATTCCGAGCCGGGGATGATGACCACGGATTTATATTCGACTTCCCGGGCATTGGAAGCCAGTAATGCGCCCTTGATATTTTTGAATTGATTGGGGTAATCCTGTATGACTCTTTCCAGGGCGCCGTTGGTCTGGTTGGTAAAGACTCCCTGCGCCGGTGCTATGGCATGAAAAGCAAACATGAGCAAAATGGTGACGAGGTTCTTCATATAGGCTGGTTTAACACCTTACAAGATACCTCTTAAAATGCTGTTAAGAAATAGAAAAACTACGTACTCTGCCTGTTTTTTGGCAATAATGCTTGCATGTTTGCGTTAAAATCCTGATATTTATAGTATTAATGAACCAATCCCAATATCAATGGAAAAAAACAATATGTACTACAATGTACACCAAACCATGATACACAAGAAAGTGTATCGCCCCTCTTCCAATCTCGGCAATTTCATGAAATTTTTATGGAGTATCATCCTGGTGGGCCAGTCACCCATCACACACCGGACCGATTACGGTCGTCGTCCTAAATAATAATATTTTATTGTCTGTCAAATAGTTAGCACTTACCTCTGAAACCACAATATGTTAGTGCTACAGGCCCCGCCCTGGTGGGGTCTTTTACTTACTCGTCACCCCCGCCGCCACCTCTTCTTCCACCGCCTCCACCGCCGCCACCGGGGAAGCCGCCACCGCCGGGGAAATCACCACCGGGCGCACCGCGCATCATGTTACGCATGTTGCGGAACATGCCGGGCATCCGTTGCTGCTGGCCGGCAAAGCGCCGTATGTTGTACGTAAAGGTGAGCATCGCGTAGCGGGTAAGCACATTGGTGCGGCTATCCGTTATCACGCCGCCGTTGACCGTATGCGAAACACTCTGATTTTGATCCAGCAGATCGAATACGCTTAAGCGCAGCTCACCCTGTTTGTTTTTAAAGAACTGCTTGGCAAAGCTGGGCGTGAGCAGGGGAACGCCCACATTGTAACCGGGGCCGCGGTTGCCATAATAAGTATAGTCAAAGTCGGTAGCTACGATCCAGCCGCTTTTGGAGAAATAGGTAATCTCTGCCGACAACACCTGTGTATAATAATTCAGGTTGGAGGTGGGTTGCAGGGAGTTGCGGGAGATGTAATAGGTGGTCGCCGAACTGAAATTCATATCGAAATTATCTTTCAGGTTAGTGGTCCACGAAATGGTCTCCCCGAGATTGGTATTGCGGGTATAATTGCTTTGGGTAGGACCTTCAGCGCCGTTCACCACGTTGGTTAGTAAGTTCTGGCTCTGGCTGTAGCCGACATTGGTGGTAAAGTTAAGGTTCGACTTGGGTTTTTTCAACGGGAAGCCATAATTGAAATAGCCGCTGACATTGTATGTTCCGCTCAGGTTGACGGGCATGGTGATCTGCGTTCCCTGCTTGGCCGGTGCGGGAAGATAGGTGGTCGAATTCTGAATATCGTTGCTGATCATGCTGGCGTTAAGGGTAACAAACATGACACGCTGCGTGGCCAGGTTGAAATTGGTGTACAACAAGCGGAGGCTATGCGTGAATTGCTGCCTCAGGTCAGCATTACCTTTTGAGAAATTGATCGAATCCGAGGTAGTAAGGATCGGTTGCAACTGCGATATACTTGGCTGCCCGGTCCTGCCGGAGTAATTTATCCGCAGGCTGTTGGTCCTTGAAGAACCGTACTGGAAATTGACGGTGGGCGTGAAGTTGACGTAATGCTGTGTCACGTCGGTTTGCTTCGTTGAGTTGATGCTTTCCAGGTTACCACTCTGGATACCCGAACCCACGCTTAAATTATATTTTGCATTCTGTACCCGGTAGCTCATCGTAAGCCGGTTGGAATAATACGTGTTCTGGTAATTATTGCTGTACAGGCTGTCGAACCGATCGTACAAATGCGAAAAATAATCAAATGCATAGGCATTGTGCTCGGACGTATTCTTGTTGTACGTATAATTATAATTAAATTCAAGAATCTGGTTTTTGCCTACAGGTTCTGTGTACGAAATGGTCGGGCTGAAATTGATGCCGGTGGACCCTGTTACGATCTTCTGGTTAATAGTGTCGATAGTAGTCGGGGGGGGCGAGAAATGCTGGCTCAGCGAATTGTTGTCGCCATTGCCATCATTGGTATTGTCGGTAAAATTCAAATCCAGCGACATGGTTCTGAAGCGCGTGGCAAAGCGGTGACGGAACAGCAGGTCGGCAGCACCGTTGATACCGTGGTTTTTCTGATCGGAAAAACCATTTGTGTTATAAATAGGATCTTTCAATGTCCCCGCATAAGCCGATGTCTGTGAAGAATTGGTCTGGGTTTGCTGGAAACTTATATTAGGCCGGAAAATAAATGAATTGACTGAGTCGAATTTATGATCCACGTTGAAATTAAGCCGGTGGTTCTGGTTGCGGCGAATGGATTCCGAAGTCGAATTGGTAAAAGTACTCGCCGTATCGGAAAGAACATTCTGCGAGGCGCTCGTTGAACTGGTGGTCACGTGCTGGCTGTTGAAAAAATAACTGCCGTAGCCTTCCGTATTCTTGCCCCATTGATCATGATAATTTGTTCCCCCCGCCCAGGTAGTAGTGATCCCGCTGGCGCTGGTCCCGGTGCCACCACCGCCTCTTCCACCGCCGCCTCTGCCGCCGGTACTGCCGCCGAGGATATCCTGTATGCTGAAGTTCTGTTTGTTCACGTCATTGGCCTGGCCCAATACGGAGATCTGCTGATCGCCGTTAAAGCGGTGCATGTTTACGCTATTATCGTAGGTTTCGTCGCTGCCCACGCCTCCCACGACCTTGCCAAAATAGCCCTTGCGCTTATCCTTCTTGGTCGTGATATTAATCGTTTTTACCCGGTTGCCGTCGTCGAAGCCGGTAAACTTACTTTGATCGCTCAGGTCGTCGAACACCTGGATCTTGTCCACGATGTCCGGGGGCAGGTTCTTGGTGGCCAGTTTGGGGTCGTCGCCAAAAAAGCGCTTACCATCAACCAGTATCCGCGTCACCTGCTCGCCCTGCGCCGTGATGGTGCCGGTTTTATCCACCTGCACGCCGGGCAGTTTTTTCAATAAATCCTCTACCACCGCGTTGGGTTTGGTGGTAAAGCTGCCGGCATTGTATTCTATTGTATCTTTTTTGATCTTTATGGGAGGTTGTACCACGATAACTTCCGCCAGTTCATCGCTTCTCCGGTTCATGTCGATGGTGCCGAGATCGGTCACCGGCTTTTCTGCCGTAACCGAGAAGGTCTTTACATAAGGTTTGTATCCTTCAAATGAAATAACTACCTGGTAACGTCCTTTCTCCAGTCCGTTCATTTCAAAAGCGCCTTTTGCATTGGCCACCGTATAGCCCGCTGAGGTAGAATCCTTTAAATCGGTAAGGGAAATGGTAGCGCCGGACATGGAGGATTGCTTGCCGGAGGTATCGGTCACCGTGCCGCGAAGGCTTCCTGAAACATTCTGGGCCACAACAGGGAGCGCAAAGCAGGCCGTCAGCAATACAAAAAATAAAAAACGCAACATAGTTAAATTGGTTATGAAAAGATTGGACGGTAAAGTACCGTCTTTCCTGCGGGCCTTTTTTAATTATTCGGGATATTCGGCGAATGAGTGTTCTAAATGGGTGAATGAGAAAAAGCCCACTAAGCACCCGTTTAAAGGATATTGCAGGGTTTGTATGGTAAATAATACCGTTTGTCGATCAGGCGCGCTGGTTTAACTAAATAAATATTCAACATCGGCCCTCGTAAGGCTTTTTACAAAACCTTCGTCATCGGTTATCAGGTCTCTTGCCAGGACACGCTTACGGTCCTGCAACTGGAGTATTTTATCTTCGATGGTGTCCTTACAGATCATCCGGTAGGCAAAAATATTTTTAGTTTGCCCGATACGGTGAGTCCGGTCGATAGCCTGCTGTTCAACAGCCGGGTTCCACCAGGGGTCAACGATATATACATAATCTGCGGCAGTAAGGTTAAGACCCACACCTCCCGCCTTGAGTGATATAAGGAATACCCTGCATTCGTCCGCTTCCTGGAAATGGCGGATGGCTTTTTCCCTGTCCTGCGCGGAGGTGCTTCCGTCGAAGTATTCGAATTTCACGTCCAGCTCTTTCAGCTTACCCTTGATCAGGGCCAGCATGCCGAGAAATTGAGAGAATACCAGCGCCTTGTGGTTGCTGATGTTTTCGGTGATCTCCCGGGCCAGCTCTTCCAGCTTGATGGAATGGTTTTCAAATTTTTCCGTTTCGTTCAGAATGGCCGGTGAATCACAGATCTGCCTTAGCTTCATCAGGCCCTGCAGGATGGTGAGCTGTGATTTCTGGATACCCTGTTCTTCGATGGTGCCGAGAATCTTATCACGGTAGTCGTTGCGATACGCATCGTATATTTTACGCTGCTCGTCTTCCATTTCGCAAAACAGCACGGTTTCCACTTTTTCCGGCAGGTCCCTTGCCACCTGTTCCTTGGTACGGCGCAGGATAAACGGGAACAGGAGCTTGCGGAGATGGTCCTTTTGATCCTTCTCACCAAACTTATCGATGGGGATGGCAAATTCATTGCGGAAGAACTCGATACTGCCCAGCATGCCGGGATTGAGAAAGTTCATCTGCGCAAAAATATCGAAGGTATTATTCTGCAGGGGTGTACCGCTCATGCACAGGCGATGCTTTGCCTTCAGCAGGCAGGCCGCGCGGGTGACTTTGCTGGCCGGGTTTTTAATGGCCTGCGATTCATCCAGCGTCACATAATCGAATTCGTTTTCCACGAACAGTTTGATATCGCTGCGCAGGGTGCCGTAAGTGGTAATAATAACGTTGAACTGGCGTATGCGTTCCTTATCCCGGGCACGGTCGCCGCCATGATGGATATGGTAGGTAAGATCGGGCGTAAACTTCTTGATTTCATTTTCCCAGTTAAACATCAGCGTAGTGGGACAAACCACCAATGCGCTCAACTTACCATGTGTGTCCTTATAATATTGCAGGAAGGACAGGGCCTGCACGGTTTTACCAAGACCCATGTCGTCGGCCAGGATGCCGCCCCAGTTGACCTCGCTCAAATAGTTCAGCCATTGGAAGCCGAAGGACTGGTAGGGACGTAATATCGGTTGCAGGTGAAGGGGAGGGTCTACTTCACGGATGCTTTTAAAGCCCCGGAGTTTGTCGTATTTTTCTTCAAGCTGGATAAACAGTTCTTCTTCATTCCGGTTTTCGTACAGCTCGTCGATCACGCTCATGTGGTACTGCGAGAGCTTGAGATGTTCCTGTTTGCTTTCGCCCACGCGGAACAGCAAGGAATACTTCTTGATCCATTCTTCCGGCAGGATACCCAGTGTGCCATCATTGAGTTGCACAAACTGTTGTTTGTTGACCAGCGCTTTCTTTACTTCGGCAATGCTTACTTTCTGATCACCGAATACGATGTCTACCTTGGCGTCGAACCAGTCGGTATGGCTGCTGATATAAATCTTGGTCTGCGGCTTGGCGGTATTGAAACGGAAATTCTTCAGTGCGTCAAAACCAAATACCGGCACCTTCATCTCTTTCATGGCGTCCACGAAGAGGAAGAACCAGTTGTTGCGCAATACTTCGGCGCCTTTCAGCACCAGGTTGTGCGAGCCTTCCGGTTTGATGAAATTGGAGTGCAGGGCTTCCAGCTTGCTGATAAACTGTTGTTCCACCTGCTTATCGCGGTGGACGATCATTACTTTCTCTCCATCGGGCACGATGATCTCGTCTTTATCGCCCGTGCGCACTTCAAACCCTTTATAGGTAAATACGGGTTGAAACACCAGGTAATCACCTTTTTCCTGCAATACCAGTTTCTTTTCCGGCTCTCCGTCCTTATAAGAGGAAATGATGCTGTTGTCAAATACGACCGTATAGCGTTTGGCGAGCGGGAGAATATAGGAGCGCAATTGCTGCGGCCACTCCGATTTGGAGATCGTGACGCTGCCGGTATTTATAAACGGCTCCATCTTCTCGGCATCTTCCGCATCGCGCCATAAATACAGGTTTTCCTCAAAGAAAAACAGCAGGCTGCTGTTGAGCTGGTTGTCGGTTATATCCAGCTCCTTGCCGTTCAGTTTTACATGACAGGTGATCTCGTAGCCGCTTTTCTTGGGCGATACCTTGAAAAACGGTACTACGGCATCGGGCACGATGCCGACGGGTTGCAGGTTTTCTGTTTTAAACGGGGTAGGGCCGTTGACATAAAACACAAAGGGATTTACCGCCACGTCGTTGAACAGCTTTTTGAGCTTGGGATGCATGTATTCAATGACCAGGTTCTTGGTCTCCGCCGGCAGTTCGTCTGTTTCGGCGTGAATGATGTTTTCCCAGATGCCGCTGAACGGTGAATTGCGGTTCAGGTATTTGGTCACCTCTGCTTCCTGCATGCGCCGGATAACAGGGATCAGTTGTTTGTCTTCTTCGCTGAACACTTCGATGTTCACAAATTTGCTGAGGTCTATCTTTTCTACCTTGCCGGCAAATTTCTTTTGTTCATCGTCGCTTTCACCCTGCACGATTTCCACCAGGAACCCCGGGTAAGGCTTGTGTTTAAAATTGAATACCACGCCCAGGCGCGTTGCCGGGCCACTGGCTTTCTGTTCCTCATCCGCCGTGGCTTCCACAATAGGTTCCTCCACCAGCACGGGCCGGGGTTTGTTGACCGTAAGGGGATTGATGCGCTTGATGGACATGTCCAGCACCCGCAGGTAGGGCTTGCCTTCCTTGTAGGCAAATTCAAACTTGCCTTTCAGGTCATCGCTCAGGGTATAGCCATAGGCTTCCAGCAGTTTGTTCTTTTCGTTGTCCCAGTTGCGGATGGTATCGAAATAATGCGCCCCGTGGGCATTCAGCAATTGCAGCAGTACGATCACCTTGGGCAGGCAGAGTGGGTGGGTAACATCTTCGTATTCACAACTTGTGTCGAAATTGCGTTCCTCGTTTTTGCGAAGCACCACTTTATAATTAACCCCGTCGAGGTCGACCGAGGCTTTTACCATTTCGTCTTTGGCGTATTCAATATTGGCTTTGCCGGTGCGCAGGTATTGTTCTGCATCCAGCAGGACCTGGGGGTCGCAAAGCAGGCGGATGGTCTTGAGGTCGATAAATTTCATCTTGACCACGGTATGGCGCTGGTCGTAGGCCACATTCTCGGCCTTGAGCATGTTCCGGTCCAGCAACTCCTGCAATTGTATCAGCGCGCCCGCTTCGTGGCGACAGATGTCGCCGAGGTTGTAGGGACAACTGCAGCGCAGCGACATGGACTTGGGGTCCTTGAACTTTTGTATGTGAACCTTGTAGTAGGTGGAATAGCTGTCGTCTTTGACACGAAAAGTGACGGAGCCAAGCAGTTCATCGTACTCCACCAGCTCTACAAACCCAATGGCGTGAATTTTTTTCCCTCTCCGGATCACTTCATCCGTCCCATTGGTGTACACATATTTTATAAGGTGCGGTAACGCCATGCTTTATTTATTTTTAACCCGACTATCGGCTCCAAACGGTTTAGCGGTTGTTTTTTCTCCATTTAGCTCGGGACAGGCCGATCTGCAAAAGTAAAGGAAAAAAAAGCAGGTGGAAAAAAGAAAAAAAGCCTTTTACCTTTGTCGTCAGATCTTAACCGCCCGTCATGTTATATAAATCAATCATTGCTTCCGCCCTTATTTTATCTTTTACAGAACCCGGCTTTGCGCAAAAGCTGAAAAAAGAGGACAAGGCCATTATTTCCGGGCTGGAAGAGCATATTCATTTCCTCGCAGACGATAAGCTGGAAGGCCGCCGCGCCGGGAGCAACGGTGAAAAACTGGCCATGGAATACATCGCCGGGCAATTTGAAAAAGCAGGCCTTAGCCCCCGGGGGGATAACAATGGCTGGTACCAGGCTTTTGATATCAACGAAGGCAAGGAATTTGTGAAGACGAGTTATCTTTTTATTAATAATGCGGCCCTGAAACCGGGCGATTATTTCCCCTTTACCGGTTCGCCGGCCACGGCCGTTGAAGGCGCGCCCGCCATCGCCCTGCGCGAAGCCGGCGTTCCCTGGTTCCTGAACCTGAAAGAAGAGGTGGACAATAACCACCGGAATCCGCATTTTGATATCATGGCCTATATTACCCGGCAGGTGGCCGAAGCGGCAAAAATGAAGGCTACCGCCCTTATTATATATAATACCGGCGCTATTGCCGACGGGTTGAAGTTTGACGGCGGGGAAAACAGTCCCGCGTTTGCCATTCCTGTTTTTTATGTACAGACCCCGGTGGCCCGCAAATATTTCGGCGATGAGGCGGCTACCGTCGATATCCGGCTGAAAGCAGCTTTTACCGAGAAGAAGCGCACCGGCCATAATGTAGCCGGCTATATCGACAACGGCGCACAGGGCATCGTGGTGCTGGGCGCGCATTTTGACCACCTGGGTTATGGAGAGGACAGCAATTCGTTGTACCGCGGCCCGGAAAGAAAGATCCATCCCGGCGCCGACGACAATGCCAGCGGCGTCGCCGCCCTGATTGAACTATCGCATTTGCTGAAAACCGGCAAGCTAAAAAACAATAACTACCTGTTTCTCGCTTTTTCCGGCGAAGAACTGGGCCTGTTTGGCTCCAAATATTTTACCGAACACCCGACGGTGGACCTGTCGCGGGTAAACTATATGATCAATATGGACATGGTGGGCCGGCTGAACGACAGCACCAAAATGCTGACCATCGGGGGTTATGGCACCTCCCCGGTCTGGGGGCCATTGTTTACCTCGATTAGCAGGAACCAGTATTTTATCAACCGCTATGATAGTAGCGGCACCGGCCCGAGCGATCACACGTCGTTCTACCGCAAAAACATACCGGTGCTGTTTTTCTTTACCGGCATGCACAGCGATTACCACAAGCCCACGGACAGCGCCGATAAGATCAATTATACCGGCGAATGGAGGGTTATCCGGTATATTTATAAAATTACCGAGGCCGCCAACGGCGACGGCAAACTGGTCTTCACCCCTACCCGTGAAACCAATATGTCGGTTGCTCATTTCAGCGTCACCCTCGGCATATTGCCCGATTACAGCTATAGCGGCGCCGGCGTGCGGGTGGATGGGGTAAGCGATGGAAGGCCTGCTTTCAAAGCCGGTTTAAAAGCCGGTGACGTAGTAATCCAATTGGGCGAATACCCGGTACCTTCGATGGAGAGTTATATGCAGGCGCTGAACCGGTTTAAGAAAGGCGACAAGACAACGGTGAAAGTGAAACGCGGCGAAAACACTATTGAAGCAAACATTGAATTTTAAAATCAAACTTAAACAGCCCCCTTTAGGGGGTTGGG
>DASYCT010000496.1:0-19716 GCA_036500065.1 Chitinophagaceae bacterium | reverse complement strand
CCTGCTGTCAACTACAGCCGGCCCCTCGGTGATGACAATGCATATCTCTCCCTCGGTGTGATGGGCGGCCTTATGCAGCAGCGTTTTGATCCCTCGCGGCTTGTGCTTGGCGACCAGTTTGTTGCGGGTGCCAACGGCGCCTTCAGCGTAGCCCCGTCTTCGGGGCAGGTGTTTACCAACACCAGCGTCAATTACATAGATCTTTCTGCCGGTCTCAGCTTTAAAAATGATCTCAACAACGGAACCAGGTATTATATTGGTGCGGGCATCTTCCATATCACACAACCCAGGGTAGGTTTCTTTGAAGGCAATAAAATCACGCTCAACAAAAAGCTGGCGCTCAACATGGGCTTTTCAGCGCCCACCAGCGAAACAGATACATTTAAGTTATACGCGGACTACTTTCAGGAATTCACGGATGGTTTTCATGCTGCCGGCAGCACTTTCCAGGCGGGTATGATATTTAATCACGATTTTTTTGTGGAGGGAGATATCCGGAAAGCCATTTCTTTTGGCGCGCTCTACCGGCTCAGCGATGCCATCATCCCGGTTGTGCGCCTGCAGGTGTCAAAGTGTATTATCGGAGTCAGCTATGATATCAACATCAGCCCTCTTGTTGTCGCTTCCCAATACCGCGGTGGCTTTGAGCTTACTGTCTCTTACGTCGACTTTCTGAATTACAACAATGCCGAACGCCGGCAGGTGCAGTGTTTTTAACGGCTGTTTTTAAGGTTGATAAATCTTCATCGCAGTGCTCTCCGACAGGCTTTTGGGTAAGAGCCATACCAATGCCGCACCGAGCTTGTTGATAAATCCGGGGATTACTTCGGTTTTGCCTGCCAGCATGCTGCGCAGGGCGATAGCCGCTACTTTTTCGGGCGACATATTTACTTTGTCCGCCATCCTGCGGGCTTTTTCGCCTAACTGGGCTTGGTTGACGAAGTTGGTGTCCGTTGCCCCGGGACTGATGCAGGTAACGCTTACCGCGGTTTTCTTCAGTTCCTGCCGCAGGCCGCGGCTAAAGCTCAAGACAAACGATTTGGTGGCGGCATACACGGTAAGACCGGGTACCGCCTGGTAAGCGGCTGAACTGGCGATATTAAGTATATAGGCTTTTGGCTGCTGTTTGAGGGCCGGCAGGAAAAGACGGCAAAGAGCTACCGGCACTTCCATATTGACGCGCATCATGGCAAGGGTGTCCTCTACGGGGCTTTGGTCCAGCCAGCCGCCGATGCCATACCCTGCATTATTGATCAACACTTTTACTTCGTAGCTGTTAGCTACGCACCAGTTGTACAGTTTTTCGGGTGCGCCGGGAGCGGAGAGGTCGATGGCAAGCCAGGCCGTTTCGATACGATACCTGCTTTGCAGCGTGGCGCTCAACTCGCGCAGCAATTGTTCCGAACGGGCGACGAGCAATACATTATAGCCCCGGGCCGCAAGCCCTTCGGCAAGGCATTTGCCGATGCCTTTGCTGGCCCCTGTTACCAATGCATATACCATAACATTTTTTTGAAAAGATATAAAAAAGGTCAACGAATGTTGACCTTCAGTATAAAACTTTATTAAAATAACAATAAGATTCCGCGCAACCGCTAGTTCTGCACTTTCGACGCCAGCTTGTGATAGAAAGGCGTTTTACTGCGTTCATTTTTAGGCATGTATTTGCCGGTGATCAGCGGAACGTACATTACCCGGCGGCGGCTTTCTTCGCCGAAATACGGCGATTGCTGTGCCCTGTGCCAGAGACGGCCGTCATGAACGGTCAGGTCACCTGCTGAAATATCAAAACCAACTTCCCGTTCGTCGGGGTTGTTGTCAACAAAATATTTTTTGGCAAACAAAAGTTTGAAGATACCCTGCTTGTGGGTGCCGGGCAGCACGCGCAGACCGCCGTTTTCAAACGGGCAGTCGTCAAGATGAATGCCCACGTTGAGCATCGGCATAATTTTCTGTCCGAGGAAAAGATCGCGGGGGCTATCCGTATGCCAGCCCATCTGGGAGAAGGAGCTTTCCGGCGTTCGGATATAACTATTCAGGATCAGGCCATCCTTTTCATTTTCCGCAATGCGGCCTTCGTACGGGTACAGGAACTTTACAAGGGCCTGTACACGAGGCTCACGCAGCAAATCTTCAAAAGTTTTGCTGAACAGGTTAAGGAAGCAATAGCGCTGAACGATCTTGTTGCCGTTCTGGTCCTTACCGAATTTAAGCGGTACGCCGTTCACCTTCTCTCTGCCTTCCTCTAACCATTTTTTCTCAATGGCTGCTACTTCGTTTTTAAACTGTGTAACAGCCTCTTTTGGCAAGAAATTTCTAAATACAATCACTCCGTTTTTATCGAAGAACCGGAGCTGCTCATCGCTTAGCCTTTCACCTAAAATAAATTCCGGGCAATTTAGTTTATTCATATTTAGATACCTGGGTTTGTTGCTAGAATAGGGGTTTTGGGTATTCGTAATTCCGCGTATTAAGAAAATGTGAATTTATTATTAATCAGTAAAAGTAGTAAAATTTCACGTCAGTTTAGTACTTTTAATCCTTGATTTGGACCTGATTAACAAATTTAAACGGTTGCCAACATGGCAGGTAGATCGCGTATCCTTCAGGGAATGGTTGGGTTACTGCTCCTTGCAGGCTCCGCCTCCGGCCAGGATCAGTATGACAGCGTAGCGAAACAATACCACCTGCTCTTTTTGCCGGTGATAGCCCGGTCTATCGAAACCAACTGGTCCTTTGGCGTCGCTTCCTCCCTCACTTTTCACGTTGACCGTAAAGATACACTTAGCCGCACTTCCAACCTGCAGGGACTGGCTTTGTATTCCCTTGACCACCAGGCGGTGTTTGTTCTGAACGGTACGGTGTACCTGCCGGGCGAAAAATACATCCTGAGCCAGCAGACCTCCTACAGTTCCTTCCCCGATAAGTTCTGGGGTCTCGGCAATAACACGTCGAATTCCAATGAGGAATCATATAAGTTCAAACAGATATATGTCTTTCTTCATGGCCAGCGGACCCTGGGCCATCATTTTTACCTGGGGATGCGGTATGAGTACCAGACGGTGCTGGAAGTAGATTACAAACACTATGGATTGTTTGACCAGGAAAATATCCTGGGCAGGGATGGCTACCATGTTTCCGGGGTGGGACTCAGCTTTACCTACGATACGCGCAACCATGCATTTGTGCCCAATAAGGGAGAGTTTTTTCAATTGTATGCCAGCAAATTTGCCAACTATACAGGCTCTGATTTTACCTATACCAATTATGTAGGGGATATACGAAAATTCTGGACCGTTTTTCGTCACCAGGTGCTGGCGGTACAGCTGTATGGTTTTTACAATACGGGGGATGTGCCGTTGCGGAGCCTGGCGTCTTTTGGAGGAGCCAACAGCATGCGGGGATATTACAGCGGCCGGTTCAGGGATAAAAACCAGGAATTTGTGCAGGCGGAATACCGGGTGCCGGTCATCGGCCGGCTGGGGGTAGTGGTGTTTGGCGGGTTTGGGGATGTGAACCATCGCTTTACCGATGTGTACATCGGCCAGTTAAAATATTCGTACGGGGGCGGTCTGCGTTTTATGCTCAGCAAATCGGAGAAGCTCAATCTCCGGCTGGATTATGGTATCGGCGAACAATCCAGCGGTTTCTATTTCCAGCTGGGCGAGGCTTTTTGATAATCGCCCGCTATCTTTTTCCCGAAATAACAGCAGAACCAGGTAAACAGAGGTGCGGCCAGTACGTCGATCGTATAATGTACGTGCTGCACAAGCACCAGTATGCCCACGGCAACCCCGGCTATCCCGGCGACCAGCCGGTCGGTTTTTTTCTCCAGGCAAAAGGCCATGAGAAAGAGGCTGGAGGTATGGCCGGAATAAAAAAGATCCTTGGTGATAAAGGTCTTTCCATAGAAGGAATTGGCGAGAGGATCGACCAGGGAAATAAGCCCGGCGGGCGGGTTGAGCGGTACGAGGGTAATCGTGAGCATGCGACTGGCAGTCAGCAGGATAAACGACCAGAGCAATGCCTGGAAGACACGAGGTTGTTGTGCAGCCCGGACAATGCTCAGCAGGACGATGCCCCAAATAAGAGTGAATATAAAAACAGAAACATTCGCGGCGGGCAGGCGTTGCAGCACCCAATCGTGCAGCATGGCCCCGTTTATTTTTTCGATATGGGCAAAGAAAAAGGGCAGGGCGCTGAGCAAGCCAGTCAGTAGGATGAGCCCCGCGATAAGACGCAGGCGAAAGGCGTTATCCTGCCAGGCAAGGGGCCAGTTCTTTTTTTTCATTATCACAACGATACACAAATATTTTTGCGCGCAGCGCTAAAATTTAAACACCGGCCTATCCCCCTTCCCAAACAATACCAATAAGGGAGTATCCCGGGAGTAACACGGGAGTATCCCGGGAGTATCTACCGGGTATCCCCGGAATTCCCCGGTTTTCCTACCAGGCGTTAGGTGGTGCCTGCGCCTTTCGTTTTTCCCTAATAATGCCAGCGCACAAATGCTTCCATGGCCGCGTAATGGCTCAATCCCAGTTGCTCGTACAGCATGGCGGTGTTGCGGTTCCGCTCTTCGGCGCGCTGCCAGAATTCGCGGGCATCGCTGCCCTGGAAGGGCACCATGTCCTTTTGCGACTGGTGGATAAAAATACCAAAACGTTTTTTAAGTACCTGGTCGGGGCTCATGGGGATGGCCATTTCGATATCACTGATATCCCATTCCTGCCAGGCGCCTTTGTAGAGCCATACCCAGCAGTCCTTCAGCCATTCCTCGCCGGCGGCTTTGAGGCGGTGCATGCTTTCAAACACGATGTCGAGACAAACTTTATGGGTTCCGTGCGGGTCGGCGAGGTCGCCGGCGCAGTAGATCTGGTGGGGTTTTACCTCGCGAAGCAGGTCGACGGTCATTTGTACATCCGCTTCGCTCATAGGTTTTTTTTCGATGCGCCCGGTTTCATAAAAAGGAAGGTTCTGGAAGTGGATATGTTTTTCATTGACCCCTACATAGCGGCAGGTGGCGGCTGCTTCACAGCGGCGTATAAGGCCTTTTATGGCGCGCACTTCCGGCGTGTCCATCTGGTTCGATTTCTTGGATTGAAGAAAGCTGCGGGCCTGTTGGAGTATCTCCTGCGATTTGTGGCTGTCCATGCCAAACATGTTTTCGAAGCCGACGGCAAAATCGAGAAAGCGGGTCACAAATTCATCGGTCACGGCGATATTGCCGCTGGTCTGGTAGGCCACGTGTACTTCATGTCCCTGGTCCTGCAGGCGCATAAAAGTACCTCCCATGCTGATAATATCGTCGTCGGGGTGGGGTGAAAAGATCAGGCAGCGTTTGGGATAGGGGGTCATGCGTTCGGGCGGGTTGGGCAGCGGTTGGTTTTTACCACCCGGCCAGCCCGTGATGCTGTCGCGCAACATATAATATACCTGCAGGTTGATTTCGTACACATCGCCTTTTTCCACCAGCAGGTCGCTCAGGCCATTGTCGTTGTAGTCTTTCGTGGTCAGGCTCAGCACGGGTTTGCCTTGTTTGAGGGCCATGTTGACAACGGCTTTTTTGACCATGTGCGGGGTCCATTCGCATTCGCCGGTGAGCCAGGGATATTTGAAGCGGGTCAGTTCGGATGAAGCCACTTCATCCAGCACAAAAACGGTGTCGTTGTGTTGCTGCAGGAGGGAGGCGGGAATTTGTTCGGTCACGATGCCTTCCACGGCTTTTTGAATGACGGGGGCTTTCAATTGCCCCCATGCCATGAGCAAAATCCGTTTTGCTTTCATAATGGTGCTGATGCCGGTGGTGATGGCCAGGCGCGGCACGCGGGAAATGTTCTGGAACTCCTGGGAGTTGGCTACGCGGGTAGAGTTTTCGAGGGGTATCAGGCGGGTTTTCGAAAAAATGCTGGAGCCGGGCTCATTGAAACCGATATGCCCGTTGTTGCCGATGCCCAGGATTTGCAGGTCAAGACCGCCGGAGGCCTCAATCTTTGCTTCGTAGGCGGCGCAGAATTTTTTGATGTCTTCTTTTTTTACCTCGCCGTCGGGCACATGGCAATTGGCGGGGTCTATGTCCACGTGATCAAACAAATGCTCCTTCATATAGCGGTTATAGCTTTGAAGAGCGTCGTTGTCGATGGGGTAATATTCGTCGAGGTTGAAGGTGATAACGTTTTTAAAGCTCAGGCCTTCTTCTTTGTGGAGGCGGATGAGGGCAGAATAGACGGTTTTGGGCGATGAGCCGGTGGCCAGCCCCAGCACGCATTTTTCCCCGCGGGAATGTTTGGTCCGGATGGTAGCCGCTATTTCCCGTGCAATGAATTCGGAGCCCTCTTTCAGCGTGGGGAAAATGTTGACCGGGATCTTCTCTAATGAATCTACCATGCTCATAAGTATGCTGTTTTTTCTTTTATTAAAGTGGCACGAAATTAAAATCTATTCCAGAGAATGCCTAACGAAATATCGTTAGTTTGCATTATAGTGCGGGAAATTGCAGGTTTGTAACGATTGATTTATATCAACCATATCAGGGCCGAATCCACCATGAATTTCTTCAGCGCCTTGATGGCCTGGTAGAGCAGGTTGCGGGAAACCTGGTAGTTGATGTTCATGATGTCGCTGATTTCTTCATAGTTCAGCTCCTGGTAAAAACGCAGGTAAATGATTTCTTTCTGCCGGTTGGAGAGCTGGCCGAATGCCTGTAGTACTTTGGCGGTCTGTTCCTGGTTTTCTTCCCGGGTAATTAATAATGATTCATGGCTTAGTTCAAATACATAGTCGTTGGCCACGTCGTCGAGGTTGAGCGGGGTCTTTTTGGTAAGGGCCCGGAGCAGTTTATATTTAAGCGATTTGAGCAGGTAGGCTTTGACGGACTGTACATCGGTGCGGCTTTTGTTTTGCCATAATTCGGTAAAGAGTTCCTGTATACAGTCTTCCAGCAGGTCGGTACGGGCAGTCATTTTTAAGCCAAACTGGAACAGTGAAGGATACATTTGCCGGAAAATCCGTGCAAAAGCATCTTCATCGCCTTGCTGGTATTGTTTCCACAATAATATATCCTCTTCTTTTGGTCTCAAGCAGTTTGGTTATTTTTTCGCAGCGCCGAAAAGGTATGGATTTTATGTGTATGCCGCGATGTTTTATGGAAAATTAAAAAAACTAATCAAAGGATGGTTACAAAATTTGCTGTTACCGCACTTAGTAATTATAGAACGCCTATTATATGCATGTAAGTTTCAAGGAACCGGAAGAATTATTAGCCGAAGAAAGTTTTTACCATTGGTATCTGAAATGTGATGAATCGGCTATTGCTCAATGGGATAGCTGGATAAAGGAAAGTGCGGCCAATGCGGAGCTGGCAGAAAAGGCCGTGGCGATACTCAATGCATTGTCGCTGAAAGAGGGTGTGGTTCCTGCGACACAGGTGGAGGCGGCTTATGAAAGGCTGCAAGCTGCAAACTACCCGTTGCAGGCTGACGGCGGCGGCAGAGTAGTAAATATACGTGCGCGTCGCTGGTGGATGGCTGCAGCAGCCGTGGTGATACTGGCGATAGCAGGTTTGGGTATCTTGAAATACACGGGCTTTTTTACTCCCTCGGTAGAAACACAATACGGGCAGATAAAGGAAGAGCGCCTGCCTGACGGTTCGGAAGTGACCCTTAACGCACACAGTAAAATAAGTTATTGCAACTGTTGGAAAGAGGGTACCGACCGCGAGGTCTGGATAAACGGGGAAGCCTTCTTTCACGTAAAGAAAACACCGCAGAAAAGCCGTTTTATCGTGCACACGGCAAGGTTTGATATTATCGTGACGGGCACCCAGTTCAACGTGGTTAACCGGAACGGCAGAACGAATGTATTGCTAAAAGAAGGAAGCGTGACCGTACGCACGCCCGATGGCAAAGAAGTGTATATGCACCCCGGCGATTTCGTGGAAATAAAAGACAACAACCTCAATAAGAAAGCCGACGACGGCAGCGCCATCATGGCGTGGAAAGACCGCAAAATGATATTTGAGGGCACCTCCATAACGGAAGCTGCAAAAATGATAGAAGAACAATATGGCGTACAGGTGCTGCTGCCTGATAGTAACTACGTGCCCGTTAGTGGTATATTATCCAACGACAACCTTGATGTACTGTTGAAAGCATTGGATGCCACCAACAACTACATTATCGAAAGAAATGGAAACACGATTGTTATAAGAAAACATGCCTGGTAAAAACATTTTTTAATAAGCGACAAAATACTGCACAATGAGAAAATTACACTCAGGCTCACGCCTGGCAGGGTGCCTGCTTGCCCTAAACCTGCTCGCTTTACCGGTGGTAAATGCACAAAACACCTACGCTTACGGTAAAGAGAGCAGGTTGACGGACAAACGCAAAGGACCCGGCCGTTCACAGGAAGATACCAACATAGAAAAGCAAACATTGTTCAGCGTACTCAAGGAGCTGAACCGCACCAAGGGCATCTACTTCCTCTTTTCCGATCAGTCGATGGGCAATAAAATGGTCAATATTATCGCCGACAAATCGATTGCCACCGAAAAACTGCTCGAAGCCATCCTCAAAGACACCGGCCTTAAATTCAAAAAGGTGAACGACAAAACTTTTGTCATCATCGAGGAAAAAGAAAAATCGGGCACCAACTACAATCCCGTAGACTTCTCGGGAGAAACCCTCAAAAACGACAAGGCCGAAACAGTAACCGCAGATCCCATCAGCGGTAAGGTAACTGCTTCCGATGGCTCACCGCTGTCGAATGTAAGCGTCACCATCAAAGGCACGCGCAAGGGCACAGCCACCAATGCCAACGGCGTCTATCTTATACAGGCCAATAAAGGCGATGTCCTCATCTTTTCCTTTGTAGGGTACGCGATACAGGAAGTGAAAGTGGGTGAGAGCAGCGAGCTCAACATCTCCCTGCTTCCCGCCAACACACAACTGAATGAAGTGGTGGTGACGGCTCTCGGTATCAAAAAGCAGGCGCGTTCGCTCGGCTATTCCACTACAGATGTAGATGGTTCCAAATTCACGCAATCACGGGAAACCAATATCGGTAATGCACTCACCGGCCAGGTGGCGGGAGTAAGCGTATCGGGCACAGCCACCGGCCCATCGGGCAGCAGCCGCGTGCTGATTCGGGGCAACAGTTCGCTGAGCGGGCAAAACCAGCCACTGTATGTCATCGACGGTATACCGTATGACAATACCACGCAGGGCACGGCCCCCGGCAAATATGGCGGGCAGGACTTCGGCGATGGTCTTTCCAATATCAACCCCGACGATATCGAGAGCATACAGGTGCTCAAGGGTGTGGCGGCATCTGCCTTGTATGGCTTTCGCGGTGGCAACGGCGCCATCCTGATCACTACCAAGTCGGGCGCTAAAACGCGGGGCATCGGCATCGAGGTGAACAATAATACTACCGTCAATACGGTAATCGATGAACGTGAATATCAATATGCCTACGGGCAGGGCGTGCTGGGTGTAAAGCCTGTTACCGCGCTGGCCGCGCAAAACTCGGAGTATTTCAGCTGGGGCGCGAAAATGGATGGATCGCAGGCTACCAATTTCCTGGGCAACAACTATGCTTACAGCCCTGCAAAAGATAATTTCAAAAACTTTTACAACAAGGGCGTTACCGACCAAACTTCCGTGGCGCTGATGGGCGGCAACGACCAGGGGCATTTCAGACTGGGTCTGTCCAACCTCTACATGGGTACGCCTATCCCCAATTCCAATATGAAGCAACAAGGGCTCAACTTCAACAGCACCTATACTATCGCTTCCAAACTGCAATTGAATCTTACTACCAATTATATATTAGAGCAGGTAAAGAACCGGGTATCGTTTTCCGACGCCCCGGGCAACGTGGTGGCCAGCACGCTTTATCTCGGCAACACCTTTGATATACGCTGGCTGAAACCGGGAGTCGACGCCAATGGCAATGAACTGCTGCCCGGTGCGGACATCTATTTCAACAATCCTTATTTCGTTGCCAATAATTACCAGAACAGCACCAGGCGCGAACGTCTTACCGGTGGCGTGAACCTGAAATACAATATACTCGACTGGTTGTTTGTACAGGCGGGTGTAACGCGCGACGGGTATATCTATGATATGACGAATATCCTGCCCTCGGGCACGGGTTATGCGCCCGGCGGGCAGATAACGGTGTCGACGGTCGACCAGCATGAGATAAACGGCAACTGGCTTATCGGCATCAATAAAAAGATCGGCAGCGACTTTACGATTACGGCCAATGTGGGTGGCAATACGCTGGATAATGTGAACTCCTCTTCGGGTGTCACCGGCGCAGGGCCCTTTATCATCCCCAAATTCTATTCCATCAACAACGTGGCCAGCAGGCCTTACTCGGTAGGCTACAAACGTTTTCATGTGAACTCGGTGTATGGCAGTGCTGATCTCGGCTTCAGGAACTACCTGTTTCTTACCGTGACGGCGAGAAACGACTGGTTCTCCACGCTGAACATTCATTCCAACAGTTACCTGTACCCGGCATTCAGCGGCAGCTTTGTATTCTCCGATGCGTTCAAACTGCCTGATGTGATCAGCTTTGGGAAACTGCGTGCTTCTTACGCACAGTCTTCGGGCGGTACCATTCCTTACCAGAACGCGCTCACGTATGGCCTGCTTGGTTATACGATCAACAGCCAGGTACTTGGTTATGTGAACCAAAGCGTTATTCCCAACCCGCTGCTGAAGCCACTGAAGATAGAGGAGAAGGAAATAGGGCTTAGCATGCAGTTTCTTAAAAACCGCGTAGGCTTCGACCTCGCGTTGTACGACAAGACGACGAGTGATGATATTGTGCAGGTGACGGTAAGTCCCGCATCGGGCTACAACGGCAATATCGAAAACATCGGCCGGATAAGCAATAAAGGTATCGAGCTGTTGCTCACGGGCACACCGGCAAAAACGCGCAACTTTAGCTGGAACGTGTCCTTCAATTTTGCGCAGAACACCAGTAAGGTGCTCCAGCTTGGCCCCGACGGCAGCCCCATCGTTATCGCCGGCGCCAACCCGCGCTGGGGAGATGCGGTAAACATCAGCAACGTGGTAGGTATGCCTTATGGACAGATTATGGGTTATGCCTACAAGCGTGATGCAAGCGGCAATAAGATATTTGACGCTACCGGTAATCCCGAGCGTACGGCCAACGTGGTGCCGCTTGGGTCGGGTGTGTACAAAACCACCGGCGGTCTTACCAACGAATTTCATTATAAGAATTTCATGATGTCTTTCCTGGCCGACTTTAAGTTTGGCGCGAAGATTTACTCGGGCACCAACTTACTACTCTATTTCTACGGGCTTCAGAAAACAACGCTGGAAGGAAGGGATGGAGGGTATGTCGGTAAAGGTGTGACGGACAACGGCCATGCCAATACCACTTCGGTAGTTTCACAGACTTATTTTCAAAGCATATCAACAGGAGCCAACAGCATTGCGGAAGAATATGTGTATGATGCCAGTTTCATTAAGCTGAGGTCGCTTACGTTCGGGTATTCCATACCGGCAAAGGTACTGGAAGGGAGTTTCATAAAAGGGGTGAGTATCTCACTGGTGGCGCGCAACCTGGCCATCCTGTTGAAGCATACGCCGAATATCGATCCTGAGTCCAACTATAACAATACCAACGGGCAGGGATTGGAATTGTCCGGCTACCCCGCTGTAAGAAGCATGGGATTGAATGTGAACCTGAAATTTTAATCATTGATTCCAACTAAATTCAGTTAAGATGAAAAATAAATTATTCGTTCCGGCTTCCATTTCCCTGGCCTTGCTCGCGGCAGCCGGCTGTACCAAAAACTTCGAGATGATCAATACGGACCCCAACCACATCACCGGGGTCAATGTGAACTACGCCACACTGCTTACCAATGCGCAGCTGATCACTTCCGGCAACAGCGATGGCAATGCCTACGAAGACTGGCGCGGCAATCTTATTTACTCAGGTTGTATGATACAGCATATTTCTTCCACTACCGGCTATTGGGACGGCGACAAGTATTTGTACAACGCAGGTTATAATTCGGCTTACTGGGACCAGAACTTCGGACCCCGTTCCAGCGATGGCAATGTGAACGATAATTCCAGCCCTATACAGAATATCGTGGAAGTGGTGTCGAATACAAAAACGGATACGAAGCAAACGAACCTGTACAACATTGCCCGGATATTCAAGGTACTCCAGTTTCAGCGGCTCACCGACCTCTACGGCGATATTCCTTATTCGCAGGCGGGGTTGGGTTATATCAACGGCGTGACGCTGCCCAAATACGACAAACAGCAGGATATTTATACCGATATGCTGAATGAATTGCAGGACGCGGCTTCCAAACTGAGCACTACTGCTGCCAATACCGTGGGCGCTGCCGATATTATCTATGGCGGAGATGTGACACTGTGGAAGAAATTTGCCTATTCGGAGATGGTGCGGCTGGCGATGCGCCTCAGCAAGGCAGATGCTACGAACGCGCAGAAATGGGTACAGGCAGCGGTGACCGGCGGCGTATTCGCCAGCAATGCCGACAACGCTATTGTAAATCACCAGGATGCCGCACCCAATGGCGCGGGCAGCCAGGTGGCCAACGGGTCGGGTTCGGTACTGGGACTGATTGATCCTTCCTCCGCAAGACTGAGTAAAACGTTTGTGGATTATCTTAACTCAACCGGCGACCCTCGTCTCCCTTATTTCGGTACGGTAGTAGCCAATCCCGGTGTGTCGGCCGACAAAGGCGACACCGTCGGTACGCATCAACTGGGACAGCCCAACGGGTATGATATCAGCGGCAGCGCCACCGATATCAGCAATGCCGCCAACTGGCCGGGCAATCAAAATAAATATTCTCTTGTCAACCGCTACACGTTTGCGCGTACGACGGCACCTACTTTCTTCCTGACCTACGGTGAAACGGAATTATTGCTGGCCGAAGCAGCCCAGCGCGGATGGATAACTACCGGTACGGCGGCTACCTATTATACGAACGGCGTTACTGCGGCCATGCAGCAACTGGGATTACAGGCCGGGGCCGGACCCGCTGCGGCGACGATAACCTCGTACCTCGCGGCCAATCCTTACAATGCCGGGGCAGCGCTCCAGCAAATCAACATGCAATACTGGGTGGCCACGTTTATGGATGAATACGAGGCATGGGCCAACTGGAGAAGAAGCGGTTTCCCGGTGCTTACACCGGTGGGCAATTATCCCGGCAATGTAACCAACGGTACTATCCCGCACCGCTTTACCTACCCGCTTACGGAGCCGGGTGTTAACGGTGCGAATTATAATGCTGCCGTGGCGGGGCTTGGAAATGGAGATAAGATGACATCACACGTTTGGTGGGATAAATAGACCAATAGAGGAAAACCAACATTGCAGGATTTAATCTATGGTTTTGGTTATTTCAGGGAGCAGGAAAGAGATTTCCTGTTCCCTTTTTTATTAACATGCCGTCCGGGAAGGGTATCCATCCTAAGAACGATGCTTCCAGGCAGACGGTGGGTCGCCCTTTAGGGGCGGCTCACCGTCTGCGCCTTAATCGACCTGTATTTCGTCGGCAAATAACCAGCCGGGGTTGGAAGCCCCGTCCTGGCCTTCGGGGATGATACCGATGTTCTTTGCAACGACTTTTACATAGCGGGCATTGGCAGAAGGGTGTTCGATAACGGCATTGTACATGTTGAACTTATCGGGAGTATAGCTGGTTTGTTTGCCGAAGGAAGTAAAGTTCGTACCGTCGGCGGATAAAAATGCTTCTACCGAGGCAGGTAAATAGATCCAGCTACCTTTTTGCCGGAGCAGGTGGCAACGGATGGTCGAAACAGGTTGTGCCGTGCCGAGGTCGATAGTAGCCACCATATCGCTTCCTTTCCAGCCGAGCCATTCAGAGGAATTGATGCCATTATCGGACAGGGACCCGTTGATAAGCCCGAAGGCGCCGCCCTGGCCGGGATAGTCTTTTGAGGGGGCCGTGGCGAGGGTTATTTTTTTGCCGGTGGCTTTGTTGAAATAGAAGCGTTGGATAATTTCAGAGTAGAGGTGCGCCTCAGCCATCTGTTGGGCTACCAATGTTTTTGTTTGGGTAACCCGGACAGATGTGTCCTGTACGCCCCGGCTGCTTTTTATAAATTCTTCGCCTGCTTTTATAGTATGGGTTACAACGGTATCTTTTGTAAGCCCTTTCTCACCCTTCGGGTCATTTAACCAATCGGGTATTTCGAATACCTCTTTATAGGTCGTATCACTTTTCAGCAGTATTTTATCCAATAGTATGATACGGCAATATTCGCATCTCAGGTTGGATGTCACATGCCATACCACGCCATTATTGCCTGGTGCGGGCAGGATGGAGGATTGTAGCTTAAGGTATTCATTACTATAATGGACCTTCCATAAATCATAACGATCGAACTGTGCCCGCAGGCGTTTTTCAAAGTCTGTATACTCTTTCTTTTTTGGTGACCACAATACTTCACTCAGGGCCGAAAGCCGGGGGAAGATCATGTATTCCACTTTCCCGGGATTGGTGATGTATTCGGTCCATACGTTGGCCTGCGCGCCCCATATCTTTTTTGCCTGTTGTTCATCCAGGCCGGTGGGGATAGGTTCATAGTTGTAGACATTTTGCAGGGGCAGGAAGCCGCCGATGGTGAGGGAATCCTCGTTTTTCGTTTGGGAGTGATCAAAATAGCAGGTATTGCCGGGCGTCATTATCACCGTGTGGTTTTGCTTTGCCGCAGCGATACCGCCTTCTTCGCCGCGCCAGCTCATGACGGCGGCATTGGGAGCAAGACCGCCTTCGAGTATCTCATCCCAGCCGATGATCTTCCGGCCCTTGCTGTTGAGGTATTGCTCGATGCGTTGTATAAAATAGCTTTGAAGCTCGTGTTCGTCTTTCAGCCCGAGTTTTTTTATACGGTCCTGGCAGAGGGGGCAGCGTTTCCAGTTGGTTTTGGGACATTCGTCACCGCCGATATGGATATAGGTCGACGGGAACAGCTCCATGACTTCCTGCAATACATTTTCAAGAAATGTAAAGGTGCTGTCTTTTCCCGCGCAGAATACATCGTCGAAAACGCCCCAGGTTTCCTGTACCAGTTTTACGGTGCCTGCCTGTTGTGCGGCAATGCTGCCGGTGGAGGCAACACCCGGGATTTTGGTGGGTTCTTCGGGGAAGCAGCTAAGGTACGGGTAGGCGGCAATGGCGGCGCTGCTGTGGCCGGGCATTTCTATTTCGGGGATGATGGTGATATAACGTTTGCGGGCATAGGCTACGACTTCTTTTATCTCTTCCTGGGTATAGAAACCATCGTAGGGCGTGTTGTCATTGCCCGTGCCGGGGTAGCGGCCGATAATTGTGCCATAGCGATGCGAGCCGACGGAAGTGAGCAGGGGGTATCGCTTGATTTCAATCCGCCAGCCCTGGTCTTCGGTCAGGTGCCAGTGGAAATAATTCATCTTGTGAAGGGCGATATAATCGATGTATTTCTTTACAAAATCCACCGGGAAGAAATGACGGCCCGCATCGAGATGTAGACCGCGGTAGGCAAAACGGGGGTAATCGGTGATCGATACCTGGGGTATGCTGAGCCGTTCGCCGTTGGCGCCTTTTTGCCCGGGCATGGGCAGCAATTGCAACAGGCTTTGCATGCCGTAGAACGTACCGCTCTCGTTGTCGCCCGCAATATAGACTTCCTCTTTTGTGATGTTAAGTGTATAGGCGCCGGCAATGGGATGGTCCATGCGTTCGTAGTTCAGTACGATCGCATTTTTATGGGGGCCTTCCGATTTGGTGATTTTCAGTTTGTAGCCGTAAAACCGCGACAGGTAATCGTTTAGAAAATCGACGGTGTTTTCCATTCCGCTGCCTTCCAGCACGATGGTGGTCGCGGGACTGATAACAAAGGTACCGGGCGTTGCCGGCTTTTTTACCTCCACGGGCCGGGGAATGATATTGATGTCCTGGGCATGGGCACTACCGGCCAGCAAGAGAGTAAGGGATACGACTACTAAGGAACGCATAACGATTTTTTATTTATTTAACCACCGGCAGCAAAATGCTGCTGCTGTTAACGGCGTCATGCAAGATACGGATAGTGGCCTTCTGGAAGTCGCTTTCATCGGCATGATATATGTCAACAAATTTCTGTGGATTGCGATCCATGAGGGGAAACCAGCTGCTTTGCACCTGTATCATGATACGATGGCCTTTCAGGAACGTATGGGCCACGTCGGCCAGCACAAACTTCACGCGTTCGGGTTTGTTGGGTTTGAATGCTTCGGGCGCGGCAAAGCTGTTGCGGAAGCGCCCGCGCATGATGTCGCCGCGTACCAGCATTTCATAACCGCCCATGGGGTAGGAGCCGCCGGCATCGCGGCCAGGCTGCCGTTGTGCATCGGGATATTTGAAATCGTCGGGGAATACATCAATCAGCTTTACGACAAAATCGGCGTCCGTGGTTGAAATGCTGGTCATGAGATCGGCCACGATATTGCCGCCCAGTGTGAGGTCTTCGGTAAGGGGTTCGGTCTGGAACGTGAGCACATCCGTGCGACGGGAAGCGAAGCGCTGGTCGTCGGTCATGTAATCGCGGGTGCGTTCGAAATGGACATCTTCGGTGTACGGCACGGGATGGGCGGGGTCGCTGATGTATTCGGTAAAGCTGGTTTTTTCGGTAGGCTTGTCCCAGGACAGTTTGCCATCGGCGTGGAGGTAAATGGGTTTATCCTGTTTGCCGGCGGGGGGCCACTGGTCTAATTTGTGCCATTTATTTTCACCGCTGAAAAAGACGGTGGCTTCGGCTTGTTTGCTAATATCTCCTTTGCCTTTCAGGTAATAATCGAAGAAGGGAATTTCAATATTGTTCTGGTACCAGAAGGCGGTGTTATCGCCGAAACGGATATTGCCGAGATGGGTACCGTCCACCGATGACCATTGGCCGTGGTACCAGGGACCTATCACGAGTTTGTTGACATGGGTGGAAGGGTTCTTGCTTTCAATGGCTTTATACAGGTTCCAGGCGCCGAAGCAGTCTTCGGCATCGAACAGGCCGCCTACTACCATGGTAGCGGGTTTTACATCCGTCACAAAATTGCGGGGATTGCGGGCCTGCCACCATTCGTCGTAATTGGGATGGGCATACAGGTCTTTCCAGAAAGCGAGGCTGTCGCCGGTGAGCTTCATAAAATTTTTCAGCGGGCCGATGTTGAGGTAGGTGGCATAATTGTCATTCGATGGCAGGTTGAGCGAAGACCGGGGTCCTTTGGTAGTAGGTTGAGGACGCGGGTAGCCGAAGCCGCCGGCATAAAAAGAAAATCCATCCATGATGGCGAAGGCGCCGTTGTGGTGAAAATCATCGCCCTGGAACCAATCGGTTACGGGGGCTTGCGGCGATACGGCTTTTAACGCGGGGTGCCCGCTGAGGGCCGCCATCGTAGAATAAAAGCCGGGATAGGAAATGCCGAATACGCCTACGCGTTCATTGTTGTACGGCACATTTTTTACCAGCCAGTCGATGGCATCGTAGGTATCGCTGGCTTCATCAATATCCTTTGGTCCTTTTTTATTGGGGTTGAAGGGACGTACGTCGACAAATTCACCTTCGCTCATCCAGCGGCCGCGCACGTCCTGCGTGACGATGATATAGTTTTCACGGGCATAATAGCGCCAGTGGCGGTTCCAGAGATTGCGACTGAAATTGGCTTCACCATAGGGCGCACAGGAATAGGGTGTGCGGGTCATCAGTATGGGATGCTTTTCGGAACTGTCCCTTGGAATGTAGATGGACGTAAACAACTTTACCCCATCGCGCATGGGGATATAGCGTTCTATTTTGTAATAATTCTCCCTAATCCAGGCGGAATCCTGCGCGTATTGTGCATTTGCAACGATGATACCGAGGAGCGCCAGGGCTAACAGCATTAATTTTCTCATGTTTATTTCATTTGGAACGCTAAATTTACTGAATAAGGGTTCATCCTTTATCCCCAATTTATGAACGGAAACGATCAGATCATACGACGATTTTATACAGCGTTTCAGCAACTGGATTATGCTACGATGCAGCAATGTTATAGTGAAGACCCTGTTTTCAATGATCCTGTATTCGGGCTGTTGCAGGGGCCGGAAGTATTGGCCATGTGGGAAATGCTGTGTAAGAACGCCCGTGATTTTTCGCTGAGCTTTTCGGATATACAATTGCTCGACGAAGAATATGCTACCTGCCGCTGGGTGGCGGTGTACACGTTTTCAAAAACCGGCCGCAAGGTAACCAATAACATCAAGGCACACCTGCGGATAGAGGGCGGCAGGATCACAGAGCATACGGACCAGTTTAATTTTTATAAATGGTCGCAGCAGGCGATGGGGATAACGGGCGTATTGTTCGGATGGACGAATTTTATGCAGAACAAGGTGAGAAAGAGTGCGAGAGGAAACCTGGAGCGGTTTATGGAGGCAGGAAATAAGAAGTAAAATATACTATATGTCATCGAGAAGAACATTTTTGCAATCATCAATATTTAGTTCTATGGCGGTATTCTTTGGCGGCAAGGTATCGGCGCGGGAAAAAAGCTACCCCGTGGTAACAGGCCAACCGGTGGTGATTTCTACCTGGGAGACGGGTATTGCGGCTAATAAAGGAGCGTGGGAGGTGTTGGGAAAGGGAGGCCGCGCGCTGGATGCGGTAGAGGCAGGCGTGCGCGTGACGGAAGCATCGATCAATTGTTGCGTGGGGTTGGGCGCTAACCCCGACCGGGATGGCATCGTGACGCTGGATGCCTGTATTATGGATGAACATGCCAACTGTGGCAGCGTGGCTTTTCTCGAGCGGATCAAACACCCCGTGTCGGTAGCCCGGCGGGTGATGGAGAAAACACCGCATGTGATGCTGGTGGGCAGCGGTGCGCAGCAGTTTGCGGTGGCGGAAGGTTTTCCGCTGGAGCCGCAGGTGTTGTCGGAAGATGCAAAGAAGGCTTACGAAGAATGGCTGAAAGCCCATAACTATAAACCGGTTATCAATATTGAAAGCGGTAAGGGGCATGGACCGTTCGCACCGGCGCAACTGGACAATGGCGAATGGAACCACGATACGATCGGCATGGTGGCGATGGATGCAAACGGTCACCTCAGCGGGAGTTGCACGACCAGCGGCATGGGATTCAAGATGCGGGGCAGGCTGGGTGATTCGCCGATCATCGGCGCGGGTTTGTTTGTCGACAATGAAGTAGGCGCCGCCACGGCTACGGGGCAAGGGGAAGATGTTATCCGCATGAGCGGTTCGCATACCGTGGTGGAACTGATGCGGCAGGGATTGTCGCCGGAGGATGCGTGTAAAAAAGCAGTGGAACGGATCATTAAAATAAAGGGAGATGCGGCAAAGGAAATCCAGGTGGGTTTTGTGGCCGTCAATAAAAGCGGGGAAGTGGGGGCGTATGCGATACAGCCGGGGTTCACCTACGCGGTAAAAAATATGCGTGAGGAAAAGTTATACAAGGCAAAGAGCTGGCTGGCATAGGGAGGACAGGCAGTAAATTGGCCGGTTGTGCAAAATAAGATGGTAGGAGAGAGAGCGAAGGGAGACCGAAGAGAGATAGGGAAAAGACGGGAGTCAGACGGGACTTAGACGGGACTTACACGGGAGTTAAGAAAAACACTAATTTTTTATTTGGAAAAGAGCGGCCCGT
>DASYCT010000495.1:0-3164 GCA_036500065.1 Chitinophagaceae bacterium | reverse complement strand
AGAAGACTATAAAAAGAAACTCTGTTATAAGAATATAATTGAAACCGCACCAATTTTAGAATTTTTCCCTTCAGGCCTTCACTATAAAATTCATATTCCCTGGAGGTACGTACTGACTGGTATTTGTAGCGTTCGAGGTTCATAGATAAGCAGGTTTAGGTACCCAAATAAAATAAATTATTTTATTGGAACCATTGCTACCCTACATATATATGCTACGATAATGTGTTCTCCTGCAGTTTGCCTTCCAGCAAGGGGTCCTGGCGCAGGAGGGTGCAGAGGGCGTTGTACAATTCAGGCATCTGCACTTTCATGCGGAGTGATTTTTCAAAAAAGGTTTCCACCGACACTGCCCAGAATTCATTGTAGTTGGTGGCGGCATAACCGTCGAGTATAGTGTCACCGCCCTGTTGCATGTTTTCAAAAATGGGTCTAGCCACCTGCGAGAAAGCGCGGAAGCGCTCTTTAAACTCGTCGTCTTCGCCATCGTTTTCGTCCGCCATAAAGTTTACATACGCCAGCGCGTGCGCCATTTCATGGATGCCGACATTGTCACCGTCGCTGTCGTCGGCAAATCCGCGTAGAAAATTATCCCAGGATAAATAGATGCCGTTGCGGTTGACATGGCCGACAAAAGGTGTTTTGTACATGCCGTAATGATAATCATGTTGCAATACATAGATGGTATCTAAAAAATCCAGCAGGTACTTATCCAGGCCAAACGTGATCTGGATGGCAGCGGCGCTGATAAGAAGGGGCATCTTTTCGTCGGGGGTTATGTCTATGTATTCAAAATGCTTGGTCTCCATGAATTCTATGACCCGCAGCAGGAAGCGTTTGCGCAGGGGGGTGTCGAGGCTCTTGTAATAATTATTATAGCCGGCCAGCCATTCGTCGTATTTCGCATAATTGGAGTCTAACCCTTCCAGCGCCTCCCGCTGCAGTCTCCGGTGCCGGTATCTCTTCCAGAACCTCGCCAGTAAGGGACCGCCCACAAACAACAGCAGAAAGAAACCCAGTACCAGCCAGACGGGGTCCACCCCTCCCGCAGCCTCCACCGGGCGCAGGGGCGGCAACGAACCCTTGTAAGCCATGGGAGAATCAGGAATCGCGACCGTATCCACATTATTAAGCACTACCAGCGTATCTCCGGGCATAGAAAATCAGGTTTAGGCAACAACGAAAATATGGATTCCTTATTGGTTTCAGTTACCTTTGCCACTCGAAAATTAACGGCTTTTTATGTATAGAACACACACCTGCGGGGAATTGAGAATCACAGACATAAACAAAGAAGTAACACTTTCGGGCTGGGTACAGACCGTCCGGAAATTCGGATCTATCACCTTCGTCGATTTGCGCGACCGGTATGGCATTACCCAATTATTGTTTAATGAAAGCCTGAACAAACAATTGGACGCCCAGCCACTGGGGCGTGAATTTGTATTGCAGGCTACCGGCAAGGTAAATGAACGTAGCAGCAAAAACAACAACATACCCACCGGCGCTATTGAATTGCTCGTGAGCGAGTTCAGGATATTAAATAAATCGGTCACCCCTCCTTTTACGCTGCAGGATGATACTGATGGGGGCGATGACCTTCGCATGAAATACCGCTATCTCGACCTTAGAAGAAACGCGGTAAAGAAGAACCTGGAATTGCGGTATGCCGTTAACCGTGCCGCCCGCAACTACCTGCACAGCCAGCAGTTCATGGATATCGAAACACCTTTTTTGATCAAGAGTACCCCCGAGGGTGCACGGGATTTCGTGGTACCCAGTCGCATGAACGCCGGCCAGTTTTACGCCCTGCCTCAAAGTCCGCAAACGTTTAAGCAACTGCTGATGGTGAGCGGTTATGATCGTTATTACCAGATTGTAAAATGCTTCCGCGATGAAGACCTTCGGGCCGACCGCCAGCCGGAGTTCACCCAGATAGACTGTGAGATGAGCTTTGTGGAGCAGGAGGATATCCTGGATATGTTTGAAGGATTGGTGAAAAGCATTTTTAAAGAAGTAAAAAATATTGACATAACGGAGCGGGTGCAACGTATGACCTGGGAAGAAGCCATGTGGAGCTATGGCAACGATAAGCCCGATATTCGTTTTGGCATGCAACTGGCCAACCTGAAGATACCTTCTTCCGTGTTTGCCACGCGCCAGCACGAAGTTCCGGCTACCTCCATCAATGACAGCGGCTTTAAAGTATTTGAAAGCGCCGAGACAGTAGTGGCTATTGCCGTGCCGGGCTGCAGCGAATATTCCCGCAAACAAACCGATGAATTGACAGAATGGGTAAAACGCCCGCAGATAGGCATGCAGGGAATGGTATTTATTAAATGTAATGCCGATGGCAGCTTTAAAAGCAGCGTAGATAAATTTTTCAGCGAAGACAAATTAAAGGCCATTGCCGCAACTACCGGTGCAAAAGCCGGTGACCTCGTGCTTATACTGGCCGGTGCGGAAGAAAGAACCCGCAAGGCCATCAGCGAGCTGCGCCTTGAAATGGGTAAACGCCTTGGCATGCGCAAAGAAGACGAGTTCAAATTACTTTGGGTGCTTGATTTCCCGCTGTTTGAATATGCCGAAGAAGAAAACCGCTGGGTAGCACGCCATCACCCGTTTACTTCACCCAAACCGGATCATATCGAGGTAATGATCAACAACAACCCGGTCATTGAAAACGCGGCAGAATACCTGCAACACCCCTACGCCAATATCAAAGCCAATGCGTATGACATGGTATTGAATGGTAATGAAGTCGGCGGTGGCTCCATTCGTATTTTCCAGCGGGAACTGCAGGAAAAGATGTTTGCCGCGCTGGGCATGACGGAAGAAGAGTCATTGCATAAGTTCGGCTTCCTGCTCGGCGCCTTTGAATACGGCGCGCCTCCGCATGGCGGCATTGCCTTTGGTTTTGACCGTCTCTGTGCGATAATCGGAGGCAGTGAAGGTATCCGTGATTTTATCGCTTTTCCAAAGAACAACAGCGGAAGGGACGTGATGCTGGATGCGCCGTCCACGATTGATGAAAAGCAACTGGAAGAATTACAGATACAGTTGAAGCTCACTAAGAAATAAGGTGGTGCATCAATGCGCAATCACCAGTTTGTCCGCCTGTAGCTGGTCTCCGCGGAGGATATGAATAATATAGGTCCCTACCG
>DASYCT010000494.1:0-8045 GCA_036500065.1 Chitinophagaceae bacterium | reverse complement strand
TCTCGAAAGCTCCGCTACCGCGGGCACCACGGTAAAAGGCGTCAATACCCTGCAGGAAATGGTGGATCTGCTCGAAATCCCGCGCAAGATAATGATGCTCGTACCCGCCGGCAAACCGGTAGATGATGTTATAGAAAGCCTCCTGCCGCTGGTACAGGCAGGCGATATTATCATCGACGGGGGCAATTCCCATTATACCGATACCCTGCGCCGGGTAAGCTACCTGAAACAAAAAGGCGTTCACTTTGTCGGGATGGGTGTTTCCGGCGGCGAAGAAGGCGCCCGTAAAGGCCCCAGCATCATGCCCGGCGGCGATCCCGAAGCTTATCCATTTATAAAGCCCATGCTGGAAGCCGTATCGGCCAAAGTGGGCGGCGAGCCCTGCGTGGCCCACATGGGCAAGGGCGCCGCAGGTCATTATGTAAAAATGGTGCACAACGGTATCGAATACGCCATTATGCAACTGATCAGCGAAGCCTATGATATGCTGCATCGCGGCCTGGGGCTGAACAACGATGAACTGCACGAAGTATTTAAACAATGGAACGAGGGCGAACTCCAATCCTTCCTGGTAGAAATAACCGCCGATATTTTCAAACAGCCCGATGATAAAACCGGCAATCGCCTCGTGGATATGATACTGGACAAAGCCGGTTCCAAAGGCACCGGCAAATGGACTTCACAGGATGCAATGGATCTGCCCGTATCCATCCCCGTGATCGACATGGCGGTAGCCATGCGCGACCTTTCTTCGTTTAAAGACGAACGGACCGCGGCCGCCGCTCTTTATAAAGCATCCGTAAAACCCGCCACCGCAAAAAAAGAAGCAGCCATCAAACAGGTGCACGATGCCCTGTATTTTGCTACCATCACCTGCTACGCACAGGGACTGGCCATGCTGTTCAAAGCATCTTCCGCGCTGGACATGCAGATACCCCTTGCCGATGTGGTGAAGATATGGAGAGGCGGATGCATCATCCGTTCCGTCCTGCTCGAAACATTCTATAAAGCCTATAAAAAGGATAAGACGCTTTCAAACATTTTGCTGGACAAAACTGTTGCAAGATTGCTGAAAAAGAAAGAAAGGAACGCAAGGGCGCTGATAAAGCTGGCCATTTCCAGCCGCATCCCCGCTTCGGGCCTGATGAGCGCACTGGGCTATTTTGATGCCTATACCACCGAAAAAATGCCGGTCAACCTGATACAGGCCCAGCGTGACAATTTTGGAGCGCATACCTACCAGCGCATTGATATGGAAGGAAGTTTTCATACCGAATGGAAACATTTTTGACTTATTAACTGAATTATTATGCAAAATCATAAACGTCCGCCCGCTACGCTACTGTTCATCTTTGGAGGCAGCGGGGATCTGAATCACCGTAAATTATCCCCCGCATTATACAACCTGTTCATCGATGAATGGATGCCCGAAAAATTTGGCATCGTAGGCATCGGTCGCCGTCCTTACGATGACCCCGGCTACCGGATTCACCTGCTGGATGGCATTAAAAAGTTTTCCCGCCGCAAGGAAGAACAGAACGGCAAATGGGAAGATTTTTCCCAACACGTTTCTTACCTCGCTATGGATGTCGAAAAAGACGAAGAGTTCCAGAAAATAGCCGAGATAGTAAAAAAGAAAGAACAGGAGTTTGGCGAACACCCCAATGTGATCTTCTATATGGCCGTAGCGCCCCAACTGGTGCCGGACATTGCCCGCAAACTCGGACCGCTGAATATTTGCTCCGATACCAGGTGTACCCGCATCGTGATAGAGAAACCCTTCGGCCATGATCTCGATAGCGCCCATGAACTGAACAAGCTGCTTTCTTCCATGTTCGATGAAAAGCAGATCTACCGCATCGACCACTATCTCGGCAAGGAAACCGTGCAGAATATCCTTGCCCTGCGTTTTGCCAACGCCCTGTTTGAGCCCATCTGGAACAGGAACTATATCGACCATGTGCAAATCACCGCCGCAGAAACCGTAGGGGCCGAAGGCCGGGGCGATTATTATGAAAAGTCAGGCGCACTCCGCGATATGGTGCAAAACCATATTCTCCAGTTGCTGTGCATGATTGGCATGGAAGCCCCCGTAAATTTTGACGCCGATGAAATCCGCAATAAGAAAGTAGATGTATTGAACGCCATACGCAAAATAACACCCGAACAGGTACATTCTTATGCCGTGCGCGGCCAATACAGTGAAGGTTGGATGAAGGGAGAAAAAGTGCCCGGCTACCGCCAGGAAAAAAGCGTGGCCACCGATTCCAATACCGACACCTTTGCCGCCGTCAAGTTTTATATCGACAACTGGCGCTGGCAGGATGTTCCTTTTTACGTGCGCACAGGCAAGCGCCTGCACGATAAATCCAGCGTCATCACGATCGAGTTTAAACCCGCCCCTAGTTATGCATTCCCGGTGGAAGCGGCAGAAACCTGGCGGCCCAACCGGCTCACCATCAGCATTCAACCGGAAATGGACATACGCCTGCGCTTCCAGGCCAAGCGCCCCGGCCAATCCATGGTACTCAACCCCGTGGATATGATTTTCAAATATGAGGATGCCTACGACGGCAATGAGCCGGAAGCATACGAAACCCTGTTGCTCGATGTAATGGAAGGCAATGCCACCCTGTTTATGCGCAGCGACCAGGTGGAAGCCGCCTGGAAAATCATTATGCCCATACTGGAAGCATGGACGACAAGACCCGCCGTTGATTTTCCGAACTATGCACCGGATAGCTGGGGACCCTCGGATGCCGATGCCCTGATTGCCCGCGACGGGCACAACTGGGTAACCATGCCGCCGCCGGCCAGCCAGGGTTAAGCAGATCAAAAAACAATAAAGTCTTTACAATACCTTACGCCAATGGAACTTCATATTTTCAAAGACGCCGACCAGCTAAGCAGGGAAGCCGCCAAATGGATGGCCGATTGCATCAGCGCCACCCTGCAAAAACAGGATCGTTTTACCCTTGTACTATCGGGAGGCAGCACCCCAAAGAAACTGCACATGCTGCTGGCGGCCTCTCCCTACAAGGAACAAATCGACTGGAGCCGCCTGCATATATTCTGGGGAGATGAAAGAGCAGTGCCTTTTGAAGACGAACGCAATAATGCCCGCATGGCCTATGATACATTGCTCAACCATGTTCCCGTAGCGCCTGCCCATATACATGTAATGCGCACCGATATGGACCCCGAAAATTCGGCGACGGAATATGAACGCCTGCTGCGGAGATATTTTGATGAAACCGGGCCGACATTTGATCTCGTGCTGTTGGGGATGGGCGATGACGGTCATACCCTTTCACTGTTTCCCGGCACCGCGGTTGTCCATGAAGAAACCAAATGGGCAACGGCTTATTTCCTGAAGGCGCAAAGCATGTACCGGATTACGCTCACCGCGCCGGTAGTGAACCGCTCCGCCAAAGTTGCCTTCCTGGCCACAGGTCCCGGCAAGGCAGCCGCATTAAAAGAAGTGATTGAAGGCGATTATCTTCCCGATACGTATCCTTCACAGGTGATCGATCCTATAGAGGGAGAACTTCATTGGTTTGTAGACGAAGCGGCAGCCGCACGTCTTCATTAAAACAAAACCAACTACGAAAAAAATGCCGTGACCATCTCGTCGGTCAGTTGACGGTCTCCTTTTGTCCAGAAATCATTGGGCGGGGGAAATTCATTGCGGTTATAAGCACCCTGGTGTTTGAAATCTATAACGGCATGACAATAGTTATTGATAATAAGCGCGCACCGCTGCCAGTCTTTCGACCACAATAGCCGGAGCGTGGCCTTTCTTTCTGCTTCGTCTATCTCATCCACATTGTAGATGTGGAGAGCGTCCAGCACCAGTTGCTCCTCTTCTTTACCTGATATTTTCACGGCATAGAAATACGCCGTCTCCGTATCGTCTTCAAATACGACCCCATAATCGCTTTCGGAAGCCCGGCTGTCCACGAAGGTTTCTTCCCCTATCACGATAGCCTGTTCCCGCAATAAATACCCTTTCATTGGCTGGTATGTTTACTCGTCTACAGAATCGTACACGATAACTTTCTCCCAGAGATGCTTACAGTCTTCCACGAACTTTTTGTGAATAGGGTGGTGCTGGTAAGCCTCTTCATCTTCCAGGTTGTCAAACACCAGCATCCACGACATGGCATACGAGCGTTCGATGACTTCGCGGGTGGTATTGGCGGGAGTGCCGATATGATACATGCCGATGGTTTCAATAGCGGTAAGCGTTTGCAACCCCTTTTTCAACTGCGCGAGATCTGCCGCATTGCCGGGGTTCTTCAACCAAAAATAAACGTGATGAATAAACATGCGATGTTTTTTATTTTAATGTCTTTAGCCAATCTGTTATGCCTGCGTAAATCTTTCTTGCTACTGCCTTCTGAAATTTCGGACTTAGTATCTTCTTTTCTTCTACCGCGTTGCTTAAAAACGCCACTTCGACCAGGCAATTGGGATAATCTGTCGGGCCGCTCAACGAAAAGTTGAAATTCCCCACGTTGCCGTAGTCTTTTAATCCCAGGCTTTCCATCTGGTGAAGAACGGCCACCGTGAGCGGCCGAAAGCCAATATAGCGGTAGTAAGTACTGACACCCTGCACCGTATCTATCCCGGCTGAATTAAGATGAATACTTATAAGAATAGTCGGGTCGAATTTCCTCAACATCATGATTCGTTCCGGCATATCCAGGGTAGTATCTTTTGTTCGGGTCATAAAGATATTATTTATCCCCGCTTTCTTTAAGGTTGCCTGCAATTCTTTTGCAATTTTTAGCGTATAATCCTTTTCCAGTATGCCGGTATTAACACCCGAAGCGCCTATATTGGTGCCACCATGACCGGCATCGATGGCTATTCTTAATTTTTTAATATCCAGTACGGCCGGTTGCCGCTTAATACGTATTATTAATTTTTTACCTACAGAGTCATAGTAAATAAAATGTCCCCAATGTTGCTGGTGTTTCAACTCGATGATAACGCGAAACACATCGTCTTCCGTCTGCTCATACCAGGCGTTTTTGATTTCCCGGGCTGTTTTGAGCTGCGTAATCCAGTTGCTGTTGCTGGTGGCGCCGAATATATCTACTATTAAACGGGAAGGATTGATCTGTTGTTCGCTGTAGTAAGGCAGTTTCTCGCCGAGGTTGACGGAGACATAATCATTTGTCGCATCGCCATACACTTTCCAGCTGCTGGTGAGATAATAAGGAGGGGCGATTTTGTCCACCAGCCGCTCTGTATTTATCTTGTCGATATAAGCGGAATGGAATTTGGATAATTGCACTTTGTATTTGTTCCCTGCGGAATCGACCACTTTCAGCACGATATTCGAATCAAGAAAACCCATTTTAGCCCCACCGAGGCGATCCTCTCCCAGGCCGTATTCAAGAAAAGGTAATTTCCCGAAGGTCCTTACTAAAAAATAACTCTGGGCGGCATTCTGTGCATGTGATTGCAGCAGGCCAAGCACCAGTCCCATCAACAGCAGTTTTTTCATGCGCTGAAGGTAACTGAAAAACAAATTCGTTATACCCGCATATTGTCTGGCAACCAATTCTTAATAGACTTTTTAATATCGGCCGGGGAAAGGTTTTCTTCCAGCGCGCGTTGCAGCAGCCCGGGCAATTCATCATCGGGCGCAAAACGCAGGGCCGCCAGTTGCCGGAAAGAAAGGCGTTGTTCGAGGGGCTCCAGCCGCTGGCCGGTGAGCACATAATAGCGGAAACGCATCTCCATCCGCACCATCCGGTTCTGCGTCCCCAGCGCATAATGCTGCCGCATCATAAATGACAGCCAGCCGATCAGCAGCACCAGCGCACCGATGAGCATCCATATTTTCCTGTGCGCGGAATCATCCTGCCAGGCTCCCTGTATGGCAATACACAATAAGAAAAGCACTACCGGGTAAAAGATAAAATGATGCGGCGTGTAGTATTTTGCGTGCTGTTTATAACTCTGTACTGACATAAATTTAATATTTATACTTCCTGTTGAAGGTAACGCATTAAAAAACACAAAAAACCCGGAAAGGTTTTCACCTCCCGGGCCTGTTCTCTCATGTGACACGTGCTATTCTGAAAAACTATTTTATTCTTACAGCGGGTATTTATTGTCCGCCGTCAATTTCGCAGCTATTCTTCTTTTGGCTTCCTTGCTGTTGAAAGACTCTACTTTGGTAAACCGTTTCAGTCCCAACAGCATCATGCGTTGTTCATCGCCTTCGGCAAAAGCGTTGATAGCGTCTTTACCGTGTTTGTTGACGGTATCGGCTGCATCATACAGGTAGGTGCGTGCAATATCCAGTTCAAAAGCACAGGCCGCTTCTCCTTTTTTGTCCACCAGCTTCATGGCGCGGAGCAATGCGCTCTCGGCGCTAAACGTGGCAATGCTCATATCGGCAATATGCATTAGTATTTCCTGTTCGCTTTCAATCTTCGCCATCAGCTTCTGCACGGCAGCACCAGCCACCATCAAAATAGCTTTCTTGAAATTGACAATGGCCTTCTTTTCTTTTGCAAACGGCTCGTCATCGCCGCTGCCAAAATCGGGGATGGCCATCAGTTCTTTTTGTACCGCCATCGCGGGGCCCATCAGGTCAAGCCTGCCCTTCATCGCTCTTTTCAATACCATGTCCACCGTGAGCAGGCGGTTGATTTCATTGGTGCCTTCGTAGATGCGGTTGATACGGCTGTCACGATACCCTTTTGAAATAATGTATTCGTCACTGAACCCGTTGCCACCGTGCACCTGCACACCTTCGTCCACCACCATATCCAGCACCTCGCTTCCTTCTACTTTCAGGATGGCGCATTCGATGGCGTATTCTTCGGCCGCGCCCAGCAATGCTTCGTTAAACGGCTTACCGGCATTGACCAGCTCGATTTCCTTGTCGTCGATCCATTTGGCAGTGCGGTACAGCGCACTTTCAACCACCCAAAGGCCAATGGCCATTTCGGCCAGCTTATTTTTAATAGCGCCAAAATTGGCGATAGCGGTTTTGAATTGTTCCCGCGTATTGGCGTATTGAATGGTGGTCGTCAACGCCCGTTTGCCCGCACCCAGCGCGGCAGCACACAATTTCAGCCGGCCTATATTGAGAATATTGAACGCGATGATATGCCCTTTGCCGATTTCACCGAGCAGGTTTTCCACCGGCACTTTGCAATCCTGGAAATACAGCTGTACGGTAGATGAACCCTTAATCCCCATCTTATGCTCTTCCGGCCCCTGTGTAAATCCTTCAAATCCTCTCTCCACGATAAAAGCGGAAAACTTATCGCCGTCTATCTTGGCAAATACAGTATATACATCGGCAAAACCACCATTGGTGATCCAGCATTTCTGCCCGTTTAAAAGATAGTATTTACCATCGCTGCTCAGTTTCGCGCTGGTCTTGGCTCCGAGGGCATCGCTGCCGCTGTTGGGCTCGGTAAGACCATAAGCCCCTTTCCATTCACCCGTGGCCAGTTTGGTCACGTATTTTTGTTTCTGTGCTTCGGTTCCAAAATACAGGATAGGCAGCGTGCCAATCCCCGTATGCGCTGACACGGCCACCGAAAAAGAAAAACCACCGCCCAATCCTTCGTTGACAAGCGTGGAGGTGATAAAATCTTTTCCGAGGCCGCCCAGGCTTTCCGGGATAGATACGCCAAGCAATCCCTGTTCACCGGCTTTCTTCACCAGGGAAGGCATCAGCCCCGGTTCCATCTTATCGATCCGGTCAATGACCGGCAAAACTTCCGTATCCAAAAACCCCGCGCACATATCCTTTACCATCTGCTGCTCCTCGTTGTAATCCTCGGGAATAAACGTTTCATAAGGCGAGCTTTCTTTGATCAGCCACCCGCCGCCCTTCAGGGCATCTGCTGCTTTAGTTGTGGTGCTCATACAAAAGGTTTAGTTGTGAGTGGTGAAGGTGAGTCACCATTCACTATTTTAAATTATCATACACAATCTGCAACACCGCCTTGCACACATCAATCTTGTCGGCGGGTACCGTTTCCAGCGCCTCGTTCAGCGTTTCCTCC
>DASYCT010000493.1:0-7691 GCA_036500065.1 Chitinophagaceae bacterium | reverse complement strand
CCAGACTGTCGTTGCGATCAAAAAAAGCCAGGCTGTCCAGGAACAGGCGGTTGTATTCCTCATTGCCGGTCGCACAACCGCTTATATTATTACAGATATAGCTTTTGTGCAACACATATTTTTTATAGAATGCGCTGTCGGTACTTTTTATGACGATGGAGCTTAGCGCATAATCCGAGCTATAATCACAGCGATGCGCTGTATCCTTGTTGAAAAGAACACTGCCGTTTTTAAAATAAATGCCCGTCAGCCGCCAGCCGTTGACGGTATTGGTGGTATACGTATAGTCCATATCCTTGGAGCATCCCGAACCCGTGTAGATGGTTTGGGTGCCATTGGATTCAAAATTTGTCTCGGCAACCTCATATACAAAATTGATAGAATCAGTGCCCAGCGCATTGACGATTTTGGTGATGTACCAGCTACCGGTGCCAGACGGTTGAGGGTTGGGCGGAAGCGTCCCATTGGTTACAGCATACGATTGGGTACTTTCCTTCGTTTGAAAAAAATACTGTGTCCCATTGATGTCGGTTATCTTCCAGTTCACATTATCGAACTCAAATTTATTCCTCGAATTGGGCATGGTGACAACGTTACCCAGCGTATCCAATATAAATTTTCCTGATTCACCGCCGATATTGTACGTAAAAAGATCCATTTGCGAATCGATGGTCCCGTCGGTAATTGAGTCGAGGTAATTCTGCTGCTCAGTCGATCCCATCAGGCCATTGGTGTATTTAGCTATTTTATCGTGCACATATTGGTACCTGCCTTCATATTCATCCGGCAACCCCCGTTGCTGTCGCGTGATGACACCCCCTGCATTGAGCGCCCAGCCAGTGCCGACCCAGGAAGCCACTTCTTCCACCCGGATGCCGCCGGCATGATAACCCAGGCTGATGGGAAGTTTTATTGTTCCGGTGTTGATTTCATAAATAGGTACGCTGATTTCCGGGATGCCTGTATAATAACCTACGGGTATTTCTCCGAATTTTCCCAACGAGGCTGCGTTGGGAGAAGCCGGGATGACGCTGCCGATTTGGGGCAAGGTGTCTTGCGCCTGCGATGACACAAAAGACATAAGCGCCATCATAACGAAACCCGCAAAGGCAGGAAAGGAATGTCTAAACGTTGCTTTTTTCATAACAATAATTCTTTAGGGGTATAGTCGAGTCCGTATTATTTTAATGAGTGCCTGTAATGGCATTGACAATATTGCCTTTGGCCGTAGCTCTTGTTGTTGCATTAAAAACCGCCACCAGGCTGCCCTGTTCGTTGATTAAGAATTTCTGAAAATCCCCGGTAATGGAGGTATCCATCACACCGTTTAATGACTTTTGTGTTAGCCATTGAAAAAGCGGATGGGCCTTTGCTCCTCGTGTATAAGATTTAGCCGTGACAATAAGTTGTACATGCAGGTTGCTTAATAATTCAGCTACCTGCCGGTTGATACCCGGCTCCTTGTTGAAATCATTATTGGGAATCAATACGACGACAAGCGTGGAAGCAAAGCGCTGTTGCAGTTTATTCAACTCCATCGTTTGCGAAAAATCAGCATCGAGCGTAGCCGTATTAACGATCAATATTTTCTTTCCCGCGAACGCAGAAAAATCAATCGGGCGGCTGCCGGTTATGGAATCGATTTTGAATGAATAAATCGTGGAGGGTTGGGCCGACGCTATGGCAAAGCATAGTAAAGCCATTAAAGTACAAAACACGGTTTTGGGTTGCATAAGCAGTTTTTATCTATTATTGTCAGGTTAGTTTTTAGCAACTAAAAATTGTACCCCGCCCGGAACACAAAAGCAGGGGTAGCCGGAATATGCGCCGCATGCAGCCAGTCGTACAAAACACTCACGCGCGTATTTTTGAAAAACTTCGTTTTGAGGGATACGGTCTTGCTCACACCCGTGAGCGCCGACATGGACCAGGCCGAATAATCGCGCAATTCCTTGATGGACTTAAAGGCGCTCAGGTAATTAGCTTCGGCGCCAGCGGTCAGGAAAAAGCTTCTTTTTACTTTAAAGTCAAGTCCCGAGCGCAAACCCATGCCCTGGCTCGACAGGTGAATGTGGCGTAGGTCCTGCCCCCAACCCATCTTGTAGGAGATACCGACGGTGAAGGTGAGCCTGTCCAGCGCCCGGTAGCCCGCCGTCAGGGCAAAATCAGTATAGGTGGGAATAACGCCGTTGGTTTTGGTAGTCTGCATGTCAAGGCCAAACAGCAGTCGCTTTTTGAAGGATTGTGTTTTAGTGGCCTGGGGATTCATGTCGGGCATATCACCCGTGCTGCCTGCCTGCGGAAAGCGATTGCGCAGTTTGGATAGCTCCGATTGCGCCGCGCCGAGGCTGGCCTGCACGGTTTGCATCGCGTTGGGTCCCAGGTTACTGATACGCGATTGCAGCAGGTTCTGGACCTGGCTGACAGTCTGGAGGCCATTTAAAGAAGTCGTTCCATAATCCGCCGGAACATTGAACAGGCCGGCAAGTACACTATTTTTTGCCATGAAGCTTTGAAACGGTCCGTACTGGCGGAGTAATGCCAGGGCCTTTTGTTCGGCTTTGGTGGGGTCGGACAAGGATTTCTTATAGTCGTTGATTTGTTGGATGTAATACCAAGCCGTGGAATTATACTTCTTTAAATCGCTGCCCATATTGTCACTGGCCAACTGCTGCTTCAGGTATTCCTTTCGCTGGCGAATGAATTCTTTTACGTTCTCGGCCTGTTTAAGCTGTGCTTCGAGGGCGTTTACCTTGCCCAAGGCGTCTTTTAATTGTGATGGGTTCACCGGGAGTTTGCTGCCAAAAGGGTTGCCCGACAGGAATTTCAGGCTGGTAGCCGCGGTATCGGTAAAGGGAAGATACCGGCCGGTACTGCGTTGCAAGCGCTGCGCCCTATTATTTATATCATTTTTTAATTGCTGGTATTTAGCCGCGGAGCTGGCAAATACATTGTGGGCTTTTACCGAATCGACTTTAGCCATCCTTTTTTGCAGCTTTAATTCCTGTTTTTGGAGGCGGTCGAGGTATTGCTGTGTAGTCTTATCGATGGCTGCACTTATCTCGTCGGATTTCTTGCCAACCGCGGCGACGTATTGTTGGGACAGTTTATCGACTTTGGCCGCATCGGACGCACTGAGGGCAGGCGTGTCCTGGGCAAAAGGAGTTTTGGCGGCACATACGAATGCCAATAGAATCAGAAGCCGGTTCATACGCAAACGGGTTTGAGGGTGTATGGGGGAGGATACGTCGATTATTGCTACAGCTTTTATTTACGAGAATAAGGTAGTAAGGCTGATACTAATTAGAGCTAACTGGGAGAAGTATTTTAGAATTACGTGGAACAAATGTATAGAAGAATTTTAAATCATACGTGCGTAGTTCTACGGAATACATACGTACACTTACCTACCAAAGGCATTAGGCTGGACGAAATGAATTTTTGATATTGTAATAGCCCATTATTAACGGACAGAAAAAATTCCGGCTTGTTAGTAAAACACCCGGATTTACCACTAAAGTAAAACCGAATGTTTATTTCTTTCCGGCACCTACTGGTATAGCTTACTCTTTATCCGGCTTAGATTCTGCGGCGTACAGCCCATGTAAGCAGCAAGCAGGTTGTCTGGCAAACGCGCCACAATGTCCGGCTGCCGCTCCCACATATATTTCAGTCGATCACCGGTATGTGGTAACAGCAAAACTTCACTTCGTCGATCACTCATCGTATGACAGTAAACACTGATTTCATGACAAACCAAATGGAATTCCGGGAACCGGACCTGGATGCTACGCAATTCGTCATAGCTTATATAATATAGTTCTGTGGGGACAACGGCCCGTATAAACTCGTGGGAAGGGCGTTGGTTACAGAAACCCGGCACGGTGTAGACCGTATCATTTTCTGCCATTACACCGGATATAATCATGGTATCCCGTTCAATATGATACCGGTACAAAAGACCGGACCGGATAAAATAGACATTCCCGCACACCGCGCCCTTTTTGAGAAGGTACTGCTTTTTGTCGAGGTGCTTTACTTTCACAATACCGATCAGGCATTGCTGTAACGGCATGGATAACGGTTTAATTCCATTTAAATGGATTATCAGATCATTTCTTAATGAGTGATATGAACTATAACTGCATCAAGGCTAAGTTAGCCATTGCTGGAAAAAAAAATCGAGACCTTGCAGAATACTTAGGCTCACATGAAAATACTGTATCGCAATGGTGTAGGAATATTTATCAGCCAGGATACGATACGCTTTTCATGATAGCAGAATATTTGGAAGTTGAAGCCGGAGAACTTTTGACACTTCGGAAAAACTTAAAACCAATAAAGAAAGAAGTCGCCAAAAAGAGTGCAAAGAAAGAGACACCAAAAAAGAAGTAGCTTTTTGCGGTAAATCCTCGCTATAACGCACACCAAACGCACAGAAAACAACGGCAGCCTATGTATTTAGGGTTTGTTTGGTGTGTAGTTTGTCAGCGTTTTTAATTCCTGCGCAAACTGCAGTTCCGTCAACCCCCTGTCATAAAACCGCCGGTACTTTTTACTGTTGTTGACCATCAGCGTCACCGGTATCTCCCCGCCCCAGCGGCTATCGATCCGAGGGCAGAATATATCGGCATTGCTTTCACTCAGCCACGCAATCGGTGCCGTGAAATTCCGTTTGGCGGCAAAGGCGCGGATGGTATGGGGATAGTATTGCTTGATGTCAAGGCTTACCAGTAGCAGTTCCACCTTGTCGCCGTATTGCTTATTGACCGTAGTAATAAAATAGGGGATTTCCGCCACGCAGGACGAGCACCAGGTGGCCCAGAAATTGACCACCAGCGGTTTCTGGCTCTTTTCGATATAAGCCTGCAGGTCGTCGATGCTTAGCTTCTTTACTTCCTGCGCCCGGGCTGCCAGGGAAAACAGCAGCAACACCGGTATCAACCATTTCTTTTGCATACGAGTACGATTAAGAATTATTTACTTCCTCTCCATAAAAGCCCCATTCATTGAGCAACTGGCCGAAGCGTTCCGGTTCCAGGCTGCGCCGGGCATAATGACCGGCCGCAGTCTTTTGACGCATGGCCTCATACACGGTAACGGCACAGGCGACCGAAATGTTCAGCGACCGGATAATCCCCATTTGCGGGATAATAAAATTGCCATCGGCCAGCGCGCGGATTTCATCGCTCACACCGCTGTGCTCATTGCCGAACACGAGGGCGATGGACTGGGTAAAATCGATGTCGTGGAGCGACAGGGCATCACTGCTCAGGTGGGTCGTGAGGATGCGGCTATAGGACTTACGCAGGGCGGCAAAGCATTCCTGCGCGTCCGTGTACTGGTGGATGGTCAGCCATTTGGCCGCGCTGGAGGAGCTTTTGGCCCCCCATTTCTTGTGACGGGGTATTTTGGTATTGAGCACATACACATCCTGTATGCCCACCGCATCGCAGGTGCGCATGACCGCGGAAATATTATGGGGATCGGATACATTTTCCAGCACCACGGCCAGGTCGCCCTGCCGCTTGTTTAAAACCGATAAAAGCCGTTCGTGTCGTTCGGGTGTCATAGCGGCAAAAATAAGCTTTAAGCCGCAAGCTTCAAGCTCTTTACGAATGATACACCACTAGCGGCTTCTGCAATACCGGGTTCTCGATAAGGACGACCGGGATATTGAATACATCCTTTATGAGTTCCGTCGTGACGATGGTAGCAGGATGGCCCTTTGCCACCTGCCGCCCCTCTTTCATAAAAAGAATGCTGTCGGCATACTGGATGGCGAGGTTGATGTCGTGGAGCACGGCGACGAGTACGATCTTCTCTTCGGTCAGTTGCCGGGCGATTTGCAGGAACTGGTGCTGGTAATGAATATCGAGGCTGGAAATGGGCTCGTCGAGCAGGAGATAGCGGCTGCCCTTCGCCGGTGGTTCCCAAAGCTGTGCCAGTGCACGCGCAAACTGTACCCGCTGTTTTTCACCCCCCGATAACGTGAGGTAATCGCGTTGCAGGAAAGGACTGATCTCCATCTTGCCGATCACCTCGCGGCAGATGGATTCATCCCTGCGCGATGGACGATAAGTGAAATGGGGATAACGTCCCATCATCACCACTTCGGCCACGGTCAGCGGAAAATGCAGCTCCGGCTGCTGGCTCATCACCGCCCGGCGCTGCGCCACAAACAATTTGCTAAGCTGGAACACATCGCTGCCGTCGTAGAGCACCCTGCCCTCCGTGGGCCGCTGCTCGCCACTGAAGATTTTTAGGAAAGTAGATTTGCCGGAGCCGTTGGGACCCACGATGACATGGAAAAGCCCGGGCTCAAACACGGTGCTGATGCCGTTCAGGATCTGTTTGCTCCCGATGCGGTGCACAATGTTCTCCACGCTAAGCATAAAACCCTCCTTTCTGCTGTTTACGGCTGTTGCTGATAAGCATGTAGAGAAATACCGGTGCGCCGACAAAGGCCGTAATAATGCCAATGGGAAACTCGCTGGGCGCTACCAGCACCCGCGCCACCATATCGGCCAGGTTGAGCAGGATGGCCCCGAGCAGGGCCGAGCCGATCAGCAGGAAGCGGTTGTTGCTGCTCCGCCACATGCGCAGCAGGTGGGGCACTATCAGCCCCACAAAACCAATCACGCCCACCAGCGAGGTGGCGATGGCCACCATAAATGTATTGAGCAGGATAACCTGCCGTTTGAGTTTTTCGGTGTTGACGCCGAGATAAGCGGCTTCTTCTTCGCCAAGCATCAGCGCATTCAATGCCTTGGTATGCCGCAGGCATAAAAGAATGCCGCCGATGGTCGACACCGCCACCATCCCCACGCCCTTCCAGTCGGCGCCGGACAGCGTGCCCAGGTTCCAGAACGTAATGCTTCTTGCCTGCGGGTCGCGGGCGATATAAGAGAAAAAGCCGGTGCCGCCATTGGCCAGCGCATTCATCGCCACGCCGGCCAGTACCATCGTGTTGACATTTGTCTTGCCGAATACGTTGGAGAGCTTGTACACTACAATAGTGGCAAGGAACCCGCCCAGGAAGGCAAACAGGGGCAACAAAAAGGGACCGATGCTTTCAAAAAAAGAACCCGTCAGTGTTTTGCCCATCACAAAGATAAACGCCGCGCCAAGCGCCGCACCGGAAGAAGTGCCCACCAGCCCGGGTTCTACGATGGGATTGCGGAACAGCGCCTGCATCAGCGCGCCGGACACGGACAGGGCCGCGCCCACCAGCGCACAAAGCAGCACCCGCGGAAGGCGTATCTGGTAGAATACCTGTTCTTCTATATTGGTAAACGGCGTGCTGGTATGCCAGCCCATGCTTTTGCCGATAAAGGCGAATATCTTATCGTACGATAAATTGACCGCTCCTACTCTCGCCGAAATGACCAGCGATACCAGCAGCACGACGGCAAGGACACCGTAATAAACACCAAAACCGGGTTTGTTTTTCTGCATGCCAGGGCTTCTTATTTCTTATGTACCAGCTTCATTATCTCCAATACATTCTCCCCGGTACGTGGTCCAAGATAAACCAAATCGTGCTCTTTGATACGGTAAATGCGGTTGTTCTTCGCGGCAGGCGACAAGGAGATGCCGGGCAATTGCTTGAATTTTTCGAGGCTTCCCTGCAGGTCATAGCCAAAATCAGTCGCCAATATCACATCGGGTTGCGCCTGCGCAATCACTTC
>DASYCT010000492.1:0-2749 GCA_036500065.1 Chitinophagaceae bacterium | reverse complement strand
ACCCGGTATGGATGCAGGCGGCGGGCTGGATAGTCGTGGGGGTGATGAGCTGGATGGGGGTGACGAGTATTATGGATTGGGTGGGGAAATAGCTATCAACCATCAATTCTATTTCAGCACTTTCGGCTTTCCCCCGTTTCGCGGGTATAAAATTTTGATATCCTCACTGTATTCATAGCCGGCAAACACATAATGTTCATCATTGTACTTTTTGGTCAGCACCTTATTGAGCCGGCAGTTATCGTCCACCGTATAAATAAAATACGGGTGATAGCTCCCGATGCTGCCTTTTAAACTATCCACCTGTTCGTATACCTCGCCGATTTCAGTGAAAATAAAATCCAGCTTGCCGTCATTGTCAAGGTCGGCCAGTTTGGTAGGTATTTCCACATCGATGTCATCGTCGGTGTGATCAAACACCATTTTGGCCTTGTTATTTTCAATATTGATGATGGAAAACTCGTCCCGGTATCCCGCTCCATCCAGTTCCCCGAACAGGAGGATGACGGATTGATTGTTATTGCCGGCTAAAAATAATTTCTTCGTCCGCACGGCATTAATATTCCTGTTGAGAAACGCCGAATCCACATTCGTCCAGCTATTCCGGGCTAAAAATGTTTGCCTGCCATATCCCGTAATGGAGATGGTTATTTTTTTGAATGTTGATCTGTCGTGGATATCCGGCATGATGAATATCGTATCGGCAATAGAATCCCGGTTAAGATCGACGAGGAGGATGTGGTGTGACTTATAAAGCGGTGACTGGCTAAAAGCAGCCAGGTTGATGAATAGGAAGATACAGGCAAGTATAATTTTCATAAATGTATTGGTCTGTTTCATGGCTTCATTGCCGCATCGAGCTTCGCCATAATAGCGTTTAATCCTGCTGCCGTTCCCCCGTAATAATCCCCCTGTTTGAATAAAGGGGTCATGTCATGGTCGATGATATATTTTGTTTCGGCATCCGTCAGCATTTCCGTAATTCCCAGGCCATTTTCAACCCGTATAACGTGGTAGCCGGCTGCTATGCAAATCGTAATGCCGTTGTTTTTGTCTTTTTTTCCTATTCCCCAGGTATTGGCGATATGCAGGGTAAGATTATCGAGATTCTTCTTTGCAAAGCAAAGGGTGTCCAGGGTTACGATGGCGATTTCGAGACTGGTCTTTTTTTCATAGTTACCGATCAGGCTGTCCAGCGAGTGTCGCTGTGCATGGGTAAACAATCCCGCGAGGTCGGTTGTCCAACCCGTGGGCCTGGGCAGGCTGTCCCGGAAATGTTGCCGGTAGGCTTCCAGTTGCCGGGGAGATAATTTCCCCTGTCCCTGTGTATTAGCAATACACAGGGACAGCAATACTAAAACGGTTATAAACGGTTTCATTTGTTATTGTGTGCCCGGCTACCCGGCCTGGGCCAGTTTTACCAGGGTAAGCTTTGTGCCATCGAACCGGAATACCAGCCATGAGGCAAACTCGCATCCATCGCCCATGTCTTCCTCTTCACCCGTCGAATCGGTGGTATCCTTTTTTTCATTGTAATTGGGATTGCGTTCCCAGCGTGTCATCAGGGTCACCCTGTCGTCTTCGATGGTGATACTGTAGACCCGGGCGCAGGGTAGGGTGTCGTTGCTCCACTCGTGTTCGAGCGTATCTTTCTGCAGCAGGCTATCGGTCTTAAGCACCTTGAAAAGCTCGTTCAGGTCCTCGTCCCCCAGGTTTTTGACAATAAAGGGATAGTGTTTTAAAAACAAGGGGCGGGTTATTTGAGTATCGGCGGCATAATAGTCCTTTTTATAGTCAGCGTCATCGGTATAAATGGCCAGCACGCTATCGGGGACAGGGAAACTGAAAAAAGACGCCACGGCATTTTTATCGCCCGAGGCAAGCCCGGCTTTCAGCCGGTTCAGTTCTTTTATCAGTAGTTGCCGTTGTTCAAGGGGAGTGGACTTTTTATCGGTTGAAGCGGGCGAATGATCGCTGCTGTGACAGCTGGTTACTATTACGGCAATTGCCATGCACAAGAATACCGGTTTCAATGGTTTCATACGAGGGAGTGGGTTTTACTACCCGCAGTTGCGGGACGATTGGGCATAAAAGTAATATAAGCTGTTCTTATTTCCTACTCGAATTACATCGTGATGGTGCCAAGGTACGTGCTCTCCGACTGCCGGCTTCGGTCGGCCGCAATAAAGGCACAGTAAATATGCCAGGTCTTGCCCGGCGTTGGGTCCGTATGCAACACATCGCCGCCGTCTTTCCGAAACTGCCCGAGGGTAGTAAAATGTGCTTTTGCATGTTCTACATCATAGGCCAGCATCATTACCTGGTCTTTGGCATTCCCATCTGCCACGGCGGCGGGGTTCCAGGTGAATGCCAGCTGCCCCGGGGCTGTTTTAGATACGGCGATACTGTCCGACAGCGGCAACTCGCCAAAGCTGACTTTTACCAGCGACGGGTTAATGGAAATATCCGGCTGGACGCCTTCAAAGGCGTTTCGAAGCAGCAGGGATTTGGCGGCGCAGAAACCTTCTACCCGTTCGGCATAGCCGTTAAAGCCTACGCGAACAAATTTCAGCAGCGGTTTTAGCCAGAATTGTGCGTCGGCAAATTTGTTGCGGTTGCCGGCCTCGCCCAGGCCTGCCTTGCCAGTGCGTTTTTTGTAAGGTCCTTTTACATAAGGTTTGCCCTTCCAGGAGGAACCGATAACGGTGCCTATTCTGCCTTGTATGTGGCCGTTAATGCCACTGATGAG
>DASYCT010000491.1:0-3011 GCA_036500065.1 Chitinophagaceae bacterium | reverse complement strand
ATTGGATGCGACGGCAAAATCGTTTAGCAGGCAGAAGCCTTCTCCATGATCGGCAAAAGCATGGTGGGTGCCCCCGGCCACGTTGAGTGATACGCCGTATTTCAACGCATGGAGACAGCAATCGATGGTGCCCTGCGTAATGATCAGTTCGCGGAGAGTAAGTTCCGGCGATTGGGGAAAGCCGATGACCCGCTGCTCGCGGGCGGAGAGGCCCCGGTGCTGCAGTTTATGCAGGTAGGCGTTTGTATGGGTGAGCAAGACGATTTCATCACTACAGGGAGCGGGTGAAAAGAGTTCGCCCGGTTGGAGGGTGCCTTCGTACAATAACTGTCCCGGTATCAATTCATATTTGAGCATGGGAAAGCGATGGTCTTCGGGAAGCGGATGTGCATAGACAGGATCGTAGGCTATCTTCAGCATCAGCAGGGAATGATGGTATGGTTGACGATGGCAAAGACCTGGTCGCCTTCGCCGGGCCGTATCATGGCAAGACCTGTGAAGCGGCTAAAGGCGGGCAATACACAAAATGAGGGGGAGAAATAGAAACAGGGAAAACTCAGCGATTGCTTTGCCATGCCCCGGATATGAATGCCCGGGTGGATATGCCCGGAAAAGAAGTAGCGGCCATCGTCCGCAGTGCTGTCGGGCGATGTAATATCATGCTTGAATGCTACTTCACGTATAGATAGCTCGTCGGATGTTTCAATCTGCAACTCTTTGTACCAGCTTTCCTGTAATATATCGTGGTTGCCTTTTACAAGCCGGACGGAGAGATCGGGAAAGTCATGCCGCCATCTTTTGAACAGGTCGAGCTCCTTGTTGGCATGGCTGTGAAACATGTCCCCTACTACGATTAGCTGGCGGGGCTGGAAGTATTGCAACTGGCTTACGAGGCGCTGGAGGTCTTCCTTGTAAACGGACTGGGGCACGGCAATGCCCGATTTTCTGAAATGCCCTGTTTTGCCAAAATGCAAATCGGAGACTACCAGGGCCTTTTCCTCCTCCCAGAAAACCATCCGTTCCGGCGAGAGCCAGTAACGCTGTTGCTGCAACTGATATAAGTACGGGGCGTGCATAATGCTGATAAAGTGTGCAAAACTACCACTTGCCGCCGGTGTATCTCATTTTTTTATTCGAAAAGGCTGGTTAATTTTAAGGGCCAAAAATCCCTTACAACAAAACCTGTTTTTTTATGAGCGACGTTAATCAAAACTATAACATGCCTTCTGACATTAAACCTGCACTGCCGAGCGGGATTAATGTCCTTACTATTCTTACGTTTATTGCCAGTGGACTTAGCTTTTGTTATTATCTCTGGTACATAGCGGGAGGCGCCAAAAAAAGCCTTGACGGAATGGAGGAGATGGTCAACAGCAGCAAATTTGACTCAATGCCGGGGTTTTTAAAGAAAATGTATTCTCCTGAAATGATCGCGCAGGCGAGGACCATGTATGAAAACCGCGTGGGGATTTCCCTGATAAATATCCTGGGGATTGTCCTGTGCGTGATCGGCGCCATACAAATGCGGAAGCTGAGACAACAGGGATATTACCTGTATGTCGTGGGAGAAATAATGCCTCTTATAGCCATGACCGTATTTGTCGGGGTTGGATGGATCGGAGGCATGGGAGGCATCTTTGCAACGATATTTGTCGTTTTGTTTATTATCCTTTACACGGCACAGCGCAAGCACCTGGTCAACAAATAGGCAAAAATTAATTCTATTTTCCCAGGGGAACAGCATGTTGTACTATGCTGTTCCCTTTTTATTTGTCCAGTTGCGCCTGCATCCGTTTTACCCGGTCCTCCAGTTTTTCGGACGTAAGGTTTTCGCGCATACTGTCTACTTTAATCGGAAAACAGAACGGCGTGAGCCGCTGGGGAAAGGTGATTACTATACGGGATTGCTGTATGCGTTCGAGCATATTCCTTAACCGGACTTCCTCCATTTGCTGATCCAGTACTTCCTGGTAGGACTGGCGAAGCAGGAGATTGTCGCGCTCGTATTCGGAGAACACATTGAAAAGCAGCGAGGCGGAAGATTGAAGATGTCTTGCTTTTTGTTTTTCGCCGGGATGGCCCTGGAAGATAAGACCGCCGATAACGGCAATATCACGAAATTTCCTTTTTGCCATTTCGGTGGCGTTGACGCTGCGCTGGATATCGTTGAGCAGGTCGTCGGGGCTGAATAGTTCGTACACATTGCTGTCGTCTACCGGGATGGGCTGATCGCTTAGCAACTCAAAGCCGTAATCATTCATCGCAAAGGAAAAAGTGATGGGGGTTATTTTGCTGATACGCCAGGCCAGGATGGCCGCCATCGCTTCATGTACCAGCCTCCCTTCAAAAGGATAAACAAATAAGTGATATTCTCCTTTTATCTCTATCTGTTCAATGAGCAGTTCGTCGTCCTTTGGTACGTGGGAGAGCGTTTCCTGTAAATCAAACAGGGGTTGCAATACTTCCAGCTCTATTTCCCGTTTCTTTTTACCCGGGGTCTTAAATGCTTCATTGAATGTTTGCCGTAGTTTCCTGCCGAGGTTGGCGCTGAGCGGCATACGGCCCCCCTGCCAGCTGGGGACGATGGATTTTTTGGAATTGGATTTTTTGACCAGGGCCGTCATGTCTTTTACCATCACCAGTTCCAGGTTCCTGCCCGCAAGGGTGAAAACGGTGCCGGGTTCCATGCGGGAAATAAACCATTCTTCGATCACCCCGATAAAGCCACCGCTCATAAACTTTACTTTCATCATGGATTCGCTGACGATGGTGCCGATGTGCATGCGGTGGCGAAGGGCCATCCGGCGGCTGAGCATGCGGTAGACACCGTCGATAACCTCTACTTTTTTATATTCATCATATTGCTGCAGGGCTGCGCCTCCGGCCGTAATGAAATGGAGTATCTCCCGCCATTCATCTTCGGTAATGTCACTGAAGCAATACGTAGACTGTATTTCGGGATAAAGTTGTTCGGGGCGGAAGCCTTCCGAAATGGCCAGTGTGCACAGGTA
>DASYCT010000490.1:0-5582 GCA_036500065.1 Chitinophagaceae bacterium | reverse complement strand
GCCTGTTTTCAAACCATTCTATGGCGAAGCCGGTTGTTGCCTGCGAGTTGTCAATTGTCAACTGTGAACTGTCAATCCTTCCTTCCCATCCTTTCACCAGTTTCAACGCATTCCACAGCTTGTTATTGAAATTCCTTCCCTGTTCCAGCGCGGCTTCGTCGAACAATAAGTCATTTCCCGCCGGGGAAGCGATCATAATGCCAAAGCGAACGGCATCGGCGCCGTATTTATCGATCAGTTCCAGCAGGTCGGGCGAGTTGCCGAGCTGTTTGCTCATTTTCCGGCCCTGCTTATCGCGCACCATACCGGTGAAATAAACATCGTGGAAGGGTATGCGTTGTTCGTAGTGCATGCCTGCCATCACCATGCGGGCTACCCAAAAGAAAATAATATCCTGCCCTGTTACCAGCACAGAAGTAGGGTAGTAGTAATTCAGTTCTTCATTGCCGGGCTGGCTGACACCCTTGAATACTTCCATCGGCCAGAGCCAGGAAGAGAACCAGGTGTCGAGTACGTCTTCGTCGCGGGTCAGCTTTGCGCTTTGCGCTATGAGCTTCGAGCCGTTTTGCCGGGCCGTTTTCGGCTGCTGGCCTGTAGCCAATTGAACAGCTTCTTCTTCTGTTTCCGCTACAAAACAATTCCCGCTTTCATCATACCATGCCGGTATCTGTTGTCCCCACCATAGCTGGCGGGAGATGCACCAGTCCTTTACATTTTCCAGCCAGTATTTGTAGGTGGCGAGGAACTTATCACCGGGATGTATTTTAATATCACCCTCGACTACGGCGTTGAGGGCCGGGCCCGCCATATCTTTCATCCGAAGGAACCATTGGGTTGAAATCCGCGGTTCTACCACTGCACCGCTGCGCTGGCTATAGCCGAGGCGGGTGGAATATTCTTCTTCTTTGATCAGGAAATCTTTTTCCTTCAGTTCGGCGATGATCTTTTTGCGGGCGGCAAAGCGGTCTTCTCCCACGTATAGCTGTGCGGCGGCGCTGAGCGTACCGTCGTCGTTGAGCGTGTCGATGATTTCGAGCTGGTGTTTTAAACCGAGGTTATAGTCGTTGATATCGTGCGCGGGGGTCACTTTCAGCGCACCGGTACCGAATGATTTATCTACATAGTCATCGAAGATGACGGGAATGCGGCGGTTGATAAGGGGCACCAGTACGTGGGCGCCTTTGAGGTGGGAATAACGTTCATCCGCAGGGTTTACACATACGGCCGTATCGCCCATGATGGTTTCCGGGCGTTGGGTGGCGATGCTGATAAACTTATCGGTGGGGCGGCCCGCCATGTCCGTAAGCGCGTATTTCAGGTAATAGAGCTTTCCCTGTATGTCTTTGTACTCCACTTCTTCATCGCTCAGGGCGGTTTTGGCGGCAGGGTCCCAGTGGATCATGCGTGCCCCGCGGTAAATAAGTCCCTGCTGATAGAGGTCGACAAATACTTTGATAACGGCTTTGTAGTAATGGCCGTCCATGGTAAACGTTACCCTGTTCCAGTCGACGCTGCAACCGAGCCGGTCGATCTGGTTGTAAATGATACCGCCGTATTTTTCTTTCCATTCAAAGGCGTATTCAAGAAACTGTTCCCGGGTAAGCGCTTTTTTGTCGATCCCCTTTTCCTTCAGCATCTGTACGACCTTGGCTTCGGTGGCAATCGAAGCATGGTCGCTTCCCGGCACCCAGCAGGCGTTGAAGCCGCTCATGCGGGCCTTGCGCACGAGGATGTCCTGCACGGTTTCGTTGAGCGTATGCCCCATGTGGAGCACCCCGGTCACATTGGGAGGGGGAATTACGACGGTAAACGGCTTGCGGTCGTCCGGCTTGCTGTTGAAATAGCCCTTGTTCCTCCAGTGAAGGTTCCATCTTTTTTCTGTATCGGCGGGAATATAATTTTTACTCAGTTCCATATAAACAGTTCTTCCTTATCGGGCTGCAAAGGTACGTAAATTGAGATGCTTTGCCTGCGCAAAAAGCCGTAATTTCATAGTCCTGAAATATGTACGCTATCGTCGATATAGAAACCACCGGGGGGCATGCTGCGGGCTGCGGGATAACGGAGATCGCCATTGTATTGCACAATGGGACGACGATAGAGGGCAAATACCATACGCTCATCAACCCCGAACAACCGATACCGCGTTATATTTCGGCGCTTACCGGCATCAGCAACGAAATGGTCTATGGCGCTCCGCGTTTTGAAGCCGTGGCGGAGAATATCTTCAACCTGCTCAACGGGCGGGTGTTTGTAGCCCACAATGTCAACTTCGATTATTCTTTTGTAAAGCATCACCTGGCCGCCAGCGGCTATGAACTGGATAGCAAAAAACTATGCACCGTGCGCCTGAGCCGCAAGGTGTTTCCCGGTTTCCCGAGTTACAGCCTGGGTAACCTCTGCCGCGAGTTGCAAGTCACCATCAACGACCGCCACCGGGCCCTCGGTGATGTGCTCGCCACGGCGGAAGTATTTGAAATGCTGCTGGCGCACGATGAAGAAGGGATTATCAACAAAATGCTGAAGGGGCGCAACAAGGAGCAATACCTGCCGCCGCACCTGCCTGCCTGGCAGGTAGAACAACTGCCCGTTTCGCCGGGCGTATATTACTTTCATGACCGGAAGGGGAAGATCGTGTATGTGGGAAAGGCAGTCAACCTGCAGCAACGCGTAAAAAGCCATTTCAGTAATAACGACGGGGGTAAACGCAAACAGGACATGCTGCGTACGGTCTGCTCCGTATCGTATAAGCCTTGTACCAGCGAACTGGCGGCGCTGATAATGGAAAGCGTGGAGATACGCCGTCTCTGGCCGCAATACAACAGGAGCCAGAAGAAATACCACCACGAATACGGGCTGTACACCTACGAGGATCGCAACGGCTATCGCCGCCTGTTCATCGAACGAAAGAAGAAACAGCTCGAAGCCGTATATACCTTCAGCCTCCTGCACGAAGGGCAGGTGCTGTTGAAAAAGCTCATTGAAGAGTTTGGATTGAGCGAAGCACTCTGTTTTGTAGACCGGACGGCAAGTTTTCCGCCCAACGAGCCTGCGGGGGAGTATAACCGAAAGGTCGATACGGCCATCCGGTCGCTTCATGAGCAACTTCCCAGCTTTGTGCTGCAGGACAACGAGGAGGAAAACTGCCAGGTCATACTGGTAGAAAGGGGACGCTTTATAGGCATGGGCCCTTTCACAAAAGAAATATCTTTTGCCGATATGGCTTCTATCAAACAGAATATAACACTGTACCCTGATAATGACTATATCCGGGGACTGGTATACCAGTTCGCAGAAAAATATCCAGAAAGGAAAAAGAATATTTAATCCTGTTTACTCCCTTCGCTGAGGACACAGAAATCATCATCTTGCCTGCAAGGCAATTGATGTGTAAGTGCTTTTGTTTACCGGAATCCTATTTATTCCAGGCAAAAAAAGTGATAGCTGCGATTACAGCATAAAGCACGATTACGATAATGGCGATTTTAACGCCGCTGTTTTGGGATAAATCAAACTTCATAGCAAACCTTTTTTAAGTGATCAAATAGAGTTAAGATTAATGTCAGTCATCACAGGATGTGAAAATAGGGACGGTCTTTCTCTACGAAGGTGGATCTGAAGTGACTTGCTAGTAGCCGTTCTGTAAGTATTAAAACGGCTTTAATTCTACTGCTAAGGTATTCAGATTCCCTCGCCTGTGCAAGTTTTCGGGTAGGATTTTTTATTAACGAAGCTTAAAAGTAAAATATTGTAATTTTCAGGGATATAAATCAATTTGTTATGGAAAGACGCCTGGATGGCTGGTACAGTCCCGCCCTGGGGAAAGACATGCCGGTGGCCGTTTATGGGCATTATGGCTTTGCCCTGCTCCTAATCCCCACAGCAGCAGCCGATTATCTCGAATACGAGCGCTTCCAGCTTATCGATACCCTCGCCCCTTTCATCGAGGCCGGGAAACTGAAGGTTTTCTCCATCAACAGCATCAATACGGAGAGTTGGATGAATTATGAGATGGAACCCCGCCAGCGGGCGGCCAGGCACCAGCAATTCAACGACTATGTGTTCCACGAAATGGTGCCTTATGTGCGCACCCATACCAGCCCGGATACGCCGATCATTACCTGCGGCGCCTCCTTTGGCGCCCTGCACAGCGCCAACCTGTTTTTCAAGCGGCCCGACCTGCTCCAGGGCTGTATCGCCATGAGCGGGGTGTATGATTTGACCGAATATACCCGGGGGTATTGGGACGAGGACGTATATTTCAACAGCCCCATACATTATATTCCCAACCTTACCGACCACGGCATCCTTGAACAGATACGCCGCAGTTCTCATATTCACCTGCTGACCGGCAGCGGCGACCACGAAGACCCGGAAGCAAACCGCCGCTTCGCGGGCGTGCTGTATAATAAGGGTATCACCTACGAACTGGACATCTGGGGTCCTGAATGGCGGCACGACTGGCCGACCTGGCGGGCGATGCTGCCGCATTACCTCGGCACGCGGTTTTAGAGAAACAAAATGATGTATCACCCGGCTCCGGGGAGCCTCCTACGTTTTACAGGAGACCCCCGGAGCCGGGTTTTGATTTTATCTGCATTCTCCTATAAAACAGGAAGCCCTTCCAGGGCTTAGGAACCAAACTGCTAGTTTTACTAACTGATTATATAAGTATTGCTACAGGTATGGGGCTGGAAGCGGTGACGTTGTTCGTTGCTAAATGAATAACTTTGCAGCTTATGCAAGAGGTATTATTCAGCGATTTGGGAAGAATGGATTACCAGGCGGCCTGGAATAAACAGGAGCTGTTATTGCGTAACAATATAGAAATCAAGGCTGTATTGCGTAGTTTTCAGGCTGCCGCGCCAGCCGGAGAGCCTGCCCCCCTGGGTTTTGAGCGCCAGTCCTCCCCTTCAGGGGCCGGGGGTGAAACCACCCACCACCTTCTTTTCGTAGAGCATCCCCCGGTGTATACCCTCGGCAAAAGTGGGAAAATGGAGCATGTGCTGATCAGTGAAGAAGAACGCACGGCCCGGCAAATCGGTTTTTACCAGGCCAACCGCGGCGGGGATATTACCTTTCACGGCCCCGGCCAGCTGGTGGCCTATCCTATACTCGACCTCGAACGGTTTTACACCGATATCGGCCGCTACCTGCGCAATCTCGAAGAAGTGGTCATTCGGACGATGGCGGAATATGGGTTAAAAGGCGAACGCTCGCCCGGCGAAACGGGCGTATGGATGGACCCGGCTGTCAAAGGCCGTGAGCGCAAGATATGCGCCATGGGCATCCGCTGCAGCCGCTGGATAACCATGCACGGGCTGGCATTTAATATCAACAATGACCTTAGCTATTTCGATTATATCATTCCCTGCGGCATACAAAACAAGCAGGTCACTTCGCTGCAAAAAGAATTGGGAAGGGCAGTGCCCATGGAAGAAGTAAAAGAAAAGATGAAAAGGAATTTTGAAACGGTATTTGGGGTGCGGCTGGTTGCAGGTTGCTAGTTACTGGTTGCTGGTTACCGGCTCTGTATCCAGAAACCGGAAACCTGTACTTACTTTATCTTCATCGCCGATTTC
>DASYCT010000489.1:0-9881 GCA_036500065.1 Chitinophagaceae bacterium | reverse complement strand
AAATACCCTGAACCATCGCTGGTCCTTTTTTCTGGCGGTCGATATTCCAATCCTGAATTTTTATACCAAATCAAAGTAGAAGACAAAAGAGATAGTTTCCCCCTTCAGGCAGGGCAGCGCGCACGCAATGACCAGGGCTTCAGGATGAAGACGTGTTTGACTCGCATCTAACGATACAGTACCTACACAAATCCCCCTACGCCCTGTCAACCCGGCGTCTCTGCTCAAAACGAATACCAGTAGGGCCTTACGAGGCCCTGCTGATAAATGAAATGGTAAACTCACCCTCCTGGTCATAGCAATAACTCTGTCTTGACCGGCAGAAGCGTATCGGAGCTCCGAGTTCCTTCATGATGCTGATGTATTCATAGATGGTTCTTTCTCCCACACCCATGCGGGAGGCGAGTTGTGAAGGTGTTCCGGTGCCTTTGATCCGGATGAGGTAATCGATGCGTTCGAGGCGGTTGAAGATGTCCTGCATAGTAACAAGGTTAAATAGTAACAAGGTTGATTGAATAAAGTGCTACTAACCCGGGCCTGGGAACCTTTAGAAATATAAGCCCTGTAAACAAAACTTAGTTTTGGCTGACCCCCCGTTCGTACCGGGGTACCGCACGACTGCATATCCGCAGAATCTTCACTGCTTATCGTACGGTACCGTCATAGTACGATCAAGGAAAGGTCATGGCCGGGGAATAAATTGATTTGATTTTTTGAACGTTAAAAAAAGATCAAACGAACAGGTGTTGTATCAATGTGCTTTAAAAAGGGGAGTAGAGATTTTCTTATAACCGGGGGTTTCGGTACATGAAGATCAGAACTAAAAATGAACCGGCATAAAAAAAAAGGTGCGAAATCTGATCAAAAAGGTATCAAATCTGATCAATTTTAGAAGACACGTGCTATGAGCCGTGAGCAGCACATGTACCGAGAGTTTTTTCGCAATCCCCGCTTCGTTCTTCTATATATAACCTTCAAATGCGTAGCAAACGCCTCACAGAGTCAAATGTCAGGCTGAGCGGAGTCGAAGCCCTCCCCCCCAAATAGTAAAATATTCCATCAATATAGTAAGACCTGTCATTGCCCACCGATGGCCCTTCCCGTAATTTCAATGTATAAAGAATTGATAACGATTGTGTAAGAAAGGGTCACTTTATTGCCAACATGATAGCCCCCCAACAACATGTTTTCCAGGAAGTATTTTGAAGAGTTTGTGTTGAACGAAACCCGCTCCACGGGTGGACGCACGATCACCGAAACCGATATCGTGCTCCATGCCGGCCAAACCGGTGATTTCTTCCCGCACCACATGGACGAAGCCTGGTGCAATACCCAGCCTTTTAAACATCGTATTGCCCATGGCACCCTCGTATTCAGTATCGGCATCGGCCTCACCGCCCGCGAAATAAACGATGTCTCCATGACCTATGGCTACGAACGCCTGCGGTTTATAAAACCCGTCTATATCGGCGATACCCTGCACACGAGAATTACGATCAAAGACAAAAAAGAACACAAAAAACCCGGCCAGGGTATTGTCACTGAATTGGTGGAAATAACCAACCAGAACAACGAATTGGTACTTGTTTGCGAACACCTTTTATTAGTAAATAAAAAATCGACCTCCGCTCCCCTTTAGGGGCCGGGGGTGTTCAACCTATGCCCGATTGCACTTTACAAGCCATTACCTGGGGCCATACCCGCGGCTTCACCCCGCTGGTGGCGGCGGCACAGCGTTTTTCGGAACTGTATCCCGGCATACAGATCCACTGGAAACAACGCAGCCTCCAGGCTTTTGCCGATTCGCCCGTGGAAAAACTGGCTGAAACATACGACCTGCTCATCATCGACCATCCCTGGGTAGGATGCGCCGCAGCCACCGCCTGCGTGCTCCCGCTGGATGAATACCTGCCCGAAACCTACCTGCTGGACCAGGCCCGCCATTCGGTGGGCGGTTCTCATTCCAGCTACTTTTATAAAGGCCATCAATGGGCCCTCGCCATCGATGCCGCCACCCCCGCCGCCAGCTACCGCCCAGACCTCGTCCGCCGAAGCCTTGGCAAAGGCGGATCAGGTGTAGTCCCCGAAACATGGGAAGGCCTGCTAACCCTTGCCCGTTCCGGCCGCGTGGCCATCCCCGCCATCCCGATCGACCTGTTGATGAATTTCTATATGTTTTGTATCGCCCACGGCGAAACACCCTTCCAAAACGAGACCGCCATAACGGGGAAGCATACAGGCTTGCAGACCCTCGAAACCATGCGCGAATTGTATTCGCTCATCGACCCGAAATTCTTTTCCTGCAACCCCATTGCCGTTGCCGAGCTTATGAGTAGCACCAACGACTACTCGTATTGCCCCTTTGCCTATTGTTATTCCAATTACAGCCGCCCGGGCTATGCCCGCTACCCGCTTGCCTATGCGCCCCTGGTTCATTTTGGCAACAGCGGCCGCCTGCGCAGCACCATCGGCGGCACGGGGCTGGCCATATCGGCCCACAGCGCCCATAAAGCGATTGCCCTCGAATTTGCACAATGGGTGGTATCGCCCGCCGTCCAGTCGGGTTTGTATGTCGAAAACGGCGGCCAGCCCGGTCACCGCTCGGCATGGAAAAGCGAACGCGCCAATTACCTTACCAACGATTTCTTTACAACCCTCCTGCCCGTAATGGACGGTGGATATATACGTCCGCGTTATAATGGCTACCTCTGGTTCCAGGATCATGCAGGTCTTCCCCTGCAGGAATACCTGCAAAAAGGCGGCAGCCCCGAAACCACCCTTGAAAAACTCGATGACTTGTACAGGGCCAGCCTCCGGCAAGCCCGGGCCGAAGGCCCCCGCGAAAAGTTAAAGCCACTACCATGACTAACCTGCCACTTAACGGACTGACCGTGCTCGAATTCGGTCGCTGGCTTTCCGGCCCCTCCGCCGGTCTGCGACTGGCCGACCTGGGCGCCCGTGTCATCAAGATAGAAACCCCGCAACAGGCCGACCCCTCCCGCAGCCAGTATTTTCTGTTTCATTCCATCAACCGGAACAAGGAATATGTGCAGGCCGATATGCAAACGGAAGCCAGCCGCCAGCAGGTGCATCAATTGATTCTCTCTGCCGACGTACTGCTCCATAATTACCCCGCTGAGGAAATGGAAAGCCGGGGACTCGGTTATGCCAGCTTGCAGGCGATCAACCCCCGGCTGGTATATGCTTCCATCAGCACCTGGGGCGGCACCCCCGAGCCCACGGCGGACGGGCAGGACCTGCTCGTACAGGCCCTGAGCGGCCTTGCCTGGACCACCGGCGACGACAACGATCCCCCCATGCCTTTTGGATTGCCCATTGCCGATAGTCTTTGCGGCGCCCAACTGGTGCAGGGCATCCTCGCCGCACTCATCCGCCGCCGGCACACCGGCCGTGGCGCCTGCGTAGAAACCAGCCTGCTCGAATCGGCCCTCGATTTCCAGTTTGAACTGCTGACCACTTACTACAGCAGCGGGCAATTGCCCCGCCGCAGCACGGTCAACAGCGGCCATACCTTATTGAGTGCCCCCTACGGCATCTACAGCACAGCCGATGGTCATATCGCCATTGCCATGATGAACATACAGCAACTGGCTGCGGCCATCCATTGTGATGAACTGGCCGTCTTTACCCAGGACGAAGCCTTTAGCCGCCGCGACGAAATGAAACAGGCCCTTGCCCTCCACCTCGCCGGCCAGTCTTCCGCCTGGTGGCTCGAACGCCTTCACGCAGAAGACCTCTGGGCCATGGAAGTGCTCGACTGGAAAAGCATGACTGCCAGCGAAGCCTATAAAGTGCTGAACATGGAACAGCAAATACAGGTAGATGGTAAGGAATTTACCACTACCCGCTGCCCCATTCGAATAACAACCCCGCCCCCCGACCCCCTAAAGGGGGAGGGCCAGCACACAGAACCCGCCCGCAGCGCGGCCATCGAAACCAATAATAACGGAGCCGGCAATCACATGGACCCCATCGACAAAGCCGTGCGCGATAGCTCCCCCCCTTTAGGGGGTCAGGGGGTGCCTCTCCTCGTCCTCGACTTCTCCCAATTCCTCTCCGGCCCCTCCGCCAGCCTGCGCCTCGCCGATCTCGGTGCCCAGGTAATAAAAATAGAACGTCCCGGCACGGGTGATATCTGCCGGCAATTATATGTGTCCGACACAAAAATAGAAGGGGAGTCCACCATCTTCCATGCTATCAACCGCAACAAACAGAGCTATGCGGCCGATTTGAAAAACAAACAGGATCTGGAGAAAGTAAAACAACTCATTGCAAAAGCCGATGTCATGCTCCACAATTTCCGCCCCGGCGTGATGGAGCGCATCGGTCTCGACTATACCGCCGTAAAAAAGATCAATCCCCGCATTGTCTATGCCGAAGTCACCGGCTATGGCAGTGAAGGCCCCTGGAAAGACCTCCCGGGACAGGACCTGCTCCTGCAATCGGTGTCCGGCCTGGCATGGCTGAGCAACAACCGCGATCGTCCCCCCACGCCGATGGGGGTAGCCGTGGTCGATATCCTTGCCGGCACCCACATCGCCCAAGGCATCCTTGCCACGCTCTACCGTCGCGGCAGCACTGGCGAAGGAGCCCTCGTGCAGGTAAGCATGCTCGAAAGTATTCTTGATTTTCAGTCCGACCTGCTCACCCGCTTTTTAAACGATGGCCGCCTGCCTTCCCGCAGCGCGGTAAGCAACGCCCATCCCTGGCTGCCCGCACCCTATGGCATTTATAAAACCGCCGATGGCTATATCGCCCTTGGCACCGGTTGCATAGCCCAACTGGGAGTACAGTTGGACAGCCCCGAACTGCAAGCACTGACCGATGAAAAAGACGGATTCGATAAACGCGATGAAATAAAACAGTTAATCGCCGACCGGCTTGAGCAACAAACCACTGCCTTTTGGCTGAAGCAACTGCCGCCCTCGGGCGTCGGCTGCGCCGAAGTGATGGACTACGCCGGTCTGGCGACCCAACCTGCTTACCAGGCCCTTGATATGGAACTGAAAGTGAAGACCAGCAACGGCCTGCAAATCACGACCACGCGCTGCCCCATACGGATCGACGGCGCCCCGTTCAGTTCGGCGCTCGGCGCCCCCCTGCTCGGAGAACACAACGAGGCGATTGAAAAACAGTTTGGCCTCAAGGAAAAAGCGTTGAGCTCATAACTCATTACATTTGTTCCCTATGTCTCAAACAATAATAGATACGCACATTCATATATGGGACTTTGGCAGGGCTGAATACGATTGGCTGAAAAATGATACCAGCATCCTTCATCGCAATTACGCGTTGCAGGAACTGGAACCCGCCCGGCTGGAAGCAGGCATTACGGGTGGGATACTGGTACAGGCGGCGAACAATAAAGAAGATACCGCCTGGATGTTACAGACTGCTGCCGCCACGGAATGGATCAAAGGTGTAGTAGGCTGGTTGCCGTTGTTGCAGCCCGAAGCTACCGCCCGCGCGCTGGACGAATATGCGTCCAACCACTGGTTCAAAGGGATGCGCCACCTGGTTCACGACGAGCCCGATGCCCGCTGGCTCCTGCAGCCACCCGTATTGGAAAGCCTCCGCCTGCTGGCTGGTCACGGCCTGCCCTATGATATGGTCGGCGTCATACCCGCCCATATCGAAACCGCCCTGCAGGTAGCGGAGCAGGTGCCCGGTCTGCGGATCGTGTTTGACCATCTCAACCAGCCGCCGATGGCCGCCAAAGAGCGTTTTGGTCGTTGGGGCAGTCTTTTGAAAGCCGCTGCCGCTCATCCGCAGTTCTTTGTAAAAATATCCGGTCTTGGCACCGCCTCCGGTAATGCTGCAGGTTGGACCGCCGGTGATACCAGGCCCTATATTGAATTTGTATTGCAGCAGTTTGGCCCCGCCCGCTGTTTATGCGGCGGCGACTGGCCCGTATCCCTGCTCGCCGGCTCTTATACCCAAACCTGGACGGCCTATCGCCAGGTGCTGAAAGAGCTGTTGAACGAAGAAGAACAGGAACAGGTGCTGTGGAAGACAGCCCATGGATTCTATGATCTATAGCTCAAAAAAATTGCCAGAATGAATGTACTCATCGGTCTCAGCATGCTCATCCTCGGTGGAATCTCCGCCGGCTCCTGCTACGTGCCCCTCAAAAAGGTAAGCGGCTGGGCCTGGGAAAGCCTGTGGACCGTGCAGGGCCTGGTAGCCTGGTTGCTGCTGCCCCTGCTGCTGGCGCTGGCGGTCACTCCCCATCTTTGGGAAACACTCCGCGCCGTGCCATCTTCCACCTTGTTTTATACGTATTTGTTTGGGTTTTTGTGGGGCATCGGCGGGCTGGCCTGGGGTATCGCCGTCCGTTATATCGGCATTGCATTGGGCTTTACCATCGCCACCGGGTTCTTATCTTCCCTCGGCACCCTGGTGCCCATCATCGCTGCCGCCCGGTTGGGCGCCATGATGAGCACCCTCCCGGGAAAGATCACCCTCCTGAGCGTAGGGGTATCTCTTATCGGTATCATCCTCTGCGGCCGTGCCGGCATGCTCCGCGACCGCGAAAAACAGTCGGCGCTCCGCGTGGCGGAACCTGTCGAAGGTTCGGAGGGAAGCCCTGTCACCATGACCCCGTCGAAGGGACTTTTCAAAAAAGGCGTTTTCATCGCCTTTATGGCCGGCGTGCTCGGCGCCTGTTTTGCCTTTGGCATCCACAGCGGCGACCCCATTCGTGAAAAAGCCATTTCCCTCGGCGCTTCGCCCGTATGGGCCACCAGCCCCGTGTTCTTTGTCGAACTGCTGGGCGGCATCACGGTCAATCTGGCTTATTGTTTATGGATGCAGGTGCGCAATCATAGTTTTGCGGACTACAAACGCGTCCTGCTGCAACCTGCCGGGCGCCCCGCTACCCGCATCAGCCTCTTGAACAATTATAGCTATTCCGCCCTTGCCGGCGCTCTCTGGTATCTCCAGTTCGTGTTTTACGGGATGGCAGCATTTTTTATGGGCCACTACAGCTATACCAACTGGAGCATTCACATGTCGTTCATGGTGGTGGCCAGCAATCTCTGGGGCTTTTTTTATAAGGAATGGAGCGGCGTAAGCATCAAAACCTTCCGCATGAACATCGCCGGCATCGTGATACTGGTCATCGCCGGGATCATCATGGGGATAGCGAGTTATATAAAGATGGGGACCAGTTGACATAAAGAAACAAATGAACATTATAACAACACCGGAAATGCCCTTGTCGCCCCGGCCGATCATCATCATCGGCGCCGGTGGCATCGTCAACGATGCCCACCTGCCGGCCTATAGCATCGCGGGTTTCCCGGTAGCGGGTATCTACGATATCGATGTGGCAAAGGCGGAGCATACCGCGCAGCGCTTTGGCATACCCCGCGTGTTTAAAAATATACAGGAGCTGGCGCAGCAATTGCCCACCGACGCAGTGATCGACCTGGCCGTCCCCGGTTCCGCCATCCTCAGCGTTTTGAAGCAATTGCCCGATCACACGGCCGTGCTGATGCAAAAACCTATGGGCGACGATTATGCCGGGGCCCTGGATATCCTAAGCCTTGCCCGTGAAAAACAACTGACCGCTGCCGTTAATTTCCAGTTGCGCTATGCGCCCTATATCAATGCCGCCCGTCATATTATCGAACAGGGGTTGATAGGCGAACTGATCGACATCGAAGTGAACGTAAACGTCTACATGCCCTGGCATCTCTGGCCCTTTGTATATGGCCTGCCGCGCGTGGAGATCGTCTATCATAGCATCCACTACATCGACCTGGTGCGTTCGTTTTTTGGCAACCCTGCCGGGGTATACGCCAAAACCCTCGGCCACCCGGCCATGGCCAAACTGTCCTCCGTCCGTTCCGATATTATTATGGACTATGGCAATGATCGACGCGCCTCCATTCATACCGCCCATTGTCACCGTTTTGGCCTGCGCAACCAGCAATCCTATGTATGGCTGGAAGGCACCCGTGGAGCGATAAAGATAACGATGGGGGTGCTCAAGGATTATCCCAGCGGCGTGCCCGATGCATTCGAGTGGATTCAATTAAACGACGACGGCAGCCCTCACAAAGACGGCTGGCAGCAGGTGGACATTGCCGGTAGCTGGTTTCCCCGTGCCTTTATCGGCAGCATGGCCCAGTTGCAGCGAGCCGCCGAAGGCAGCATCCCCACACCCAACAACAGCGTGGAAGACGCCATTTTCACCATGGCCTGCGTCGAAGCGGCGTACAGGTCCAGTGAAAGGGGAGGGGAGAAGATATAACATAAACGCTCTTTATACATGTCAAGCAATCCGGGGCCACGGTATCTACCGTAAGCCCCCTTTTTTAACTTTGTTTAGTGGAAGATTATCTATGAATAAATACATTGTATTAATAGTATTCATCATCGCCGCGCCGCGGGCAGCCCTTGCGCGCCCGCACTCCCCCTTCAGGGGGCCGGGGGGTGTGGGGGATGGTGGTCTTATCCTCTTTACATCTCCTCATCCCGCCCCCCGTGTCCTTTTCGGCCTGCAACGCCTTTCATCGGCCCTCACCGCCGCCGGCTATACCGTCACGATCACCGAAGGCAACACCATTCCCCCAGGTAAAAACTGTCTTATCGCCGGCACCCTCGACAACCCATTGATAAAAACATCCCTTGCCGCTGGTAATCCCGGCAAGACACCCGGCCATGAAGGGTTTTTACTGCTACGCACCAATAAAAATCCCCTGGCCATCATTGCCGGCGCCGACAATTCCGGCATATTATACGGTTGCCTCGAACTCGCCCAGCGTGTCCGTGCCGCCCATGCCCTGCCTGCTGAACTAAACGTAACCGATCAACCTGAAATGGTGCTCCGCGGGGCCTGCATCGGTCTCCAGAAATCCACCTACCTGCCGGGTCGCAACGTCTACGAATACCCATACACCCCGGAAACCTTCCCCTGGTTTTACGACAAAGCCCTCTGGATACGATACCTCGATCAATTGCTCGCCAACCGCATGAACTCGCTGTATCTCTGGAACGGCCATCCCTTTGCATCCCTGGTGCGCCTGCCCGATTACCCCTACGCGGTAGAGGTCGACGATGCCACGTTTAAGAAAAACGAAGACATGTTCCGCTTTCTCACCCGGGAAGCGGACAAGCGCGGCATCTGGGTGATCCAGTTGTTTTATAATATTATTGTATCGAAACCTTTTGCGGAGCACAATCATATAAAGACCCAGGACCGCAACCGTCCCATCATCCCCCTTATCGCCGATTATACCCGCAAGTCCATCGCCGCCTTTGTGCAGAAATATCCCAATGTCGGGCTGATGGTCACCCTTGGCGAAGCGATGGAGGGCGTGGGCAACGACGACATTGAATGGTTTACCAAAACCATTATTCCCGGCGTAAAAGACGGGCTCCGGGCACTGGGCCAAACCACCGAGCCGCCCATCGTGCTCCGTGCCCACGACACCGATGCCCCGGCCGTGATGAAAGCCGCCCTGCCCCTGTACTACAACCTTTATACGGAAGCAAAATACAACGGCGAGGCACTGACGACCTACGAACCTCACGGCTCCTGGGCTGAACTGCACCGTAAGCTCAGCAGTCTCGGCACGGTCCAGATTGAAAACGTCCATATCATGGCCAATCTCGAACCCTTCCGGTATGGAGCGGTCGACTTTATTCAGAAATGCGTACTCGCCATGCACAATATCTACGGCGCCAATGGCCTGCATCTTTACCCGCAGGCATCCTATTGGGACTGGCCCTATACCGCCGATAATACGACTCCCCGTCTCCTGCAAATAGACCGCGATTGGATCTGGTACGCCGCCTGGTCGCGTTATGCCTGGAACAGTCACCGTGACAGTAAGGAGGAAGCCAAAGACTGG
>DASYCT010000488.1:0-23822 GCA_036500065.1 Chitinophagaceae bacterium | reverse complement strand
TTCAGCCTTTAGTCCGGCAGTATATTCAACCGAGGAATCTTTAATTTCATCTTCCACCATGACATAAATTGCCTTCAGTTTTTTATCATCTGCAACGTCAAGATAATTATGGAGTTGTTGACGAATAATTGCGGTAGTCATAACCCGTTCGTTTTATATACAAATTTACAATTTTCATCTGAATTCTCCTATCTCACCGAAATCAGCGAACTCAGCGGGTACTTCAGGTTGCGGTATCCCATCATGTCCACATCGATGCTCCCCACGCTGATAGGGCTTTCCACCCGCAAGGGCAGGTGATTGGCATCATCGCTTACCCATACCGTCATTTTTTCTCCGCCGGTAAAAATGGTCCCTTTGATGAGCAGGGGCTTGAATTTAAACGCATGAAATTTACCGTACCGTGTCTTGATGGTTTCCTTGCCCATAAAACGGATGTACAGGCTGTACACCGTGCGATCGAGGAACATGGAAAAAGGAATGGTGTCATTCACCTTGTATTTACTGAAATCGAGGTTGCGCGCATAGTAGATGGAGCTTACCACATCCTGCACGCAGTTGGGCACTTTATAAACGCCATCATTGGTAATGGCGGTGGAAGTTGGCTTGTTGAAGGTCACGTTCTCGTATTTCTTATACGTGCCTTCATTGACGTTACGGATAAATTTCAACGGTTGCATGCTGGCCGTATCGATATAGGTCTCATACCGGTCACGCACTTTAAAAATTCCATCATAAAAACCGTAGGTGGAACCTACTCCCGCCACATGATAGACCGGCCTGCCATCCATCTGCTCGAGCGTAATATTGAATTTCGCTTCACCGGCGGGAACATACACGCCCAGTTTATAATAAACGATATAGCTGGAATATTCTCCCGCCAGGAAGGCGGTATTACGGATGCCGCAGAAGTCATCGCCGGCAGTCAGGTGAATGTACACTAACAATAAAAGGGTGCTGAACAGGGTCCGCCTCATGTACAGGGAAAAGGATTTATTACCTAAAAATAGTAAACAACCGGCTAAAAAACACGAAAGATAAAAATACGGCCGCTTTATCGCACCGAAATCAGCGAGGTAAGCGGGTACCGGAGATTGCGGTATGCCATCATATCCACTTTTATACTACCTACACTGATGGGGCTTTCCACCCGGAGCGGTAAATGATTGGCGTCATCGCTCACCCAAACCGTCATCTTCTCGCCACCTTCGAAAATAGTCCCTTTCACCAGCAGCGGTTTGAATTTGATAGCATGGAATTTACCGTATTTTGTCTTGATCGTTTCCTTGCCCATATAGCGCACATAGAGATTGTAGGTCTCATTGTCCAGGAACATGGCAAACGGAATCTTATCGCCTTCTTTATACTTGCTGAAATCGATATTGCGCGCATAGAAAATGGAGCTAAGCACATCCTGCACGCAATTGGGCGTTTTAAAAACACCGTTGTTGGTAATGGCTGCATTCGTTTGCTGGCTGAACGTCACATTTTCATATTTTTTATACCCGCCTTCATACACATTGCGGATAAATTTCAGCGGCAGGAGATTGGCCGTATCAATAAATGTTTCGTATTTGTCGCGCACCTTAAAAAAACCATCGTAGAAACCATAGGTAGTACCGTCACCGGTGATATGGTACACGGCTTTATTATTCAGTTGTTCCAGGTTGACATTAAAGTTGGCCTCGCCCGCGGCAATAAATACGCCCAGCGTGTAGTACACGCGGAATGTCGTGGTTTCGCCCGCCAGGAATGCCGTGTTACGGATGCCACAGAAATCATCCCCGGCAGTCAACCTGATACATAGTAGCAACAAAAGGGCACCGAGTAGGGATTTCTTCATTTATCGGAAAAGATTTTAATGCCTAAAAATAACAGGCTGCCCGCCAGGGCCGGCAACACCAGGTTGACCGCCCATACGGCCGTAGCCGCCCATACAATGCCTAGTTTATTTGCACTCACCATCGTAAACAATACCAAACTCACTTCTCCCCGGATGCCCAGCTCCGCCAGCGTGATCGTCGGCAAGACAGCCAGCACGACGTACAACACACTAATCAACCAAAAAGCCTGCCACGCGGGGATATTTACTGCAAACAACTGCAACAGTAAGATATATTGAATAACAAATACGAAGTACCGCAGCCCCGACAACGATATCACTCTTAACAAAAAACTAACAGGAAGGTTTTCGATCACGGTAAGGTGCTGCATAAAGCGCCCGGTTTTGGGAATGCGCTCCATCCACTGTAGTATCCATCCCAGCCGGAAATAGAGCAGCAACAGGATGGCCGTGACCAGCAGGCTGCCGTAGAGCAGCGCTTTTATCCATAAGGCATAGCCCGCCACCGCCGGGCCGGTCACCGGGTCGCAGAGCAGGAATACCAACCCTCCCAGCCCAAACAGCAGGGTTATAATGAGCTGGCTGAAACTGCCGATAATCGTTAAGGATACCGCTTTCCACCGGTGGCCTTCCTTTACATACAATATCCTGCCGCCGTATTCTCCAATGCGATTGGGCGTGTTAATGGAAAACGCCACCCCGGACAGGATGGCCTTAAAACTTGTCCAGAAAGGAAGTTTTTCCAGCGGCCGCAACAATATCTGCCATTTTCGTGCTTCCAGCCCCCAGTTGACCGGCATGAGCAACAAGGCGGTATAAAACTTCCAGGCGGCATCGCCGGAAAACGATTGTTTTAGATTCTGCCAGGCCGAAGGAAGATGAGGCTGCTGCAATACCTGGCGATAGATGGAATAACTAAGCCAAATGAATAATACCGGGCCTAATCCATAATTGAGCAGTATTTTGATATTTTTGTTTGCGAAGCGCATCAACTATCATCAAAAATAACCCACCTTTTTGCAAACAGCATCAAAAATAATTTTAGGCATCGACCCCGGTACGATTGTAATGGGTTATGGTGTGATTGCCATCAAAGGCAACCAGGTGAATATGCTCACGATGAACGTACTGAAACTGGGGGGTAAAAAAGATGTGTACGAGCGACTGGAAATCATTCACAGCACCATCTGCTCTATCGTAAAGGAATACCGCCCCCACCTGTTTGCCATCGAAGCGCCTTTTTTCGGGAAAAACGTGCAGAGTATGCTCAAGCTGGGCCGGGCGCAGGGCGTAGCCATCGCCGCCGCCATGCAATCCGGTATTCCCGTCACCGAATATTCGCCCAAAAAAGTAAAGCAATCCATTACCGGCAACGGGAACGCCGATAAGGAACAGGTATGGAAAATGCTGCAACGCATCCTGCAACTGGAGGCCACCGCTATTAAATACATGGATGCTTCCGACGCCCTTGCCGTGGCGCTCTGCCATCATTACCAGACCTCGTCGCCCGTACCAACAACATCAAAGAGCACGGCAAAAACAAAAGCAAAGGGATGGGCAGAGTTTGTAGCAAAGAATCCTTCGCGGGTTAAATAGCTGCCAGCTGCCCTACTATCTTCTCCTGCGCCGCCTTCAACTGCTCCGGCGTGCATTTCAGCTTGCCGCGGGTGAAATTGAGATCATCGGCCGAATCGATCGGCACAAGGTGCAGGTGCGCATGCGGCACTTCCAGCCCTATGACCGACAAACCACAACGGTTACAGGGGAACGAGCGTTCAATAGCCTGTGCTATCGGCCGGGCAAACAGCAACAATTCCGACAGCCAGGCATCCGGCATATCAAAAAACTTATCCGTTTCCAGTTTGGGCACGACCAGCGTATGCCCCTCCCGGAGAGGCGCTATATCGAGAAAAGCAAAGAAACGTTCATCTTCCGCAATTTTATACGATGGGATCTGCCCTGCAATGATTTTGGAGAAAATAGTCATACCACTACAATTGAACTACAAATGTAAAGCGCCCGCATAAAAAAAGCCGGAATCAATTCCGGCTCTTATCGATGGACCTGTATATTATTTTAGGCGGTAATCTCCTCCACCTTGAATTTGATCATCCCTGCCGGTACCGTTACCTCGGCTACATCACCCACGATCTTGCCAAGCAATCCCCTTCCAATCGGTGAAGTCACCGAAATCTTTCCCAGCTTCAAATCGGCTTCCTTCTCCGATACGATCTGGTAGGTTACCTGTTTCTTGGTAGTGAGATTGGTGAGTTTCACCTTGGTAAGAATGCTCACTTTGCCCGTATCGATGGTGGTCGTATCCACGATACGCGCATTGGCGAGGTCTCCCTCCATTTTCTTTATCCGGGCTTCCAGCAGGCCCTGGGCCTCCTTGGCAGCGTCGTATTCGGCGTTTTCTTTTAAATCCCCTTTCTCCCTTGCCTCTGCGATGGCCCGGGAAGCGGCTGGGCGGTCAACGCCTTTCATCCGTTGTAATTCCGCCTTCATAATATCAAGAGTGTCCTTGGTCACATACATTACGTCACTCATATAAACCTCCTTTCTTTGGTTGGTTCTTGAACAGAAAAAAAATACAACGCCTCAGAAGGATGCTGAAGCGTTGCACTTTAAACAAAGATAAGAATAAATTCACCTCAAAAAATAATTCCGGTTCCCCAAAAGTGCCCGCCTGCCGGGCTTTCCGGCCGACGCCGGGAAACCGGATGGGAAGCCTGTCTTTATACTCCCGGCACCCGGCTACGGCAGGCTGTCATGTTTCTATTAATTCTCCCCGCTAAACGGTTATACCCTCCCAAAAAATCAGTTATTTAGCGATAAAACACTTCCTTAAGACTATTAAACAATTCAGTAGCTTTATTGCAGTGAGTTACAGGTATAGAATAACAGCTATATTTTCACTTATTAATCAATCTTTTAAAGCATTCCCCGGATGAATTTACCCGTCGTCGTCAAAAGCACCCTGTTTTGCCTGTTTTTTATCGCCGTTACAGCCACTACATGGGCCGATAGCACTTTTATCAAATTCGGCGCCCCCTGGAAATACCTTGACAACGGCAGCGACCAGGGCAGCGCCTGGCGGACACCGGCTTTCAATGACGCGGCCTGGGCCAGTGGACCGGCCCAACTGGGATATGGCGAAGGCAACGAGCGCACCGTAATCAGCTATGGCCTTTCCGCCGCCAATAAATATATCACCACTTATTTCAGGACCACGGTCAACATCCCGAAGCCGGCGATGTTCTCTTCGTTTACGATTAAAGCGTATGCCGACGATGGCATGGTGGTATATGTAAACGGGCAACCCGTTGGCACCAGTAATATAGCCCCGGACCCCGGGTTTACCACCCTTGCCACGGGCGATGCGGCCGACGATGGCCATAGTATCGTTTCCTTTAAAGACATCCCTTCCTCCGTCTTTACAGCCGGCACAAACACCATTGCCGTAGAAGTACACCAGGGCAATGCAACCAGTCCCGATCTTGTATTCGATCTCGAACTGGCAGGCGTCGGCAATCCCGCCGAAGCCATTGTCCATCGCGGGCCACTTATGCAAATGCTAAGCACCAACGCCGTGAGCATCAAATGGCAAACCGTGTCCGCTGCCACCTCGAGGGTCATTTATGGCAGCAGCCCCGATGATCTTCGTTATACCATTACGGACGATAGCCCGCTCCGCGATCATGAGCTGCGCATCACCGGGCTCAATCCCGATACAAAATATTACTATGCCTTTGGTTCCGCCACCTCCATCCTGGAAGGCAGCTACCGCAATTCTTTCACAACGGCCCCTCCCGCCGGCTCTACCCGCAAAGTGCGCATTGCCGTATTTGGCGACCCCGGGACCGGAACAGCCTTACAGAAAGGCACCCGGGATGCCTACCTGCACCTGGATAAAAAAGGCGGCCAGCCCGATCTTGCCCTGTTCCTCGGCGACAACGCCTACAGCAGCGGCACCGACCTCGACCACCAGGCAAAATTCTTCCATATTTACCAGGACAATATTTTTGAAAACCACCCCGTATTTTCCGTTCCCGGCAACCATGAGTATGACAACGACCCAAAAGGTGTGGCCGGGCTAAGGGGAACACACCAAATCCCCTATTACCAGGTTTTCAGCCTGCCCACCGCCGCCGAATGCGGGGGCACTCCTTCCGGGACAGAACATTATTACTCGTTTGACTACGGCAATATCCATTTTATCATGCTGGATTCTTACGGGTACGACAGCAGTAAACTTTTGTACGATTCCACCGGCCCGCAGGCCAACTGGCTAAAAGCCGATCTTGCCGCGTACGCACATAAACTTAAATGGACCATCGTTTGCCTGCACCACCCGCCCTATACACACGGTACCCATAATTCGGAAACGGAAAAGGACCTTATCGCCATCCGCCAGCAAATCACCCCGATCCTCGAACGGTTTGGCGTAGACGTGGTATTGGCCGGCCATAGCCATGTGTACGAAAGAAGCTGGCTGGTACAGGGACATACCGGTGGGGAGGCTTCGTTTGTCGCCAGCCATCCGCCCGCCGGCAACCAGGTCAGCAATTCCAGCGCACGCTACGACGGAACTCCTAATTCCTGTCCCTATTTTACCATCGACAGCGCCTATAAGCACGGTACCGTGTACGTGGTAGCCGGCTCCGCCGGGCAGATAGGCGGTAATGCCAATGAGCAATACCCGGTATTTTATTACAAAAATTACAGCGGCAGCACCGACGGTGAGACCGGTGCACTTTACCTTGAAATAGAAGACAACCGGCTGGATGCAACGTTTGTCGGCGGCAGCGGCAAAATACATGACCGGTTCACCATCATGAAAGGTGTTAATCAAAGAACCGTTGTCCGCACAGCCATGAACACCCCTGTCGATCTCCATGCTTCCTGGATTGGCAGCTATAACTGGTATGCCGCCTCCGGCAAACCGATATCCCTCGGCACCAGCCGCATCCTGCAGGTAAAACCTACCGCCAAAGGCACATATAAGTATTATGCCAATGACAGCCTGAAACCGAAAACCTGCATGGCGGATACGTTTGCCGTGGTCGTGACTTCATCCCTCGCCCTCTCGGTCAGCCATTACGATGCGCTGGTGAAAAACGATAAGGCCGTCGTGCAGTGGAACACCAACCGGGAAGTAAACAGCGACTATTTTACCATCGAACGTTCCGCCAACGGCAAAGACTATGAAATGATCATGATGGTCCGGGGCGCAGGCAATTCGGTTACCCCTCTCAGCTATGAATTCCAGGACAGCAAACCCCTGCCCGGCAATAATTATTACCGTCTCTCCGCCACCGACAGCAACGGCGATGATAAGGTAGTAGGCGTCCGGCAGGTAAACTGGCAATAAGCTGTCTTATATTTACAGCATGAAAAAGAAGGCATACACGATAGCGATCCTCGCCTTATGTATCGTACTGCCTTCTTTTTTTATTGCCCCTGCGCTCAGCCCTGCCGAAAAAGTCAAGGCATATTATGCCGATCAATTCAAACAACTATCCCTCCGCCTGCAATCCCTTCAGCAGGCCGTACTCGACGGCAGCAATGAATCCGTGCTGAAAGAAGATTTTTCCGCCGCCCGGGTTCCCTACAAAAAACTGGAAACATTCGTCGAATATTATTTTGAGCTGGATGCCCCGCAGTTCAACGGGCTGGCCACCGATTTCGTGGAAGAAGAAGACCCCGCCACCGACCATGAGCCGCAGGGCTTTCAAATGATAGAAAGTTTTCTCTACCCGCATTACGATATGCGTAAGAAAAAACAGTTGCTGCTGTTCGTTCATAAATTACTGGACGCCGCCAACGGCCTCGGCAATAATACCGCCCTGTTTCAACCCGACCAATACCTGCCCGACGCATTGATGGAAGAGCTATACCGGGTGCTGGCCCTTGGTCTCAGCGGTTTTGATTCGCCGCTGGCGCTTCATTCACTTCCGGAAGCAAAAGCCTCCCTGCAAAGCATACGCTTTGTTTTGCAAACGTATGAAGGAACAATGAAAGCAGCCGGGGTAACGGGATCGGATACTGCTTTAGTCCTGCTGACCCGCGCTATCGCTTACCTCGATAATCACAACAGTTTTAATCACTTTGACCGGGCGGCTTTTATTACCGGTTTTCTCAACCCCCTTTGCAACTGGCTGGGGAAGGCCATCGTGACGATGAAGATCCCAGAGAACCCCGCCCGGTACTCCCTTATCAAAAAGACCAGCCATCTTTTTGATGAAAAAAGCCTGCAGGGCGGAGTGTACCTCAAAGATGATATTGCCAGCGCAGCCAAAATAGCGCTCGGCAGACAGTTGTTTTATGAGCCCCTGCTTTCCGCCAATGGCAAACGCTCCTGCGCCGGTTGTCACCAACCTGCCAAAGCCTTTACCGACGGGCTTCCCAAGGCCCTGCAACTGGATGAGCACAGCCTGTTGCCACGCAATACGCCCACGCTCTGGAATGCCGGACTGCAAAAAAGCCTGTTCTACGACAGCCGGCAGGATTTTCTTGACAATCTTATCCTCGAAGTAATAGGCAATGAAAAAGAAATGAACAGGAGCGCCGACCAGGCAGCCATAAAGATTAGCGCCCGCAGGGAGTATGTTGCGCTGTACCGCAAGGCATATCCCGCTGAAGATACTGTTATAAACGGCGCTAAAATAGCCAATGCCATTGCGATGTATGTAAGAACCCTGGTAAGCTATAATGCGCGGTTTGATCAATACATGCGGGGCGATAAGCAGAAAATGTCGCCCGAAGAAATAGGGGGGTTCAACCTCTTTATGGGAAAAGCAAAATGCGCTACCTGTCATTACGTGCCGCTGTTCAACGGTTCAAAGCCACCCAATTATTATTACCAGGAATCGGAAGTGATCGGCGTTCCCGGCACCGGTGACCTGCTTCACCCGGTACCGGACACTGACCCCGGGAGATACGCTATCCTTCCAAAAGAATTCCTGAAAAACGCATTTAAGACACCCACGCTCCGCAATATTGCATTGACCGCGCCCTATATGCACAACGGGGTCTTTAAAACACTGGAAGAAGTAGTGGAGTTCTATAATAAGGGAGGCGGGGTCGGCATAGGTCTAAAGGTGCCCAATCAAACACTGCCTGCCACAGCACTTGGACTAACGGCTATAGAGAAAAAACAGCTTATCGCATTTCTGCATACACTCACGGACGTCGACAGCATTCGCGTCAATTAGCGCCAATTCGAGAAATTAGCGTCTTTACATCCCCAGTTTATCCAGCAACACCTTCGCCATTTTATAAAACGCTTCGTGGCTATAACCAGCAATATGCGGTGTTATAAGCACATCGGGACGGGCAAGCAGTTTATCAAGGAGTTGCCGTTCTTCGGGTGTGTACGTATCCAGTTGTTCGTTTTCCAACACATCCAGGGCGGCGCCTGCAATTTTTTGATGTTCCAACGCACGGAGCACCGCGGCGGTATCATGCACTTTGCCACGACAGGCATTGATAAAATAAGGCCGGCCCTGCAGTGAATTGAAAAAAACATCATTCGCCATGTGCCGGGTATCGTCGGTAAGCGGCACATGAAAGCTGATCACATCAGCATAACGGCAAATCTGCTCGAGGCTGGCTTCTTTACAATTGCCCCTTCCAAAACCAAAGCGGTAACGATCATAGGCCAGCACAGTCACCTCAAACGAAGACAGGAGTTTTGCCAGCGCCATCCCGGTGTTGCCAAACCCTATAATGCCCACCGTTTTCCCCGTCAGTTCCGTACCCCGGTTGGCATCCCGTATCCATTTCCCCTCCTTTACTTCCAGTTCGCTGCTGCCCAGTTTATTCATCAGGTTCAATAACATGCCGAGCACATGCTCGGCCACTGCATTGCGGTTGCCTTCGGGACTGCTTTCGCATTTAATACCCTTTTTCTGTGCATACTCCACGTCGATCAGTTCCATGCCGCTTCCCAGGCGGCCAATCCATTTCAATTTCGATGCCTTGTCAAGCATCGCCTTGTCTATTTTTAACCGCGTGGTGATAATCAATCCTTCGGCTTCGCCGATGATACCGCCCAGTTCATCATAACCGATCTGCGGCTGGTACAGCACTTCAAACCCGTTGTTCTGCAACCGCTCCCTGAGATACTCGTGTACTTTTGCCGTAACAATAACTTTTCTCATCCGTTTATCCTCGTTTAATAATTCATTCTGAACGTGAGTGCTGCAAACTGCTGCACGCTCAACTGTTCCGCCCGCTTGTTAAAAATTTCATCCTGCAGCGTTTCCGCATCAAACAACCCCTTGACCGCATTGCGCAGCATCTTCCGCCGCTGGTTGAACGCCGCTTTTACCAATTGAAAAAACTGCTTTTCGGTTTTCATCGCCAGCGGGCTGCTCACCGGTTTCAGGCGGATAACGGCGCTTTTTACCTTCGGCGGCGGGGTAAATGCCTCTTCACCTACTTCAAACAAGTATTCGGCAGTAAAAAAAGCCTGTATCAGTACGCTTGTCACACCATACACCTTGCTCCCTTCCCGGGCCACGATGCGCTGGGCCACTTCCTTCTGGAACATACCGATCATACATTCCGTCTGTGCTTTCCAGTCCAGCACCTTGAATAAAATCTGCGAAGAAATATTATAAGGGAAATTGCCTACCACGGTAAACATGCCTTCGAACGGCGGTTCAATATCGAGTATGCTGGCATGAATGATATGGCCTGCGAGCTGCGGCCAGGTCTTCAGCAGGTATTGTACCTTCTCATCGTCCACCTCCACGCATTTGAAGTCAATCCCCTTCAATTGTAACAAATGGCTGGTCAGCGCGCCACCCCCGGGTCCCACCTCCAACAGCCGTTCAAAAGGCTGCGCTGCGAGCGCGTCAACAATCTTCCGGCAAACCCCCTCATCCTTTAGAAAATGTTGCCCAAGCGATTTCTTTAACGTGTACATCGCCGCAAAAATACGGGTATCGCGGCCAACCCGTCAAAACAAAAACCCCCTCACAGAAGTGAAAGGGCTGGTTGTTTGAGCCTAAATCCGCAATAGGTTAGCAGATAATCAATTGTATAATTTATTTAGCGTTGTTTCACCAGCTTTTCCCTGCTCGTCTCCCCGTCTACAGACAGCTCAAGAATATACATCCCCGCACTAAGGTGCAACATGCCATCAAGGGTTATTTTGTTTTCGCCCTCCACACCGGAAAGCGTACGCTGGTACACTACCCTACCACTTTGATCGGTCAGTCTCGCCGAAATACTACCAGCTGTTTTTAACTGTATATCCACGTTGACATGGTCGATAAAAGGGTTGGGAGCCGGGTGACCGATCACGCTGATTTTGGTATTGAAAATAATCGTTATCACTTTACTGTAAAGCCCCATCCCCGTATTCATCACCTCCCTGATCCGGTAATATTTGGGTTGCCCGTAGCCGCTTTGCGGATCATTATAATAATAAACAGCATCGGCCAGGCCGGTGTTGAGCGGGTTAACCCGGCCAACGGTAGAAAAGTTGACGCCATCATCACTGCGTTGTACTTCATAATAGTTCACATCGGTATTATCATTCACGTTCCAGCTCAGCATGCTGTTGCCTGCCATGTACCGGCCATAAAGATCCAATTCATTTTGTGCCAGCGTTACCAGCGGGAAGTTACAACTGGCCAAATCGGCGATGGCGTAACCCGGAGGCGCGGCAAAAGCCGGCATCAGGGTGGCGGTCCCCGCTATGCTTGTTTTATACATCTGGCTGCTCACCGTAGTAGTAGAAAGACCCTGTACGCCATTAAATCGCTTGGTGGTCATGTACATCGCACCAGCCATATCAAAAGCGATACCGTCCATGGCCGTACTATCCAGGGAATTGTAATCAGCTATAAAGTGCATCGGAATGGTGCCGGTTCCCGTTACTGTAGGTATGTCGGCAGCATAGATCTCGAACAAGCGGGCATCGGTATAACGCCCGACGGCGTTCACATTGGCAAAAGCTACCGTGGCGAAGTACAGGTTGCCGGCGTTATCAAACGCTATATCACCATTGTACACCGCCCAGTTGGCCATTAACGAAGGCGTGGGCGGAAGATAACCAAGCAACATCATACTGGCATTCGCACAACCGGTAGTTCCACAGGCCGTCATTCGTATCAGGGGATTGGAAGTAGCCGGTGTGCTCAATGTCGTATCCCGGATTACGCCCAGTGCATATATAAATGTACCCGCCTGGTTAACCGTCATTTTCACAAAGTGATAATCATCCAGTCCCGAGCTGCGGCCCGTTGGCACACTGGCAGTAGAACTGGAGGGAGTAGTGGCAATAACATTCTGGGCGCCCACTCCTACCGTGCTGATAGCAAAGAAATCTTTCGCCATTGGGTTAATCATTTGTGAGTTGGCATAAAACCGTTTAGCGACCGGGTCCACACCCAGTGAGGCAGACCCATAGTACGTCGTACCACCCACTTTTTTCTTTAAAGTAATAAGACCCGATGTCGTCAACGCAGTACCAAGTGCACCGGTCGAAAAACTTACCGGGTAAATTTTTGACGGCGTGTTCACAGTAGCGTTGGTAGAATCATTAAAAATAGCATACATAGTCGTTCCATCGCAAACCGCTGCCTGTGCTTTTACGGGGTTCACTTCTACCAACTGAACCCCTATCAGGAAAATCACCGGGATGGTGAACCTCCGACAGGAAGTTATAAGTAAGGTTTTCATAGTAGTAAGATTAACTTAGAAATAGTTGTTTTTTAACAGGATATCAAATTCATTTATCGATCATTTAATAGGTTATCGTTTTAATACGCTTACCGACCATCGCTGTTTATTGGCCTCACAAATAAGCCTGTATATACCCGATGGGAATCGGCTTATATCCATCGACACCGTTGTAACGGCGGCCTGTAACTGAACTTGTTTAACCAGCACCAGTTTCCCGGCCGCATCGTACAATTTCAGGGCGGCAGATCCCGAGCCTGCTGGTATGCTCACACTGACCGGGCCGGTAGCCGGGTTGGGATATACGTTAAAGCCTGCCGCTGATGCAACAGCAGCTACTTCTCTTATATCCGAATACTGGAATGAATTATCGACAGCAACCATTTTAATCCGGTAATAGCCATTGACGGCGTTACGGATGGCATGCAGGTAGGTATACGTTATATCCGAACCACCGATTGTCGGGGGCACAGAAGCGATTTTATTAAAATTCAGCCCGTCGGTGCTATACTCCACTTCGTAATGATCTACGCTTGTCTGCGCTGTAACCGTCCATTTCAACAGGTTGCCACCGGTCGTGACCGATGCGGTAAAGTCTTCCAGTGTAACCGGCAGGTTAAAGTTTACCAGGTCATTCTCCCAAAGCCCCTTACCGTACGTGCCCAGCCTTATCTTCCCATTGGGCGCTACCAGCATATCCATGATCATGGTAGCATCGATAAGCCCGGTATTATAGGCGTACCACGCCGGTTGTGTAGCGCCGGTAGTTACGCCCTGCGCAAGGTACACACCCAAATCATTCCCCACATATACAGAGGCATTGGCATCGTCAAACATTATTACATTGGCCGGCACATCAGGCAGCGCGGTAGCGCCGGTACCACTTATATCAACCCAGCTCGCACCTGCATTGTTGGTTAAATAAAGATGCGAAGTGCCAAAACCGGATACCGTCACGGCAACCCTTTTCGAATTCAGGGGATCTACCGCCACATAAGAAAAATACCGATTGGGCAGGGTCCCTGTTATATCTGTAAAAGAAGTACCGCCATTGGTGCTTCTCAATATTTTAGGATTAGCTCCCCCGCCGGGGCAGGTAGCCACATACAAACTGTCTGTATAGGTTTTAGATACCGCGATACAAATGATCGGCGCCGAAGCGTTGCTTACCGGGTTGCCGCCATTTACAATGGTACAGGTATTGGCGGATAATGCGGCGGTATACCGGCGCAGGTAAATAGTGCCCGTGTACATGATGTTGGGATTGGAAGGACACAGTACAAAGGGCGCCACGAAACAGGCGTTCTCCGTAGCCACGCTGGTAGTTGTGGTGGCAGGATTATTAAAAATCATGGTCGAACCCAGGTTACGTATGCCATTGGTGGACCTGTACAGCGTTAAATAGGAATACGTACCAAAACAGACGGAATCATTGGTAGGGGATATGGCCGTATAAAAACCATCGCCCCCCGTCACCCGCTTGCAACCTGTATTTCCCTGGTACCACATGGTAGCGTTGTCCTGCAGGCCGCAGAGCATCACGTTGGAATTGGTGGAGCTGATACTCATATTGTGATATATCTGCTGGGTCATCAACCCACCGTTTAACCCTATAAAAGAAGTGCCCGCATTGGTGCTCTTAAATACGCCGCCATCACATACCACGTAGACCGTTTTATAGGTCCCATCGAATGGGCCGAAATACAAATGGTGTTGATCCGCATGCACATAATCGGTGCTAAGGCCTTCCGAAGTAGCCCCTACCGTGGTATTATTAAAGTCCCACTTGCTCCAATCGGATACCTGCGTAAAATTGGCGCCCCCATCGGTCGATTTCAACATATCTATCTCTGATACGTAAACGGTGTTAACGCTGGTAGGCGCTACAATAACATCATGCGAATACCAACCCTGGTTCTGGATATAGTTGGAGCCGCTCAGTTGCGGTTGATTGGTAATGGCTACCCAGGTGGTGCCGCCATTGGTTGTTTTAAACAAACCATAGGTGGTCTTGGCCGTACCACCGGAGGTACCCGGTATTTTACCAACACTGGCAAACATAATTTTGTGGTTATCGGGACACATCGACAGCCTGGTCATTCCATTGATGGAAGCAGATGCAGGCAGCCCGCTGGTTTGCTGTGCAATGATAGGTGTGGTCGTGGCATTCCTGATTAAGTAAATGCCCGAACCCGTCGACCCGAAATCACCACAGGCAACATACAGGGAGTCGGCGTTGGTGGGGGATATACACATATCCATCGCCATCACTACAGTATGGATCAGCGTCCAGCTCGCTCCCGAGTTGGTAGAGCGGTACACTCCATCGGAGGTAGCCGCAAATACATTGGCCGGTGTATTGGGATCGATAATTATTTTTTGTACCCCCTTTACGGAAGAATTGGTAAAAGGAAGTGATTGGGTCCAGGTGACTCCCCCGTCGGTCGATTTCAGGATACCGATACCATAGGAACCGCGGAACGTACGATCATTCTGGCCAGAAATACCAAACCCCGCAAGACCGGTCCCCACGGCGCCGGAGTTATACACTTCACCCGTACCGATATACATTTCAAGGTGATTTTGCGGGTTGATCGCAATAGCCGGCACACCCAGTATCGGGAAGCCGGTCGCCACCTCTGTCCAACTGATCCCTCCTACGCCGCCCGTACCGCCGGTAGTCGTTTTCCACAGACCGCCGCTGGCCGAGCCCGCAAAGATTATATTGGCATTGGTAGGGTCAAAACCCAGGCACAATATCCGTCCCGAAAAATTCTTGGGGCCAAGCGGTATCCACGGAGAAAGCACATCGGCCCTCGCTCCCGAACCGTTAACGGCATGAAGAAGCTGCGGCAGCTTTCTGCTGTGTTCAAAGGCGCTGAAATAAGCCGCCCTGCTCCAGGTAGTATCGGGATAACTTCTCATATTACTCCACATATCAAATGATCCAAAAACTTCCGCCGGGCTTTCGTTCTCCTCATCGTCATCCCTGTCACGCCCTTCTATGTGATGATTGTTGCTGTATTTTAAAATGAAAAAAATCAATAAACCTGAAAACAATATCAGGCATGCGCTTTTGAAATAAACCGAATAGATAAAAGGTTTTTTCATAGGTCCACACAGGATTTAGAATGATTAGGGGGTTGTCTTGTTTTTATCGATCTGTGGCTGTATGGTCCACTCACCGTATCACACAAGTTCACACTGTTTATACAGCGTATGCTTTAAAAAATGATTTAAAAGTGCCGGCATTCGTAATGCCATAGCTTGTTTTGAGAAAAACCCGGGGGCGAACAACCTGCCGGGAAACAATGCGGCCGGTGAGAGGAATGTTGAGAGAGTGTAAAAATTTTCATGGCATTGGATTTTTGGGATTAAATATCTCTACGAAATTTGGGCAATTTTTTGACTTTAACAACACTTAGATGTTCAAAAAACCCTTAGTTAAATGCCTTACGTTATTCCCTACCCTATATCTTGCTTATAATTAATAAAATGGTGAAAATAAATGAATACGTGAAAAATCCCTTCGCATTTTTACCAGCAGGCGCCGTGTTTTTCTTTCCAAAAATGAATTTCCATTAAGTGGTATTACAACAAAATAACATGCATACGGGAGCGTGAGTAGAATTCTTGTGGAGGATTTTATACGGCATAACCAGGAATTCCCATTTTGGAATCCGATAAAAACATAACCTGTAACCAATTATCCGTCAATAAGGGGATTTTACGGTGACGGGTCGGTTTCCGGGTGCCTTTTAGCCGTCGGGCCCGGCCCCCCTAAAATTATCCCTGCTAATTACCGGCCGCGTTGTACCTTTACCAGCTTAGAAAAACAGCTAAAACACAGCTTATTATGCACCCTGCATCCCCTCATACAAAGCCCGTTATCGGTATTTCCTGCGGCGATATAAATGGTATCGGCATCGAGCTCATTATCAAAGCCCTGGGCGACCCCCGCCTGCTGGATCTTTGCACCCCGGTGGTATTTGCATCCAATAAAGTGATCAACTTTTACCGTAAATCCATCCCAGATATCGTGTTCAATTACCAGAGTACCAAGGAACTGAACCGGCTCGCCCCCAAGCAGATCACCATTTTCAACTGCTGGGAAGAGGAAGTAGCGATTAATCCCGGGCAATTAAACGACACCGGTGGCAAATACGGGATAAAATCACTTGAAATGGCCGCACAGGCTTTAAAAGAGAATAAAATACATGGGTTGGTCACAGCCCCCATTCATAAAAAGAACTCCCAGTCGGAATCCTTTAAATATACCGGGCATACCCCCTATTTAAAAGCCCTGTTTGGCGTAAAGGACGTGCTGATGCTGATGGTGGCAGAGAATATGCGTGTAGGACTGGTCACGGAGCATGTACCCATGAACGAAATGCCCAAACAAATTACCCGCGAAGCCATTCTCTCCAAGCTGGCCATTTTAAAAGACAGCCTGGCCAGGGACTTTGGCGTCGATAAACCTAAAATCGCGGTGCTGGGCCTCAACCCCCATGCCGGTGACGATGGGCTGGTAGGTCGTGAAGAAGAAGATATTATCCGGCCCGCTATCAAGGATTTCAAACAAAGCAACAGCAACGTGATCGTAACCGGCCCTTACAGCGCCGATGCTTTTTTTGCCCGCGGCCAACACGAGAAGTTCGATGCCGTATTAGCTATGTACCACGACCAGGGACTGATTCCCTTCAAATCGCTTGCCCACGGAGAAGGAGTTAATTATACGGCCGGTCTGCCGGGCGTACGCACTTCCCCCGACCACGGCACCGCGTTCGATATCGCCGGTAAGAACAAGGGCGACGAAACCTCTTTTATCGCCTCTATTTTTAAATGCATTGATATTATCAACCAGCGCGGCGAATACGAGGAAAACCGTCGCAACCCCCTCAAGAGGATGGGCGATAAAATACTCGCAGGTGCGGTGGATGAAAAGATCGACATCGACGAAAGCGCCTAAGCAGGTCACTCAAACACAGTGTCTGGCAATCCCTTATTAATAGTGTAAGAAGAATAGGCAATCTCTATCTTCCCCCGCTGGCTTTTTGTTTCCCCGGCAGGTTTTTGTTTGCTGCTGCCATCATCATAATCAAACGTAACGCCTTTGGGCAACTTGTATTCCTGCGCATTAAAGGTAAACACTACTCTATCCGGCAGGGCGTACGCAGCATATTTGCCATACGACATCTCCAGTTCATTGGTGCCGCTTTCCCGGGTGGTCGTCTTCGCCCTTAGTATCAGCAGTTTTGCAGGGTCAATATATAAAGTGGAAAGCACTACCTCGCCGTTGTCGTCCAGCGGCAGCAACTTCACGATACGCACCGGTACACCCGCTATAGTATCCATGCCGCCGTCCAGCACCTGGTATTTGCCCGACAACAGGTTATTAAGGCTTATGCTCACCGATCCTTTGGGCACCAGCGATATGCCTTTCTCATTCTTTATTTTCAGTTTGCCCGGTTTGCGGAAATATACTTTTACGTCCGCGGCAGGCACTTTCATAAAACTCACATCTGTTTTCATAACACCGGCAGCTTCATAATCATTGACCTTATCCAGTTTGGTCCTCACCTGCTGTACCAGCAGGGTGGCATCCTGCGCATAAGTGAATGCCGGCGCCCCAACGAGTACCAACAGCCAGCCTGTTATGATTGTCTTTATCATTTCGCTTGCTTTAACTGAGAATATCTTTCTTTTTAAATGCTACGATGGCCGACCCGACAAACAATACAATGTAGCCCATCAATATGCCAAAGCTTCGCAGGATAGCCGGTAAATTCTCGATAGAACCCGGGATGCTCGTATGCGTACTATCCGTTTGCGTATAAAAAAATCCCTTCCAGGCCAGCATGTGGGAAGTAAACAGCCAGGGCTTGACCGTACGGTCGTACAACGGTATCTGCATTTCGGATAAAATGGTAAACACAATGACGATACTGATCGTGGAAACAATCGGGCCGATGGAATTTTCGGCAAACACCGATAACAGGAAAGCCAGCGCAGCAACCGTGGTAAGCGCCACCGTTGCATAGGCAAAAGCCGCTATATACCGCCACAGCACATCATTGCTTTTTATCACTTCGAGCACATCGTTCCGGGCCACGATAATATCGTTGACGCCAAACAGCAGCACGCTCAGCAGCAATGCCAGGAAAGCCATCCATAGCAGCAACAGCGCCGTATACAGCACCGTGGCCATAAACTTGGCCAGCATCAGTTGCGTCCTGCTCACGGGCTTGGTCACCAGCAGGCGCAGCGTACCCATATTGGCCTCGCCGGCCACCGAATCGCCCGCCACCAGCGCTATCAGCAGCGGGATATGGATCAATAAAAGATTAAGGATGACAAAACATACAAAATAACCATTCAGGATGGTATCGTAGGGAATCTCAAGCGAGTCCTTCAAACTGCCGAGGATAAATTCAACATAGGACCTGCCATCAAATTTCAACGCTATCTGCACGATGATCACCATAGCGGCAATCGCCACAAAACTGATATAGGTTCTTGGCTTACGGAATATCTTGAATAATTCAATTTGTAAAAGCTGCCACATGCTGGTTGGTGCCGGTTAAGGATAAAAAATAATCTTCCAGCGAATTACGGGGCTGCAGCCCGGTTACGGCAACACCCATCATCACCAAATCACGGTTCAGTTGCGTCACCTGGTCGCGGTGCAATTGCAATACGATACTCTCCGTCCTCACCTGTTGCAGGGAGGCGCCCCAGGCGCTTTTCTTTATCTTCTCCACGCTCTCCGCAACATGCAACACCTGTACTTCCACTACAGTTTTGGCCGGGTCAAGCATTTCCTGCACCGTTCCCTCGGCCACCTTTCTTCCTTTATCGATGATCAACATGCGGGAAGCAATCTGCTCAATTTCACTCAACAGGTGCGAGGACACCAGCACCGTCTTATTTAAATGACGGCTCAGGTGCAGGATCAGGTTGCGCATATCCGCAATGCCCTGCGGGTCAAGACCGTTGGTGGGCTCGTCCAATATGATAAGCTGGGGGTCATGCACCAATGCAATGGCGATGCCAAGCCGTTGCTTCATTCCCTGCGAATAGGTCTTTACCCTGCTTTTCGCCCGATCGCTCAATCCCACCCTTTCCAGTTGTTCCATCAATTGCGCCCGGCTGGTATGCAGCCCGCTCATTTTGGCAAACAGCGACAGGTTTTCCAGTCCCGAAAGATATTTGTAGAGGTCCGGCCGCTCAATGACCGCTCCCACCTGCCGGAGAATTTCCTTGCGATGGGTCCGCAGGTCCATTCCAAACAACTCTATCCCGCCGGCGGAAGGCGCGATAAGCGTGAGCAGCATGCGGATGGTAGTGGATTTGCCCGCCCCGTTCTGTCCCAGGAAACCATATATATCGGCTTCGTTGACCGTAAACGATAAATCATCCACAGCGTGGATGTCGCGGAACTGTTTACTAAGATGAGAAACCTGGATAACTGGCATGGATAAGAAAACGGCAATATACGGGCTAAATAACAGGGTGTGCAGGTTTTTGTTGTTAAAAAACAAGGAATATTCCGGGGCCTCTTTTCACGCATGAAATAAAGCGCCTGCACATAACAAAGGGCAAATCAGGCTGTTAACCCCCTACCTCTTGAGTGGAAAAAAAAATTGCTTTGGGGGCTTGCATACTTCCGTAATTGCATTTACTTTTGTTGCATCATCCTACCGAAACTCCGTGCCTTCAGTAGTGGTTCCCGCTGCTGAAACCAATTCCAAAAAACCTTCACTCGTTTATTTTATCATTCCTCGAAAAACTATCCTGTTTTTTCCAATAGCTATGTAATTACTCCCTTCCAATCAGTGAAAAGCTCCACAAAAGAAACAAAGCTTATTTACTTATATCGTTGTCCCTTCCTGCGAAATACCCCCAACGGCGCATGACGCCGCGTGCTTAATCTTAATTTTCTCAACCTTCTGAAACTTCACAAAATGAAACAATTCGTTACCTTATTCGCAGCACTGCTTGCAACAGCAGGGGTATTCGCGCAAACTTCCGAGAATTTCAACTCACGTCCCGAAGCCAGTCTTTCGCAGGTAAAAAGTTATTTACAATCGCATTGCTGGCAGTTCACCGATTTCGATGTCAATCAAAATGGATGGAACCCCGGTATTGAAGGCGATGGCGCCATGGTATCCGGTCCCGGTTCCGACCCCAGTGAGAGCACAGGTATCTACTCGCAGATGCTTAGCCTGAACGGCAATGTCAACATCTCTTTCTCTTACGAGTTCAGCAGCAATGTCACCGACCGGCGCTGGATAAATGTTTACCTGACCGACGGGGAAAACAACATCACCAACAAACTGGACAGCATCGAACTCACCGGCGCTTCCGGCAACACTGTCTACCATTATAACAAACTGGCGGGCGCAGGTTCACGTTGCTACCGCGTGTATATTCAATACCAGGGCATCGGCGGCTCCAATCCCATCGCCATTGATGAACTGAATTTCAGCGCCTCTACCTGCTTTAGCGGTGGTTGCAACCAACCCCCGACTGCAGTAAACGACAACATACAGACCGAAGACAACGTGACGGCTTCCGGCTATGTATTGCAGAACGATATCGACCCCGATTTGGGCAGCTACCTTACCGCTACACTGGCCACCAATTCGGCCGACGGTACTGTCACCATGTACAGCAACGGCTTTTTTACCTTCACCGCCAATCCCGGTTTCAATGGCGCGACCACTACCTTTACTTATATCGCCTGCGACAACGGCACTCCTGCCATGTGTTCCGAGCCCGCTGTAGTAACAATTAATTTCCCGCTGCCCCAGTCCTCCCTGCCCGTAAGCATCATCGACCTGGCTGCCGCCTATACCAATGGAGACGTACAGGTAAAATGGACCACGACATCTGAAATCAACAACGACCATTTCGAAATCGAGCGTAGCACCGACGGCAATACCTTTAAAACAGTGGGCACCGTAAAAGGCCAGGGCAATTCGGGCACCAGCCACGATTATGAGTACGACGACGATATATCCCGCAGCATTGCTTTCAAAAGCGATTTGTACTACCGTCTCAAACAGGTGGACCTCGACGGAAAAGCAACCTATAGCAAGGTATTGATAGTACGGGTGTACCAGACCAAATCATTGCAATCGGTAAGCGTTACCCCCAATCCCGCCGTCAACGATATCAGGGTAAACGTACAACTGAATGAGAATTCGTACATTTTAATGAAAGTATTAAACAGCACTGGCATCGAAATGCTGCGCACTGCCACCAAGGGCATCACGGGCCCCAACAACCTGACGGTCACAGGCAGCAATCAACTGCAACCCGGTATTTACTTCCTGGATATAATCATCAACAGCAAGGAACACATGACAGTAAAACTGGTAAAAAGCTAACGTATTGTGGTAAATACAGAGGTAACGCAAAAACCCGCCAATTGGCGGGTTTTTGCGTTGTTGTCAACTATCAACTAATTACGGTCCCTGGTGCAGGTAGCTCTGCAGGTTCTTTACATACTCCTCGAATGCCACAATGCCTTTGGGAGTAATATTGCAAATAGTCTGGGGGTAGTTATCCTTGAATTGCTTTGTCACATCAATATAGCCCGCTTCCTTCAGCTTGTTGATCTGAACGCTGAGATTGCCGGCAGTGGAATTGGTTTTTTCCCGGATAAAGGTAAACTCCGCTTTCTTTACGCTGATAAGAAGCGACACAACGGCCAGCCGGAGCTGCGAATGTAATATGGGGTCCAGATCTTTGAACATCAACATCCGCTTGTTTTTTTCCGCACCGTTAATAGTTGTACTTCCATAATACTATGCGTTTTCCTGTTTATACCTTGCCCGCAAAAGATAACCGGGAATTATCCATGCAATCACCACGCCCGCGGCCACAAACAGCAATTGATACTGAGCCGGCGCATAAATCGCAACAAGGGAAAGCACCCAGCAACTGATGCCACCGGCTACAAGCCCCCTGAATCTCAGGATGATACCCGACAAAAAAGTAGGCATCCCGTAGATCGCCAGCAGCATACTGCCGTTAATAACGCCGTTGGGATTGCTTTGTTTGGAGCCGAATATAAAACCCATAAGGAACAACAGGATAACAAAAGCTATCCATACATACCGGAGAATCTCCTCCGTATAGGTCGTTACCCGTTTCACCCGCCGCTTCCGGTAGATATAAATAAATTGTACGATAAGCGCCAGCCAGGTAGACAGCCACACCGTCCAATGCCAGGGAGAATGGAAAACGAAAAGCAGTGCATACTGCCCCAGGCTGCAAAACAATATCACCCAACCCCATAGTAAATACAAAAAACCATTCTCACTAAAGCGGTTCTTGGCTTTATTGATCATCGATTCGATAATGGCGAGGCTTTCCTGTTGTGTTATGCTGTCTTCCGGCATCTGCAATAGTTTAAAATATCAAATATAAAATTGTGCTCCGCAGCAGCGCGGAACACAATTCACATTTTAGTTACATTATTGACACTGCGCAAGCGTCTGTTCCGTCTGCGGCTGTCCCCAGTTGGGATACATCGGTTTCGGTTGGGCCGTCTTGTACAAGGCCAGCGCCTTTTCAAATACCGGCTTTGCCTTGTCCTTGCCACCGCCAAACTGTACAGGAGTATTAAACAAACTCATGCCCTGCAGGTAATACAAACGGGGATTATTGGGGTCCAGCTTCAGTCCTTTTTGCAAGGCGCCCGATGCCTGCTGACCGTAGGTTTGCCAGCGGGTCTGCGGGTCGATCATCATTTGCTGCGTAGCCATCATATTCTCGATAACATATAGTTCCGAATTCGTTTCGATGGCCTCCGCTTTTGTTAACAGGTTTTTAATCTTCTCTGCATTCGCGTCTTTATCCTTCACCTCCGGGCGCCAGCCAATCGTTGACTGGGCAAGAGCGGCATAATAATAAGGAAGCCATTGTGTTTTTTCCGCATCGCCGATACGTTCGAACGTGTTGGCTACACTTTGCAGATCGTCCACCGTTTTGGCCGAGTCCATCAGGGTGAAGGTTTTCTTCATTGTAGCCACATACTTATCGCTTTGTGCCACGGTAACCATTACCGTGCTGCATAAAAGGATTGCAAGAATTGCCTGTTTCATAAATGTTAGCTTTAAAAATGTTGATTGATGTTGTGTTGATTTGAACTATTTATGGTAAATGTGTTAGTTATTTTTCTTGAGCTTTTCATATTCCCTTTCTTCCGAAAGCCAGGTATTATTGAGATAAGCATCCTTATACTGGATAAGAAGACCCAGCCCCCAGCCAA
>DASYCT010000487.1:0-7766 GCA_036500065.1 Chitinophagaceae bacterium | reverse complement strand
CCGTGAGTTCCGGGGTGTGCATCCATCGGTATATGGCAGCCTAGTGTTGGGCTGGCGATTTTGATGCGATGGTACGCCTATTGCTGTCGCTTTATAAAAGTTTCACCTACAGTCATTAGGTAAGGAGGCTATCTTATATTTTAAGCATTCTTTAAAAAACTATTCAACGCCTCCTCGTTTAACAGCTTTTCAATAAGCCAGCGATGTCCAAACGGGTCTTTTATCTCTCCCTGCCGGTAGCCATACTCATAATCGATAACCGGCGACAACACAGTAGCGCCCGCAGCTACAGCTTCACCCATTACCGCATGCACATCATCTACAGTCAATGCGATGGTTACTGTTGTACAACCCGCTTTACCCGGGCTTAACGTTTTACCATCTTTATTTTCTTCATGAAGACGGAACGCAACGCCGTCAACGGCAAATGCAGCTACATGCACCGAGCCATCCGGGTTGTTAAGCCTCCACAATTCTATAGCTCCAAAAGCTTTTTTATAAAATTCAATATCCGTTATGCCGCTGCCAATGGATAGCACAGGCACAAATGCAATTTTTGATTCCATATAGTTTGTCCTCCAATTTTTCGTGATGCGTACCCCCTACTCCGCCCTCAACTTCTCCACCGGGCTCTCTATCGCTGTTCGCAGGCATTGTGCGGCAACCAGCAGGCTCACAGCAACAAAGATAAAGACCAGCACAAACAGGTAAGGGATTATATCCTGCGGTGCCCGGTAAGCAAAGTTCTGCAACCATTGCCTGCTCAGCAGGTAGGCCACCGGCCAGCCAATGATATTGGCGATGATGATTAGCAACGCATAATCCCGGATGAACAACAGGATGATCGTGCGGACACCGGCGCCCAATACTTTACGGATGGCCATTTCCTTGCCGCGTTTTACCAGTGTGAAAGCAACGACCCCAAATATACCCATGAAAACGATGACCAGGTTGAGCACGGTGCCGATGGCGGCGGCATTCCTGAGCTGCAGTTCATGCCTGTAAATGGCTTTAAACCGGTCGTCCATAAAAACATATTCAAAAGGAGCATTCGGAGACAGTGTTTTCCATTTCGCCCTTACGGCATCCACCGCTGCTGCAAGATCCGGGCTGTTCAATTTAACCGTTAAAACCCGGTACACCGGGGCGTCTCCCAGGTTGGCAAAAACCATCGGCGTAATCGATTGCTGCAGGTTGGCATAATTAAAATCCCTGATAACGCCGGCGACCGTTTGTTCGGGGCCGCCTTGCGGCAACCGGAGTTTTTTTCCAACGGCCGTTTTCCAACCGAAGGCTTTCACCGCCGATTCGTTCAAAACAACCTGGTTGTGAGTATAAGCGCCCCCCTTCTCATTGAAGAAGGCCCCTTCCTCCAGGTGCAACCCGAACGTACGAACGAAATTTTCATCCGATATAAAAGTCGGTATCAATAGCGGTTTGTTGTCTTTAGAACCTTCGGGAATATACCCCTGGGTAAGGCCAGGCGTCTCGGGAAGTTCGGAAGAAAGGCTGCCATCTTTTACTGCCGGCAACTGCAGCAATCCCTGCCGGATACTTTCTATTTTTGCGACTCCTGCCGGGTCCCATTCCTTGGGAAACGGGGTGATCACCATCAACCGGTCCCTGTTATAGCCCAGGTCCTTTGCGAAGACATAGGATACCTGCCGGAAAACGGTCAGTGCGCCGATAAAAACCACGATGGCCATCGTGAATTGAACAACCAGCAGCGTCTTTCTCAATAAGAGTCCCCCTTTGGCGGCATCCAGCTTGCCCTTTACCGCGATACTAATCTTCGGCGAACTAAGCATAAACGCCGGGTAGATACCGGAAATAATACCCACCACCAGGATCAGCAAAACAAACAGCAAGATATTGCTCCACCCGAATTGCCATACATGGTCCAACTGCGTTTGCAGGATACTGTCAAAAGCTGGTCTTAACAGTTCATACAACCAAAGAGAGATCAGCCCCGCGAGCAACGTAAGCATAAACGATTCCAGTAGGAATTGCACCATCAACTGCACCCGTTCACCACCAAATACCTTTCTAAGCCCTATTTCCTTGAGCCGGTAGGCCGAAGTACCGATATTGATATTTACGAAATTGATAATTGCCATTAAAAGAATAAAAAGCGCCACCAGGGACAGGGTATTGATCATCTGCCCGACGGCCGCGTTCTTCTCCCGGATATAATAGGTCCGCAGGGGCGCAAGCTCTACCCGGAGGTTCTCCTGGACATCTTTCGAAGTATGTTTTTGCAAAATCTGTTTGAACGCATTATCCAACCGGGCAGGACTTACGCCCTTGTTCAGTTCCAGCAGGCTCACATAATTCCACGTGAGCCATGACCCGGAACCATCGCCGCCTTCGTTTACCTGGTTACCTCCCGGGTAATAGCGGTTACCTCTGATCGGAACAAACATCCCAAAGCAATCCCTGACTTCCGTAAAACTGCCTGTGACGGTATTATAAGAAGGGTCTTTCATAACGCCGGACACCACGAAATCCTGCGGCGCTGTGTTGAGCGTTTGCATGCTGACCCTTTCGCCGAGTACATTCGTCCTGCCAAACAGCTTTCTTGCCAGGGTCTCCGTGAGAAGGGCGGAATTGGGATTGGGGAACACATTGTCTTTGTTACCGCATACTAACGGAAATCCATACATTGAAACAAGCGTGGTGTCGCAAATGGCGACATCTTCTTTAAAATGCCTGTCGCCGGCCGATACGACATTCGTCACCGGGTTAAAACGGTAATAGCTTGCCACCAGCCCGGGATATTCGTCTTTCAACGTTTTGGCCAGCGGTCCCAGGGTGGTAATATTCACTCCCATACCCTGTATCTTCCAGTTGCTTTTGACATAGTATTGATTGTCCAGGTCTTTCAGCCCCTCGTTCACCCGGTGCTGTTGCAGGACATACACCCCGATGATCATGGAGAAAGTAATTCCAATCGACAGGCAAAGAATGTTGAGCACCGAAAACAGTTTATGCCTCGATAAATTCCTAAACGCAATCTTGATATAGCTTTTAAACATACAATACCGGTTTGGATCGGAAAAATCTAACCAAAAATATACCAATTAAATAGTAAACTGATATCCTATATTTGGAGCGCATTAAACGTTCATCATTATGAAATACATCCTTTCCGCCCTGCTCGCAGGTCTTTGCTTTGGCGCGGTAGCGCAGCAGCACCAGCTTGAAAAAGTTTGGGAAACCGATACCGTGGTAGCCATTCCCGAATCCGTTCTGCCCGACTTTCAAAAAAAGATACTGTATGTCTCCCTGATCGATGGCGGCGGATGGGATGCCGACGGCAAAGGCGGGGTTGGCAAACTGGGCATGGACGGAAAAAACTATGACAGCACCTGGATTACCGGGCTGAACGCCCCCAAGGGCCTCGGCAGGTACGACAATAAGCTGTATGCGGCCGACATCAGCGATGTAGTGGTAATAGACATTGCCAATGGAAAAATAATAAAGAAGATACCCGTTCCGGGTGCATCGGGCCTTAACGATATTACAGTTTCGGAGAAAGGCATCGTGTTCGTGTCCGATTCAAAAACAGCCCGCATCTGGCGGATAGAAAACGATGTACCCACGCTTTACCTCGAAAACGTCAAGGGCGCCAACGGGCTAAAGGCTATTGGCAGCGACCTTGTTTATGCAGAAGGAAAATTGCTAAAAAAAGCCGATGCCCAAAAACATCTCACCCAGCTAGCCGAAGTACCGCAGAGCATAGACGGAATCGAGCCGGTGGGCAATGGCGATTACATCGTCACCGCCTGGGTCGGGTATATCTTTTATGTGTATGCCAACGGCCATGTCGATACCATGCTGGACACCCACGATCAGAAAATGAATACGGCCGATATAGGATACAATCCTGTACAGCACATCGTTTATGTGCCCACCTTCAACGCCAAAAAAGTAATTGCGTATCACCTAAAATAGGTTCCGGTCCGGCTTATTTCCCGTAGATCCATTTCCTGGCCGCGCCGGAGTTGATTATTTTGTCGCCATTATGACCGGTATCGGGTATGATGTCGTACTTTTTCCTGTCCCCATATTCAGGAAACGTGTTTAAATAAGCAACATAATTCAACCCCCGTTCGAGCCGGAAAGCGCCCTGCAGGTTGGCCGCACAGGTAATGTCAAGGTTGAGGGCGTCCGTCCTTACATCCTTTTCGCCCAATAAAAAGATAATATCCCTGTGCAATATATTGCGCCTTATATTAGCAGCGCCCATCGCCCTTGCATACGTATTCAACTGTTCCAGCCCCTTTGGATAACGGTTGTACTCCGGGCAACCGGAAGTATCCGGTACGGCGCACCTGTTATTGCTCAACAGCCTTCTTTCATCGGGATACATATAAGATGATGGGTCCATCACGATAAAGCGGAACCGGAAACCCGTCAACAGGTCGGGAAGTGGTGTCGTAGCCGAATAACGTTGAACAAACTGGCCGCCGGCCGAATGACCCGCCACCACCACTGTTTTTATGTGGGGGAAATTCCCGGAGCTAAGTAGGCTGGTCAGCAGGGAATCCATTACTTCATACGAACTTATCTTCTCCGCCTGTGGCCGGTTGGGAGTCGAAACAGACGTGTAACCGTCTTTCCATGCCGCTTTTTTCCAAAACAAAAAATCATTACCGAGGTGATAATGATCCAACTCATCCTCATTGGCATATTGGGGAGCAATCACCAGCGTTTGTTTTCTTTTCCCGGCCGAACGGGCCATGTCTTCCGCATGCTCATAATAAGCCTGCCCATCCCTGTAGATGCCATGCACGAAGATCACCAGGGTGGTGACCAGCGTATCTTTTTTATCCAGTGGGTTGCTGGCCGCATACCGCAACGCCTGCGTTTTCCCGTTTTTATGCATTTCAAAAACAAGACGGCAGGAAGGCTTAAATTCCTCCGTTTGAGCCATCCCGGTGCGGCAAAGAAAAAAAAGACCGCATAACAATAGCCATCGAATGCCGCCCATGCAGTTGTTGATCGTTCGCATAGCTGAAAATACAAAAAATAGACGAAGAGCCGTTATCTATGACGGGCTTAGCTAATAGATCAGCACGTCTTTATTGCTGCTCGACAATGGTTCTAACGGCTTGTCCAGGAAGGTTTGCATCAGCACGCGCCAATCCGGGCCTCCCACGCCATGGCTCCTGTTCCTGAACAGTGCGCGCTGGCTGTTGGGCATATAATGATGGATCATGTCGATATACAACGGACAGCAGGCCGGGTCCATTTCGCCATCGCCCAGTAAGATCGGCACCCTGCTGTAAAACGGTTCCTTCGACGACTTGTTCACCGGAGGTACGTTCCAGCAATCACATATTGGTTTATATACATCATTGATATGAAAACCCTCCATCCACGGGTATATCTTATAGAGATCGTGAATGACCGCCTCGCTGTGATAGGCTGTCTGGTCTGCACAATACACCAGCATGCGCATTCCGTCCGGCGCCGTATTCTTGTTAAATACATTGTCCAGCCGCGCTTTGATATAGGGAGCATGGTTGCCCCGGATAATCTCCGTTATAATAAACGGAACGTCCTTAAGCCTTGAACTATTCGACAACCCGTCTTCCACCGTCTGTAATAAATCGTTTTTTGTGTACGCAATAAGCACGCTGTCTTTCTTTCCTCTTTCGAGGTAGGGAAAATAAAACACGCTGTCTTTAATCCGGGTGAAATAGGAACTGAAATCATTCATGAGGTTGCCATAACGCTCCCGGTCGCTCGAATCTTCGCGTGCATGACGGGCAAGGATGGTCAGCGCTTCGTTGAAATGAGCGGGCTCGTCTTCATCTATCGCCACAAAGGGTGGCAGCGGTGAATCGAGCACCACCGAGCGGATACGCGCAGGGTCTTTTTGCAGGAGCGACAACGTCAGGATGCCGCTATAGGAGACGCCCCAAAGATTCACTGAATCAATAGCGAGCGTAGCCAGCAGGTCATCCATATCGGCCACCGTTTCATCCGAGTTATAACCGGCAAAGTCAATGCCCTTTGCTTGCAGGGTCTTCCGGTATTTTCTCACGCCCACCATCCACATGCTGTCCTTGTTGAGGTTATTGAGGTAGGATTGTTTGAGCGCTGTATCGAGGTCAAAGTAACGCAGGTAAGGCACAGCGAAGCGCGTGCCCCGCTGTTCAAATGCAATATAGTCACGGTCATTGACCAGGGTGCTCTTTGCCACACCGGCTGCGGAGCCCAAAGAACTGTTGCCCGGGCCTCCGTTGGTAAACAATACCGGGTCTTTTCGCTTATGAGGATTTTTCGATTCCAGCACGATAAAAGACACTTTAATCAGCGGGCTGTTTTTCTTTTTCCTGTTTTCCGGCACCAGCAGGTAAGCGCAGTGCGTATGAAAACTACTATCAACCGTCACCGGGCAGGCCAAAGGCTCCAGTTTGCGAACGACTCCCTGTGCCCCTGCCGAAACAAAGCCCATAATACCCAATAAAGCAAGTAAACCTTTCATGAGTTGCCGTTTGTAGGGCTGAATATAGAGATAATCCTCCAACCAGCTTGCTCGCTACGAGGCAAACTTATCTATAGCCCCGAAGGGTGGGTCGCCCTTCCCCGCCGGTCAAAAGAGGGCGGCTCACCCTTACACCACAACTTGCAACGTGCCGCCTGGATACAAAGTAGTAATTACAAAACCCATCAATAAGTTTCTCACTTATTTTACCTGAACGAAAATGAACAGTGGTACGTTTATTTTATATTAATAAAATTATATATGCTTTGAGCCGGGCCTTTGCCCAACGATAAATGAACACCGCGCCTGTTATGACCAGCAAGGATATTGAAATATTGATCATTGCCGATGACCCCGTTGAGACGGAATTAATCATCGGTGGGCTGGCAAAGCAACAGCTCAGCGATAAACTGTTGCACATCGATAACCGCGCGGAAGCGCTCGAGTTTATTTCATCGGCCGGCAGGCGTTATAAACACATCGCCGATTACCACCTGAAATTGATCCTGCTGGTTACCAATTTATCTAATACCAGTGGCGTCGAGCTGTTGCGGCAACTGAAAACCGGCGTTCACACCCGGTCGATCCCAGTGGTAATTTTTACTTCATCAAAAGAGGATTACCATATTATCGAAGGTTACCAGCTCGGGGTGAACAGCTATATCATAAAACCAGCGGGAGTTGAACCGTTTGACCGGGCCATCCGAAGCCTCTGCGTATATTGGTTGTCGTTGAATCAATGCCCCTTCCACGGGGGCGAGCGCCATTACAACCGATAAACTACCGGGGGCTAAGTCCCCTCCCGGATATCTTCCAGCATTCCGGCCAGTTGGCCGGCTTCGGCATTAAGGACCAGGGAGAGTATTTCTTTCAGGCGACTGAAGTCATCGGGTTTTGTAATAAAACCGGTAGCGCCGAGGTCTTTTGCTTTTTTTATTTCGCGGGGTTGCGTCGACGTGCTGTACATCACCACCGGCACGGGTTTTAAATGTTCTGCTTCCCTAAACCGCGACAGGCAATTCCAGCCGTTGATCTTCGGCATATTTATATCGAGGAAAATAATATCCGGGAGGGGATCGGTATCGTTCAGCAGTTCTTTCAGCGCAGCATCGCCTTCATTAATATAGCGGAACGACACCGAAGGTGCAACCCGCTTCAGGGCTTCACCGAAAAGACTTGCTTCGTCGGCATCGTCGTCAATAAGCAAAATGCTGTTCATATCGGGCACAATATTACTCTTTTTAGAGGCTTTACCATGTTAATGACCCCG
>DASYCT010000486.1:0-26313 GCA_036500065.1 Chitinophagaceae bacterium | reverse complement strand
CACCGGACGCAACGAAAACCTGCCCGGTAAACCATTGATATACGCTACGTCCAGATCGTTTATGGATTATTTTGGTATCAACACCTCAGACGATCTGCCCAAGATCAAAGAGATATTGGCCGAACAGGCAGTGGAAGCCACTTATATCAACGGGGCGGCTGCACCTTTGGCGCAAGAGCCGTCGGAAGGCGAACTGCCCATTGACGAAACATCGTCTGAATTCTTTGCCGTTACACCTGATGGTGAGCTTATTACCGCATCGGAAGAAGAAAGCCATCATGAAGCAGGCGGCGACCAAGAAGAAGACAGCAATCATGAAGAAGAGGCCAACCCATCGGAGGAATAGCCCCTGTTTTAGTATCTTCGCGGCCTTATGGCAGCACAATTAACCCCGGAACAATTATCAGGCATAGCAAAGCGCTTTGGCACTCCCGTGTACATCTATCATGCGGAAAGAATAAAGGAACAATACGACCGGCTGCAGGCTGCTTTTAAAGATACCGATACCCGGTTCTTCTATGCCTGCAAGGCCCTGACCAATATTAATATACTCCGTTACATTAAAAGCATCGGCTGCAATGTCGATTGCAGTTCGGTAAACGAAGTGCTGCTGGCTATAAAGGCAGGCTTCGAACCGTCGAATATCCTGTACACTTCCAACAACATCGCCTTCAGCGAAATTGAAAAAGCACAGGAACTGGGCGTACACATCAATATCGACAGTCTTTCCAACCTCCGCAGGTTCGGGCAGAAATTCGGCCATAGTTACCCGGTGGGTATCCGTCTCCGGCCCAATATCATGGCAGGCGGCAACCTGAAAATCTCTACGGGACATTCCAATAGTAAATTCGGCATTCCGCTGGAACAGGTCGACCAGGTGTTAAACCTCGTAAAAGAAACCAACCTGCACATACGCGACCTGCATATACATACGGGCAGCGAGATAAAAGACGTGGAAGTATTTGCCAAAGGCATCGAAGTGCTGTTTGAGATAGCGGGATTATTTCCTGAACTGGAATTTCTTGACCTGGGCGGAGGGTTTAAAGTGCCCTATGTGCCCGGCGAGCACGGCACCGATATTGAACGCCTCGGCAAGAAAGTAGCGGAAGAGTTTGAAACCTTTGAGAAGAAATACCAGCGTCATTTGCAGGTATGGTTTGAGCCGGGTAAATTCCTGGTAAGCGAGGCCGGCTATCTCGTGACCAGCGTAAACGTGCTGAAAGAATCCGGTTCTACTGCGTTTGTGGGCACCGATACGGGGTTGAACCATCTTATCCGCCCCATGTTCTACGGTTCTTACCATGTTATTGAAAACATCAGTAATACAAGCGGCCCCTTAAAGAATTATACCATTACCGGCAATATCTGCGAGACCGATACCTTCGGTGAAAACCGCGCATTGCACGAGGTAAGGGAAGGCGACCTGCTGGCATTTTACAATGCCGGCGCTTACGGGTTTGAAATGGCCTCCAATTACAACAGCCGTTTTAAACCGGCTGAAGTAATGGTGCTGAACGGGGAGGCGCATCTTATTCGCCGCCGCGACGAAATGGAAGATCTACTTCGCAACCTCGTAGAGGTGTTATAGAATATTATTAATTACTTCCCTAATATGTATAATCAATCCGCATGCCCCTGACCGTTCTCCATTGCGCTTCATCAATTTTCCCGGTGCTGTACAATTGGATAAAATAAAGATAGTTGTTGAGTATAAGCCCCGCACTGTCAAAATGGTTGATGACCTTAGTAAGGTAATTGTCCGGCGACGAAGTGCCGGGAGGGCAACTGTCCAGCGATACTTCTACTTCTCCTGAAAAACAATAATGGTCGATGCTCTTTTTGAGAAAGGCGACGGGCATCGCTTCGGTGCTGGTATTTTTATAATACAGGGTAACGGCCGACATGGTAGCGCCAACAGGTAGCATCACAGGAGCCTGTAATATTCCATCCAGGGTAGTAGTATACCGGCCGGCCTGCGAATCATCGATATATCCTTCTGTGCTGTCGGGCGGAAAAAAGAAAGAAGAATCAATGTACACGGTATGTTTGGGTCGCGGGAACGGCGCAATTGCCTTACGGGCCGTTTTCCCGGGTGCGGCAGCTTTGGAACGCTTTGACGGCGTCTTTTTAGCAGTTTTCTTCGGTATTGTTTTTTTCTTAGGGACAGGCGATCGTTTTACTTGCTTTCTTGCAGTCGGCATAGAATAAGTTTTTGTGAATATAAAACTGCAAAATAACTGTGCCAATTATCCTTAAACAATACTACAATGTGGTAAAATTGATCGTAAACAGGTGAATTGAATACCACTTTTAGGTAGTTTCCTTAACTTGGGTATCTATTCCTCACCCGGGACCGGGTGTATTTCTTGATCGGGAACAATAAAAATAATCCTATGCCGTCGGCAAACGAATTCATACGAATGATGAAGCATCCTGTTAAATTCAGGATGTTTCTTTTTTTGAAATTGCCCAGCGCCTTCCTGGCGGGCGTGCGCCTGGAAGACCTCGATGAGCATTCCTGCTCTGTAACGGTACCCTATAAGTGGCTATCGCAGAATCCCTTTCGCTCTACCTATTTCGCCTGCCTGGCCATGGCGGCCGAAATGAGCACCGGCGCACTGGCTATGGCGCATTTGCACAAACGGAAGCCACCGGTATCCATGCTGGTCACCAAACTGGGAGCCGAATACTACAAAAAAGCAGTGGGCAGGACGGTGTTTACCTGTGCGGATGGCGACCAGTTGAACGCCACGATAGAAAAAGCCATTGCAAGTGGCGAGGGACAGGAGTTCACCGCCCGCTCGACGGGAAAGGACCCGGCAGGGGAAACGGTGGCGGTATTTTTTATTACCTGGTCGTTTAAGGTAAAAACAAGGCAATAGCAACATCTTCCTTATCTTCAATCCTCATTTTTGTATTTAACCCAACATCAACGATGAAAATTGCTTTCCATGGCGCGGCCAGAACGGTTACAGGTTCCAAACACCTGGTTACCCTAAAGAACGGGAAAAAGTATTTACTGGATTGCGGGATGTTCCAGGGAATGGGACGCGATACCGATACCCTTAACCGCAACTGGGGATTTGTCCCCGCGGAAGTAAACTACCTCGTGCTTTCGCATGCACATATCGACCATTGCGGTCTGATACCAAAACTCGTAAAAGACGGTTTTGCCGGCCCGGTCTACTGTACGCCGGCGACCAAGGACCTGGCAATGGTGTTGCTGCTGGATTCGGGCGAGATACAGGAAGACGATGTGAAATTCGCGAACAAAAGAAGGGCTGCCGATGGATTGCCCTATCTCCAGCCTTTGTACACCACAGAGGATGCCAAAGCCTGTTTCGACCGTTTTAAAACGGTGGAGTACGGTGAATGGTTCCGTATCGATGAGAGCGTGGAAGTCCAGTTCACCGATGCCGGTCATATTATCGGCAGCGCGGCCGTTCATTTACGGATAGCCGAAAACGGTAAACCCACCCGCATTACTTTCAGTGGAGATGTGGGGAGATACGGGGATGTAATTCTTAAATCACCGGAAGTATTTTCACAGGCCGATTATATACTTATTGAATCCACCTACGGCAATAGCCTGCATGATAAGAATACCACTACACCCGAATTATTGCTGCAATGGATCACCAAAGCCTGCCTGCAGAAAAAAGGCAAGCTGATCATGCCCGCTTTCAGCGTGGGGCGTACACAGGAATTGCTCTTTGCACTCAACCAGTTGGAAAACGAAAAGCGGTTGCCGGCGATACCCTATTATGTGGATAGCCCGCTGAGCGTGGAAGCAACGGCGGTGGTCGAGCGTTTCCCCCAATACTTCAACAAGAACATCCAGAAGATCATGGAGACGGACAAGAACCCGTTTGATTTTACCGGGTTGAAGTACATCAAAACGGTGGATGAATCGAAAAGCCTCAATTTCACCAATAACCCCTGTGTGATCATCTCCGCCAGCGGTATGGCCGATGCGGGGCGTGTAAAGCACCATATCAGCAACAACATCGAAAACAGCCGGAACACAATTCTGTTTACCGGTTATTGTGAGCCGCACTCGCTGGGCGGCAGGTTGCTGGCCGGTGCAAAGGAGGTATCCATATATGGTATGCCTCATGAAGTACATGCCGAAATCGGGTCCATACGCAGCATGAGCGCGCATGGCGACTACGAGGACCTGAGCCAGTTTCTCGCCTGCCAGGACGCAAAGCAGGTAAAGCGCTTGTTCCTGGTGCATGGCGAATACGCTGTGCAACAGGCTTTTCAGCAGCGGCTGCTGAAGAAGGGCTTTGGCATCGTGGAAATACCCGAACAGCATTTTGAAACCGGACTGCCCTAAACCTATAGAATAAGTTCCAGGGCTGTTCCCATTACGTTCACCAATTTCACAACTTTTTAGCAAACAGCTATTGTATATAACGGGTATGCTGCTTATCTTTAAGCAGCATACCCCCATTTACATAGTAGTGTAATTCACTATATAGTATTTTATCCTTAAACCTAACCGATATGAACAAATCTTCACTTTTGCTTCTGCCTTTCTTTTTATTGATTGTGCTGGTATCAGATGCCCAGTACCACTCCAACCATTCAATTGAGTCCAATTCCTACGACCAGGTTAGCCTGGGTTTCGGATTCGGGCTCGATTACGGGGGATTTGGCGGTAACCTGACTGTTTACCCGCAGAAAAATATCGGCTTGTTTGCCTCCGGCGGATATGCACTGGCCGGTTTTGGTTATAACGTTGGCGTCAAAGCCCGCATACTGCCTGACCACGGGCAGGCTTCTCCTTACTTTGTGGCAATGTACGGATACAATGCTGCCGTAGTCGTGGTCAATGAACAGGGGTTTAATAAACTATATTACGGACCTTCCATAGGTGCGGGTGTCGACATCTGGGCCAACAGATCCCGAAAAGGTTATTTATCGCTTGCGCTACTTGTTCCCTTCCGATCACCGGATGTACAGAATTACATCGATTACCTGCGAAACAGCCAGGGGATTGATTTTAAGAATAACCTGATACCGATCGCCCTTTCGATCGGGTATAAGTTCGTTCTTGACTGATCGGGAACTATCTGTTACCATCAATACCAACTCCCAAAGGCTGGCCATGCACGATTTTATCGTGGGAAGCGTCATGATAAAGCTATAGCCCGATTCGGGTATTTTTTTGTAATTTGCCTGCCTTTCTATCCACCTTTCGTTTGACATTTATAGAGTATAAAGGCTTTTATGATGAATAATCATAGTCAAACGTATTATGCAAAGAATTACAGCCAGTTATTACATAGAGACACCGCTGCCCGTTGAAAAAGCGGCTGCCGTACTGGCAGGGGAACAATCCTCGGGGACATTTGTACAGGTGCCCGGCGAAACGGATGAACTAAAACAACGGTTTGCTGCGCGGGTGGAATCAATTACCCCCCTTGAAACGGTTAAAGAACCCGGCATCCCGGGAATGGCGGCGAGGGGACTTTATCACCGGGCAATGATTAAAGTGTCCTGGTCGGTAGAGAATTTTGGCTACAACCTGCCCGTGCTCATCTCCACCCTGCAGGGCAATCTTTATGAGCTCTCACAGTTTACCGGTCTGAAATTAATGGACATTGAATTGCCGGCTTCTTATGCCGGCTATTTTACAGGTCCCGCATTTGGCGTCGAAGGCTGCCGCAGGCTCACCGGTGTATATGAGCGGCCGCTTATCGGTACTATTATAAAACCAAGCATCGGGCTGACACCTCAACAGACGGCAGGGCTGGTGAAAACACTGGCGGAAGCAGGCATCGATTTTATAAAAGACGATGAACTGTTGTCCTCTTCCGCCAATTCGCCTTTTGAGGAAAGAGTGGATGCCGTGATGCGGGTGATAAATGAACACGCCGGTAAAACAGGCAAAAAGGTCATGTATGCCTTCAACATCAGCGATGAGACGGACAACATGCTGCGGCATTATGAAAAAATAATCGCTGCCGGGGGCACTTGTGCGATGATTAGTTTGAACAGTGTCGGCATGGCGGGGGTAAAGAAAATATGCGATCAAAAACAACTGGCCATTCACGGCCATCGCAACGGATGGGGAATGCTGAACAGGCATCCTTTGCTCGGGATTGAATTTGCTGCTTACCAGAAATTATGGCGCCTTGCCGGTGTTGATCAGATCCATGTGAACGGTATCCAGAATAAATTCTGGGAAACGGATGATTCGGTGGTGCGATCAATAGAAGCCTGCCGGGCTCCCCTGCTGGGCGGTTATTCCATATTGCCCGTTGTTTCTTCCGGTCAATGGGGTGGGCAGGCGCCGGAAACCTACCGGAGAACGAAGACCGTTGATTTACTCTATATGGCCGGGGGCGGTATTATGGCTCATCCCGGCGGCCCGGGAGAGGGTGTAGTGGCATTGCAACAGGCATGGCAGGCGGCTGTGGCGGGGTTGTCCGTAGAGGAAGCCGCGGAGAAATATCCTGCATTTGCAAAATCGGTTGAAAAATTCGGTGATAAATAATGGCAAAACAAAACGATCTGTTACTGGCGTTTTACGGGGACGATTTCACCGGTTCCACCGATGCACTGGAATTTCTCAGCAACGCCGGCGCAAAAACAGTCCTGTTTATGAAGCCACCGGGAGAGGAACAATTGGCACGCTACCCGGGATTGCAGGCGATAGGAGTAGCAGGCACGAGCCGATCGATGTCGCCGGAAAATATGGAGAAAGAATTAAGACCGGCTTTTACCGCCCTGCGTGCATTGGGCATCCCTCATATTCATTATAAAGTCTGCTCCACCTTTGATGCTGCCCCGCACACGGGCAGCATCGGGAAAGCAATTGATATAGGCGCAGAACTATTTCCTGCTGCCTTTGTGCCCGTACTCGGAGGTGCACCTGCGCTGGGTCGTTATTGTGTTTTTGGAAACCTGTTTGCCCGCATGGGCATCGGGAGCAGCGGCGCTATCTATCGCCTGGACCGTCACCCGTCCATGAGCAGGCATCCCGTCACGCCTTCCGATGAAAGTGATTTGCGGTTACATCTTTCACGGCAAACAAAAAAGAGGATGGGCCTGCTGGATATTCTTTCGCTTGCCGATGCAACGGGAGCAAAGAAAATAGTGCAGGCAATAACCGGAGAAGGCGCGGAAGTAGTATTGATGGACGCGCTTTACGAAGAACAAATGACCGTCATCGGAGAGTTGATAGATGGATATACCGGCAAGGGGCATTCCCTTTTTTCGGTTGGTTCATCGGGTATCGAAATGGCATTGGGGGCCTGGTGGATAAAGCAGGGCCGGCTCGGGGGAGCACCCAACTGGGCGCGACCCGGAAAGGCGTCGTCCTTACTGGTCGTATCCGGTAGCCGTTCACCGGTTACCGCCGGACAGGTTGCCCGGGCGGTATCACAGGGATTTAAAGAGATACAGCTCGACACGAAATCGATTGCCGTTAATGGCGGCACTGCCGGCCTGCGGGAGAAATATGTAGCATCGGCTATCGCCCTGTTACAACAGGGAGACAGTGTGATAATACATACAGGAGCTGACAGCGATGAACAGGCAAAGGGCATAAAAGACAGGATGCAGGCCGCCACGGCGGAAGTATTCGGTACGATGCTCGGTCTTATTGTAAGAGAAGTGGCGGCGCAGGTTGCTTTAAAACGGGTGGTAATAGCGGGTGGAGATACTTCCAGCTATGCAGCGAGGGCGCTGGGTATCGAAGCGGTGGAAATGATCGCCCCCTTGTGGCCGGGTGCGCCGCTGTGCAGGGCTTATGCGCCCGGTTCACCGGCAGACGGGATAGAAATTAATTTGAAAGGAGGACAGGTGGGGAGCGAAGATTATTTTGAAAGAGCTAGGGAAATATGAAAATGTAAAAGGATAGTATATGAAAGCAAAAACATTGGGATTGATCCACACGTCGGCTACACTGGTGCCGGTATTTCAGCAATTGTGCAGCCAGTTGCTGCCGGGCATCAATGTGTTTAACATTGTTGACGATAGTCTTATCAAGGATGTGATAGGGAAGGGTGAACTGACGGCAGCAACGGCAAGGCGGGTGGTCAACTATGTGGGTTCGGCGGAACAGGCGGGAGCGGATTATATATTGGTGACCTGCTCTTCCATCGGTGCTGCCGTTGAAGCCTCTGCCGCTTTGACAAAAGTGCCCGTGTTACGGGTTGATCAGCCCATGGCCGACCTGGCCATACAAACGGGCAGGAGAATAGGCGTGGTGGCTACGCTGCCTACCACCTTGCAACCGACCAGGGATCTCGTAAAAAGAAGAGCGGTCCTTGCGGGAAAAGAGATCGAGGTGGTAGCGACACTTTGCGAAGGAGCCTTTGATGCATTGATGGGCGGCAATGCCGCTTTGCACGACAGCATGGTGGCAAAAGCATTAAAGGATTTGTCTGCACGGGTGGATGTAATCGTATTGGCGCAGGCTTCCATGGCCCGCGTCGTGGAGGGATTGAGCGAAGCAGACAAACGCGTGCCCATTCTCGCAAGTCCCCCGGTGGCGATAAAACATCTTGCTTCAATATTATAAACGGCCTATGCAAACAGCCCGCAAAATTTGTCTTTGGCTTGCCGTGCCTGCTTTTATAGTACTGCTTGTTGGTATTATAAGCAGGCAGGGCGATCTATGGCAACCCGCGGCGCTTGGGCTTTCTGCCTTTCTTGCGATTGGGATAGGAGCTGTTCCTGCCTTAAAAGGGTACCAGTACACGGCGTGGATCATTACAGCAGTGGTGGCCGGTATGGTCTATCCTGCCGCTTTTACCCATTGGGGCAATTTTGATTTGCGCAACAAATGGCTGATACTACTGGTCGTTCAACTGGTCATGTTTGGTATGGGCATTCAAATGAGCCTGCGCGATTTTGCAGGACTCGGCAGCGCGACCACGGGCCGTGGGGTTTTAATCGGGCTGGTTTGTCATTTCTCTATCATGCCGCTGACAGGACTGTTGCTGACAAAGGTTTTTCATTTCGATGCAGAGATTGCTGCCGGTATCATTTTGATTGGCTCCTGTTCGAGCGGGCTTGCTTCCAACGTGATGGTATATATCGCCCGGGCCAATCTTGTTTTATCGGTCACGATCACGGCTATGGCAACACTGGCGGCGCCTTTTCTTACTCCCCTGTTAATGAAATTACTCGCCGGCACGCTTATCAAGATCCGGTTTATCGATATGATGATGGACATCATCAAAATAGTCATTGTCCCGATTGGCGCGGCGCTTTTGCATGATTATCTCAAAAGGGCTTCGTCCACAGGCAGGCGGAACACAAGGATAATGGCAGTGGTTTGTGCGGCCTGGCTGATAGCGTTGCCCCTGGGATACTGGCACTGGCTTGTCGCTCATCTATCCGTACCTGCCTTGCAATCGGCTGAGATGGCAGGCTTTTTTGCGGGCGCGGTGCTGGCAGGGCTTTGTTATCATTGGCTGGCGACACGGTATTCCCGGCTGGATACGATGATGCCTTATGTGTCCATGTTTGGTATCGTATATTTCACTACGGTAACTACGGCGGCGGGTCGTGAGAACCTGTTGCATGTGGGTCTCTTATTATTCCTGGCTTCGGTGTTTCATAATGCAGCGGGTTATTTCTTTGGCTACTGGCTAAGTCGTCTTTGCAGGATAGAAAAAAACTCCGCCCGCACGATTGCATTTGAAGTGGGATTGCAAAACGGTGGTATGGCATCCGGGCTGGCGGGCGGTATGGGCAAATTGGGAACGGTAGGTCTTGCTGCGGCGGTATTCAGTCCCTGGATGAATATTTCCGGTTCCATACTGGCGAATTACTGGAGGCGCAGACCGGTGGAGGGAGAAGATAAACAGGCAGCTAATAAAACCGGCCATTTAAAAGTCGTATAAAAAGATATAGCATCCATGAACAATAACCCGCAATTAAACATTCACTTTCCCGGCAGGCTGGTCTTTGGTAAAGGCCTGCTGGAACAAATGGCAGAAGAAGTCCTGCAACTAAAGCAGTCAAAAATACTGATCATCACCATCTCACCCCTGCTTCCCAGGCTAAAAGGATTGATAGAAAAACTGGAAAGCCAGCATGTAACGGTCCACATCGATACCAGCATTGTGCAGGAGCCTTCCTTTGATGATTTTAAAAAACTCATGGAGCAGGTGGCGCCTTTTAATCCCGGTGTGGTATTGGGAATAGGCGGCGGAAGCGTGTTGGACATAGCCAAGCTGGTGGCGGCGCAGCTGGAGAATGATCAGAAACCGGAAGAATATACCGGCATCGGTTTACTGAAAGGGCGACGCAAAAAACTCATCTGCATGCCCGCCACTTCGGGAACAGGCAGTGAAGTATCGCCGAATGCCATTTTAGTAGACAATACCGACGGGCAGAAGAAAGGCATCATCAGCCCTTTCCTGGTGCCGGATATCGTGTACGTTGATCCCTTGTTAACGATGAGCGTGCCGTCCTCGATAACGGCGGCGACGGGTCTTGATGCGCTTACACATTGCCTGGAAGCCTATACCAATAAATTTGCACATACTTTTATAGATATGTATGCTTTCGAGGGCATGCGCCTTATTGCGGCCAGCCTGGTGCAGGCGGTCAAGAACGGGGAAGACGAAGAAGCAAGGACACAGGTTGCGATGGGTAGCCTGTTGGGTGGGTTCTGCCTCGGGCCTGTTAATACGGCGGCAGTGCATGCGCTTTCCTACCCACTCGGCAGCAGCTTTCACCTGGCGCATGGATTGTCAAATGCGCTGTTGCTGCCTTATGTAATGGAATTTAATATTCCGGCTGCCCCGAAGCGTTATGCAGAAGTAGCCCTGGCATTGGGTTGCGAGCGACAGAACAGTGATGAAGCGACTGCCGCCAAAGGCGTTGAAAAGATAAAATCGATCACGCGGGAATGCGGCATCCCTTCCAAACTAAGCGAGGTGGGTGTTCCCGCGACTGCCATCCCGGAGATGGCGGCAGCGGCTATGAAAATAACACGGTTGTTGAAGAACAACCCGAGAACCGTAACAGAAGCAGATGCTATCACCATTTATAAAGCAGCTTATTAATTATGAAGAAGAAAAAAAAGTACCAGGGAGTAGTCATACCGGCTGTTACGCCGCTTACTGCCAATCACACGCTGGATGAACATGCCGTAGAAACGATGTTTGACTGGTTTCGCAGCTATGAGGCCATGCCATTCATATTGGGCACCACCGGCGAAGCCGCTTCCCTTTCCACGGCAGTGAAACATCATTATATACGCCTGGCCGCCCGGCTGAAGGCGGCAGGCGAAACATTGTATGCCGGCGTATCTTCCAACTGCCTGTCCGAAACAGTGGAAATGGCAAAACATTGTTTTGATGAAGGAGTAGATGTAGTAGTGGCGACCGTACCTACCTATTACGCATTGACTCCCGATCAAATGAAAACATACTTCGGGCAACTGGCAGACAGCATTCCCGGCCCCCTGATTATTTATAATATACCTACTACTACCCACATGTCTGTGCCGCTGGAAGTGATCGACAGCCTGAGCACCCACCCGAATATCGTGGGGACAAAGGATTCGGAACGGGGAGAAGAACGATTGAAAGCTTCTCTCGCGCTATGGGCTAACCGAGAAGATTTCAGCCATTTTTTAGGATGGGCAGCCAAATCGGCCGATGCGCTGATAAATGGTGGTGACGGGGTCGTGCCAAGCACGGGTAATTTCAGCCCTGGCATTTACCGCGACATTTATACCGCAGCAGAGGCGGGTGATAACAAAAAGGCACTCGAATTACAGGTAATATCCGACCAGTTAGGAAACCTGTACCAGTCAGGTCGCCTGTTAAATTCATCGCTGGCTACCTTAAAAATCATTATGCAGCGAACCGGTCTTTGCGATCCCTACCTGATGCCCCCGCTTACGCGGTTGACTGCCGCGGAAGAAGCAAAAGTGTTGCTGGAAACAGAACAGGCGATCAAACAACACCCCAGGTATTTTAAAAACAACTAGATGACAACACCAATTATAGGGATTACGATGGGCGACCCGGCGAGTATAGGACCGGAAATAGCTGTGAAGGCATTGCTGAATAAAGACATACATAGCATTTGCCGTCCCCTTGTAGTAGGAGATGCGGCCGTTTTTAATAATATCATTCGCAAGCTCCAATTGCCCGCGACAGTGCATACCATCAGTCGTGTAAAAGAAGCAACATTCAATTTCGGCGAACTGGACGTGCTGGACCTTCACAATGTGGACACGGGTAAATTGTTGTTTGGTGAAATATCGGCCATGGCGGGGAATGCTTCTTTTGAAGCGGTGAAAAAAGTAATTGAGCTGGCGCTGGCCGGGGAAGTTGATGCTACCGTGACCGGCCCTATCAATAAAAAATCCATCAATGAAGCAGGGCATCATTTCGCCGGGCACACGGAAATATATGCGCATTACACCAATACCGCTAAATACGGGATGCTGCTGGTGGAAGACAATATGCGGGTGATACATGTGTCGACACATGTATCGCTCCGGCAGGCCTGTGACCTGGTGAAAAAAGAACGGGTGCTGGCAGTTATTGAATTGCTGCAAAACGGGTTAAAGCAACTGGGCGTGCAAAACCTCAAAATAGGCGTGGCTGGTCTTAATCCCCATGCCGGTGATTCGGGCCTGTTTGGTACGGAGGACGACCAGGAAATATTGCCGGCTGTAACGGAAGCAAAACGTTTGGGCTATGATGTAGAAGGGCCTGTGCCGCCGGATACGATGTTTGCCAAAGCCGCCACCGGTTATTATGGCGGGGTGGTAGCGATGTACCACGACCAGGGACATATCCCTTTTAAACTGGCGGGGTTTAAATGGAACAATGAAAAAAAGCAAATGGACAGTGTGAAAGGGGTGAATATAACGATGGGACTCCCCATTATCCGTACTTCGGTAGACCACGGTACCGCTTTTGAAATTGCGGGTAAGGGAATCGCCAGTCCCGACGCGATGGTGCTTGCCATTGAAGCCGCCGTTCAGTTAAGTAAAAGCAGGACTGCTAAAAAATAAGCGCTTACTATGATAGCTGTAATTGCCGATGATTTTACGGGCGCTGCTGAATTGGGAGGTATTGGCCTGCGCTATGGGCTTTCGGTGGAAATCAATACTGCTGTTAATCCTGCTGCAAAAGCGGATTTGCTGATCATTGCTGCCGATACAAGATCAACCGACGAAGCCACGGCCGTGAAGGAAATGGAAACCATCACCAACGCGCTGCTGCAGTTAAAGCCTAAACTGATTTATAAAAAGACCGATTCTGTTTTACGCGGACATATTATCGCCGAGATTACAGCACAACTAAAGACACTTGGTCTTAATAAAGCCTTGTTGGTAGCCGCCAATCCAGCCTTGGGGAGAACGATTGTCGACGGCATCTATCTTTTAAACGGTCAACCCATACATCAAAGCAGTTTTTCCTCCGATCCCGAATTTCCCATCAGCAGTTCCGATGCCCGTGATATGTTGAGAACAAAGGACAGTAGCGTAAAGGTGAAAAAAAACAATGAAGCCCTTCCCACAGAAGGCATCATAGTAGGAGAAGTGAAAGACGCAGCTGATTTGAAAGCCTGGGCCACAGATGTTGACAACCAGGTTTTTCTTGCAGGCGCATCGGGCTTTTTCACGGCTGTTCTCGATACACTGCAATTAAAAGGTTCGGGCAAAACTGCCTTAGATATACTTGTACCCGGCCAGCCGACCCTTTTTGTCTGTGGCACCAGCTTTCACAAAAGCCGTGACAGGATAAAAAAGATAAGCGATGCAGGCGGACCGGTAAGCTATATGCCGGAAGAAATGGCTACTATCGAAAATAAGGACAAGATTTTTTACGACGCATGGTGCAAGGAGGTGATAACGATGATAAGGACAAACAAAAAAGCCATTATCGCGATCCGCCCTGCCGATGTGGGTCAGTCCCTTGTGCATGCGTCCATTCTGCGCCAACGGATGGCTAATGCAGTGCGCGTGGTGCTGGAGGGGGTTAATATCCGCGAACTTTTTATCGAAGGCGGTTCAACGGCCTACGCGGTATTACAGCAAACAGGCTTTACCGGTTTTATACCGGTGGAAGAAATGGCCCCGGGAGTGATACGGATGAAGGTACAGGGCAACGAACGATTGTACATCACCGTCAAACCCGGTAGCTATGACTGGCCGGCCGCAGCCGGGGATTTCAACACGGCCGGTAACGATCACCATAATATTGCTACATGAACCATACATTGCAGGGACTGGACATTGCCATCATCATCGCATTTCTCTCGGCGACACTGTATTTCGGCTACCGGTTTTCCAAAAACCAGCGCAGCACCCAATCTTATTTTACCGCCAAAGGCAAAATACCTACCTGGGCCATTGGCATATCGCTGCTTTCCACCCTGATAAGCAGTGTTACCTTTCTCGCTTATCCCGGCGAAGGTTTTTCTTCCAACTGGATATTGCTGGTGCAGGGATTGATGGTGCCGTTGGTATTGGTGGGCATGATATGGTTTATCGTGCCGCTGTACCGCAAGGTGATTGGCCTGAGTACCTACGAGTATTTTGAAAAACGCTTTGGCAGCTTTGCCCGCTATTACAGCTCCTTTGCCTTTGTATTGCGGCAGTTCTCGGCTATGGGCACTATCTTCTTCCTGCTATCGCTGGCGCTAGGCAATATGATTGGCGGCAATACGGTGATCATGGTAGTCATTTTAGGTTTTATCATCATTGCCATCAATCTCATGGGGGGCATCGAGGCCGTGATATGGCTGGATGTATTCCAGGGCTTTCTCCTGTTTGCCAGCGGCATCACCTGTCTTTGTGTATTGCTTTTCTCCGCCAATGGCGGTCCTGCCGAAGTATGGCAGGTGGCAAAGGCCAATGGCCATACCGGTTTTGGTCCTTACAGCGCCGATTTTACCAAACTTACCTTTTTCGTAATGGCCATTAACGGTATTTTTTATGCCGTGCAGAAATATTGTACCGATCAAACGGTGGTACAACGCTACCTCACCGCAAAGACCGATAAGGCCGCTATACGGGCTTCACTGCTCGGTATATCGCTTATCGTGCCGGTGTGGATGCTTTTTATGTTTATTGGTACGGCCTTGTTTGTATTCTACAAACAAAATCCGCTACCGCCGCATATACGGGCGGATGCCGTATTCCCGTATTTCATCATGACGCGGCTACCCACGGGCGTAATCGGTTTTATTCTTGCCGCTATGATCTCGGCAGCCATCTGTAGCCTGAGCGCTGATCTCAACTCACTGGCGGCAGTAGGGGTGGAGGACTATTACAAACGACTGCGGCCGGGGAAAACAGATAAGCAATACCTCAGGGCCGGGAAGATCATATTGGTGGTGGCCGGTATTGTCGCAGTGCTTATCGCCATGCTGTATATCAATGCAGGCGATGAAGGAGTGCTGGGCATTGTGTTCACGCTCTATGCCATTTTTTCGGGCGGTATCGTCGGGATTTTCCTGCTGGGTCTTTTCAGCGCCCGGGCCAACCAGCAGGGTGTTACCATCGGCATTGTCGTATGTATCCTGTTTACTGCCTGGGCCTTTCTTACATCCACTAAAATCGGGCTTGGTGCAAACAAATCATTACTACTCGACCTGGGGCGTTATAATTTCAAACAGCATAAGCTCATGCTTGGCGTGTACAGCCATCTCATCGTAATCGGGGTAGGCTATGTGGCCAGTCTTTTCTTTCCCAAACCCGTGCTGGATAGAAACCTGTTGTACAGTGGGTGGCTGGAAGCGAAAAGAGCAGCGAAAGGAAATCAGTAAATTTGCCTATCCCCATTAAACGGGGAGCCTTATCATGTTACAAAATCGCGTCGATCCGTCAGGCAATTTAATAACTACCAAAGCGCGTGGCCTCTGGATGGGCAACCGCGGGGTTATTCACGATCACAACCGGGAGATTATCCGTCCTTTTAAACTGGATGCATGGATCACCTGCAGGTTGGAATTTAAGGGAAAGAGAAGACCGATAATGGCCCCGGACAGATGGACAGAACTTTTTTTCCTCGACGAAGCCACTTCGTTTGCCGCAGGCCACAGACCTTGTTTTGAATGCCGGAGAGAGGATGCCGTTCGATTTAAACTGGCGTGGCTGAAAGGCAATCCCGGGTATAACTTTAATGAAAAGACCTCTATCCGGGAGATAGATAAAATCCTGCATAAAGAAAGAATAAACCGGGATCGATCAAAAGTAACTTTTGAAGAAGATGCCCGTGCTGTCCCAAACGGTTCGTTTGTTCTGTTGGATGAGAATCCGTATTTAGTCCTCGAAAATGTAGCATTTTTATGGACTCCGTTTGGTTATGGGAAGGCGATATCCTTACTCGCCGCCGGAAAATTAACCGTTCTGACACCCAGGTCAACGGTGAATGCCTTTCGCGCGGGCTATAGACCTCAAATGAGTTAACTATATAAGGACCGGCTCATTTGGTAAACAAATGTTCTAAATGCTTTTTCAACAGTACGGCATGTGTATGATCCTCATCTTTGCCGGCGTAGAGCAGTGTCAGGAGTTTGGATGTTTTATGCTTTTTAACAAACGAATCAATGTATTCATTCTTTTTCAACTCTGCTTTGTACCGCTCCTGGAACTCCTGCCACAGTTCGGGTTTATGACCAAACCAGGTTCTTAGTTCCGGGCTCGGGGCCAGCTCTTTTTCCCAATCTTCAATGGCCGCTTTTTCCTTTGTCATGCCGCGGGGCCAAAGCCTGTCTACCAAAACCCGGTACCCATCTGTCTTTTCGGGTTGCTCGTAGACGCGTTTGATTTTAATGGTTGTACTCATCCTTTAAGATTGATAAGACATAAAATTATCAATTATAAGACAATTCTTTTTCCTTCCAGCGCAGATCTTTTTGCAGCGTCCAGTATTTCCATTACAATCATATTGTAAGACAACGACGAAAGATCATTATCTCCCGGCAACTGCTGTTTGAGTACAGCCGATAAATAACTGGTGGCATCGCCGATCGGCGCTTCCAACGGCTTCGCAATTTTCGCCCCACGGATGTTTTCCCGCATACGGCTGACGATATTGCTATTGTCGAGTGCATGCAGGTAACCCGTCTGGCCAAACACCTCCATGTCTTTTATGGAAAAAGGCCAGTTCCACGACGCTTCGATAAGACCGGTAGCGCCGGTATATTCAACCAGGATAGTTGCATCATCATCCACTTTGGGGTAGATACCGGGTTTATAATGTCTTGTGACAGCCGTTACTGCGATGGGCCGGGCGCCGTCCATTAACCAGGTCATCAGGTCTGCGCCATAGCACCCGAAATCATTGAGCGCACCTGCGCCGTTTAATACGGGGTCCGTCAACCAGCTCAAAAAAGCCTCGCTGCAGCCAATCTCGCGTGGACCCTGGTGGCCGTCGTGCACCACTATTTTTTTGATTTGCCCGATGCTATCGCTCTTAATGGTAGTATAAACATCATGGTAAGAAGGATACCAGGTGGTTTCATAATTGGTGAGCAGTTTAATATGATATTGTTTTGCCAGCGTTTCCATTTCTTTTGCCTGCGACAAAGTGGCCGCCAACGGTTTTTCCACCATGACGGGTATGCCGAGCGGTGCGCACACGCGGACAATGGCTACGTGTTCCCCTACGGGGTTATAGCCCAATACGGCATCCGGCTTTTTTGTAAGCAGTATTTTTTTTAAATCATCTCCAAAAAGCGAATCGGGCAAATGATACAGTTTACTGTATTTCAACTGCAGTTGTTTATCCGGCTCGGCGATGCCGACCACATTGATTTTACCATCGTTGAACTGTTTTAAGATGCCGTGTACGTGGTCATGGCTTAAACCGGCAATCACCACGCGCAACTGCTGAGCGGGAGCAATGCCACAGGCGCCCGTGAGCAGCAGCAGGTAAAAGAGCTTTTTAAAATGGTATCTCATATTTGTTAATTAAGATTTTATACGAAGCAACAAAGGTAGGTTTCGTAAAAGAGAATATATTATTGTTTTCGGTTATTCATTACAGGATAGGGCAGGTCGGTTGTTGCGGAAAATTCCACTAATTTAAGCTACTTGTCTATGAGAAGAAGCCGAAAATCTCCTAAAAGAGTAGGCAATTAACCATTAACCATTTTTAGCCATGAAAAAATTATTGTCATTGACTGCATTTTTTGCAGCCACCATGATTTCTGCTGCCAGGGCACAAAGTCTTACGAATGTAAGCTTCTATGAAGACCCTTCATCCGTGTACAACGATCCCGCCACTGCGTACTATGCCAATGATTCCGTTTATTTTGAGCTTACCGTGCACTTTCCCGCTTTTTCCGAAATGAGCCAAATGACAAACGCTGAATTATTTTCGTCGGTTTTCCTGTTTGACTACACGCATGGAGATTATGCAAATGATTACATCGTAGCGAGCGTTGATGACAGATGGACAGTCGGCACCATACCGTATGGCACCACGAGGACCTATACAGGCTCCTATTATGTGGGCAATATTACCGGCTCCACTGACATGGAAGTTGAGTGGGGTACCGGTTTTTCAAAAATGGACGGTTTCCATGAGGGTAATGGCTATCTCGACTTTACCTATGTACCATAGAGGCTGCTTGATTCAGCTCGTTTTTATGAAATTCAGTCAATAACAAAGGCGTCCGGGAGGACGCCTTTGTTATTGATTATGGTATTGCCGCAGCACTGGTGTAAAGCGTTAGGTAATATTTTGGGCAAAACTATATCCCAATAATATTTCGAGCGATTTCATAAAAAACTGCTTATTGCCGAGGAGGCTAAGGGGTATAAAATCCTTTTCCCCACGTTCGAAAAATATGAATCTTTTACTGTAGTTGATATGTTCGAAATATAAATTCCCTTTTTTCAGGTACACTTTTTTGATATCCGACAGGTTATAAGTAGTATAAGTATTATTCAGCATCGTTATTTTACCAACTGCAAGCCGGACAAAAGGGCTGATACTGCCATCCAGATCGATATCGAACTGAATATATCCTTTTTCGGATAACTCCCTTTCAAGATTATCCAATAAATAGATAGTCCAACTTTTTTCAGCCATCCTGTTCATCCAATAATACGGTTCTGCCTGTTTAGGAGGGTCCCCTTCTTTTTGCCTGTGGCTATCTCCTGTTTTAAACAGGATTTCTTTTCTATTATTATTGAACCATACGAAACTAAATGCTGTTTCCTTATACTGGAGGCCTTTGTATTTCCGTACTTCACTGGTAAAAAGGTGAGTGACAGATTTAAAATTCAATTCGAATTTTTCAATAATATTATCTTTTGTTCCTTCCGACATGAAATAAGCAAACCCGTTAATGCCTATATAGTAGTTGAGCTGTTTAAACTTATGTAGATTGCTATCTGCTGCAAATATGATAATAAGCGCAATTCCGTAGAATATGCTGAATCCAATAAGCGCTTTCTGTCCCGGTGTATTAACATGATTGCTCGTCCACACCAAATAAAGTATTCCCATTATAGCCCCAATAATAATAGCGGCTGTAAGAGAACTCTTCAGGACGTGCGCTATGAATTTAAAAAATGACAACTTTTTGTGTCCTTCGCGATAGGTTGAATATCCCCCGATAAGCGTTCCTATTTTTTGGGGAAGTGCAAAAAATATCATCCGTGTTATCGGCTCATTCCAGGGCGTTACTGTTGGATAAACCTGGGGTGTGTCATCGTTATACCTGTTATAGCCGGAATAAAATGATTGATGAGAATCTTTTTGCCGGCGGTCTTTGTCTTGTTGTGCACTATGGGAAGTGTGTGGTTGATTCACCCCAAAAAATGTATTCCATTCTATATCATATTTTTTTCTTTTCTCTGCATTATTAAGTGTATCGTAAGCCTCCTGTATTTTAATAAATTCCTGGACGAACTCATTTTCTCCGGAATTCTTATCAGGATGGTACTTGACTGCATTCAGCCGGTAAGCCTTTTTAATTTGCTGTTCGTCCGCGTCAGGAGTAATATCTAAAATTTCGTAGTAATTGGCAATCATGCTTTTAAGAGGGTTGTTTATAGAGCGGGGGTCTCCCGTACAACTTGTGAATGGTGTCTTATTGCATTAGTAAAGTGTAACGAAATTGAGCGTGTATTTATTTTGTTGGTTTATGCCATTGCTTTCGGGATTTTAAGGAAGTGCTACGGGTTGAATCGATGGTCCGGCCTCATTAACCCACTGCTTTGCGAAGAACAATTTTTTGAAGGTCCAGGGTTTCAGAATGAAACCTTAGAAAGAGGCAGGGGATAATTAAGCCCCTTGATATACAAGGGGCTTGTCGTTTGTAGCCCTGGTGAAGGGTGTTTCCGACCGGCTGGTGGGCATTGAGGCGGCTTTACGAAGTTAATATTCGAATAACTGGTTGATTGTTAACGTCTGGTTGAAGGACTGCTTAGTGAATTGTAGCAAACGGATATTACGGATTAGCTTTTTGTTGGCCAGCAAGGAATGGCTGTCTTCTCAGTTTGTCCTCGTAGTCCGTCTTACGAAAGAACGGCCAAACATCATAGTCACCTGATTTTTGCCATTCATAATATGACATTAAATGTTCTTCTCTTTTATCACGGTAATGGTGTCCGAGTGTCAGAATTGTATAAATTAAATCCTTAAGGGAAAATCTTAGTAAAGGGTTATTTGTGTCAAAATAGGGCCACTCGTATTCCAAATCGGAGTGCATAAATAAAATACAATGGGCAATTATTTTAAGCGCCTCAGCACTTAAAGCATCGGATTTTGTTAACTTATGGTTTCGTGTATCATCATATAAACCCCAACACAGTTCAAGTATTGGCTGAATAATTGGATCATCAGATTTTACTTCTTTAGAGCGGTAATATTGTTCTGGCAACCAGCCAAATGTCACATCGCCCATTACAGCCTCTTCAAAATCATCATTTGAAATTAACCCTACCGACAAATGACGTAAGTGGAGGGCAAGTTTCTGTCTTCTCTCTTTGTCTACCATAATGATTGTTTGTTATGACGCAATGGTTATATCTATAATATTCCCTGGCCACGGGATATGTCTTTGTCGCTATGGTGGTAAGGGCAATAGTCATCATATTGCTCTGAATCAGGATCGGTGGTCACTTTTTTCATCCGGATTGGCAAGCTGGAAGATAATGTTTTTAATAATTAGATTCTTGCAGATTTGGGCCTATTCTGTTCAGGGTAGGGTCCGTGTTACCCCGTGAAAACACCTTTTCTTTACACATAAGGGTAATATATCGATGGGTAGGGTAGTTTAGCTTATGGGTGCCAAATGCCCAAAAAGAAATGACCGATTCGAAAGTAGAAAAATATTACGACGGTGTATTTATGCTGGAACTGTCGGATATTACCGAACTGGACATCCTGCTGCAAAAAACGGCCAGCCAGATGCCAGGTATGTCTGGACTTGTTTCACCTCCTACAAATACAATCTTTTGCTATTTTACAGAAGCAAATCAATCTTAGAAAATATGGGCTTTGAATTGTTTGTTCCTATTATAAAAATGTTTGCCAAAGATGCTATGCATCAGGCTATTAAATTAGGTGCTGTACAAAAGACCATCAAGGTAAATCTGCATAATGCTGAAGAAGCCTTGATTCAACATATACAAAAGGTGAACACCTTTTCTTCGGAAATATCTTTCCGGGATTTGTCCCAACCAAGATCGCTTTCGTCCCTTTATATTCCGTTAAGTATTTTGCCAAAGAACCCTAAAGCTATACGACGAACAACATCCGATGTTCTTCAAAACGTGATCCTTCGTTCCCAAAATAATATTGTCTTGATTGGAGGACCTGGAGCAGGTAAAACGACAACTATCAAGTATATCTGTCAACAATTATTGACAGATGAAAACTTCCTGGGCCCGGAGATCACTTTCCCTTTTCTGATCAGGCTTCGAGAAGATGAGGTTCTTCGCAATAAAGAGATTCCTATTTTTGGATATATCTTAAATACGTTGGGCATCACGGTAGATTCTTCGAAGTCAGGCAATGTACCTTTGAGTGCTGAACAAAAAATGGAAATAGATGCATTTAAAAAGCATCTGGTATTGAAGATTTTAGATGAAAAGAATCCCTTCTTATTATTCGACGGATTTGATGAGGTACCAGATGAATACATAAAGATGCGGATTTTAAAAAACCTGGAAGAAATATCCCTGGCTGCAACTAAAACAAGATTTTTAATAACTACCAGAAAGGGAGATGATCTGTTTCACATAGATAATGTACAACGTTTTGAACTATCGCCATTGAAGGATCACGAAATGCTTTTATTGGCATCTCGCTGGTTAAAAGAAACAAAGGCAGAAGATTTTATCCAACAATTAAAGGCGTCATCCGTCTATGACGCCGGTACCAGACCGCTGAACCTATCTCATTTGTGCGTTATCTATGAGGATGAGGGCCGTATCCCAGAGAAGTCCAGATCGATCTATAGAAAGATCGTTTATTTGCTGATAGAAGGTTGGAACAATCAAAATCAAGTCTTCAGACAGTCGAGATTTAAAAATTTTCCGGCAGACAGAAAAAAAGAATTTCTCGAACATTTGGCTTACGAACTATCCGCCCGATATCGTAAAAATCAATTCTCTACAAGCGATCTTGAGAATTGTTATCTAATTATGTATAAGAAGTATGGGCTGCCATACAATCAAATGAGAAGTGCTATTAATGAAATTCAAGTACATAATGGATTGGTCACACAAATAGATCATGATACATTCGAATTTGCGCATAAATCCTTTCAGGAATATCTTGCTGCTGAATATCTAGTAAGGTTACCCAGGCTTCCAGAGGACTTGCCTTTTTTCGCCCTTCCCTCCGAAATGGCCTTGGCAGTTACACTTTCTTCTGACCCAAGTGCATATCTAAGTTTCCTTATCGACGATCATTTGCTGGATGGACCGCTTGATATGGGCTTTTTGCAATCTTTTTTTGAACGGATTTTTCTTGAAAAACCTGAATTTATGGAATCGATTGAACTAGGAGCTTCTTTATTAAGATTACAGAGTCTAATTTGTGAAAGAATGCTAACAATTCCATCTTACATTCAAAGAAACGGACATACTTTAAGTACACATAACATTCCCGCCCTGGATCGGGCCTTCAAATGGCTTCTTGAATTTGACAATATCAGGTCATCATTACCGCTATTCATAGATGAATCCGGGATGGCAGGAACAATACACCCAAAAGGAAAATTTGTTGAATTGAGGCTTAATCTGACCACTTATCGAACAAGGTTGAAATCTTTCTATCTCATGACTCCACTTTTTCATTCTTACTTAATTGGACGAGGGGAGGCATAAAAAAAGCTATCATTATGATAGCTTTTTATGTTTTGTAGCCCGTACGAGATTCGAACTCGTATCACCACCGTGAAAGGGTGGTGTCCTAACCCTTAGACGAACGGGCCGTTTTAAGGGACGGCAAAGATAGTTGCCAGAAGAAATTCCGCCAAAAGTTTTTTACTGTTTTGCATGGTTTGTTGAAACACAACAAAATCGTAAGATGGTAATTTCGGTCAAATGTGTACCTTCGACACTCGTTTTTAACCAATAAATGAATCAAAAATGAGTTCAGTTAAAGTTGCTATCAATGGATTTGGACGTATAGGACGGTTGGTATATCGCCAGATTTCTAAAATGGAAGGTATTGATGTAGTGGCAATTAATGATTTAACCAGTCCCAAAGTACTGGCCCACCTGCTGAAATATGACAGCGCACAGGGACGCTTTGATGAAGACGTAAAATCGACCGATAATTCTATTATAGTAAACGGGGATGAAGTAAAGATTTACGCCCAGAAAAACCCGGCCGAAATTCCCTGGAAAGACCATAATGTAGACGTAGTGCTGGAATGTACCGGTTTCTTCACCGATAAAGAGAAGGCCGCCAGCCATTTAGCCGCCGGCGCCAAGCGCGTAGTGATTTCAGCGCCCGCCACTGGCGACCTGAAAACCATCGTTTTCAACGTAAACCATAGCATACTGGACGGTAGTGAAACGATTATCAGTTGCGCTTCCTGTACGACCAATTGCCTGGCGCCTATGGCCAAGGTCCTGGAAGATTCGTACGGCATCGTAAACGGGCTGATGACCACCATCCACGCCTATACCAACGATCAGAATACACAGGATGCCCCGCACCCCAAAGGCGATCTTCGCCGTGCAAGGGCCGCCGCCGCCAATATTGTTCCCAACAGCACCGGCGCCGCCAAGGCCATCGGCCTGGTATTGCCAAGCCTGAAGGGCAAACTGGATGGAAGCGCACAGCGGGTGCCTACGCTCACCGGCTCACTCACCGAGCTGACCTCTGTTTTGGGTAAGAAAGTAACCGTTGAAGAGGTAAATGCCGCTATGAAGAATGCCTCCAACGAAAGCTTTGCCTATAACACCGACGAAATCGTGAGCAGCGATATCATCGGCAGCCATTTCGGTTCTATTTTCGACGCCACCCAAACAAGAGTTCAAACGGTCGGCGACATTCAACTGGTAAGAACCGTAAGCTGGTACGACAATGAAATGAGCTATGTAAGCCAGCTCGTACGCACGGTACACTACTTCGCGAAATTGATTTCCAAAAAATAACCCTGAAAACTCCGATGAAAATCGGAGTTTTTTGTTTAGACCTCCGTCAAAAAAGCAAACAGTATGAGCAAGTTCAGTGATTTTAATTTTAAAGGGCACAAGGCGCTGGTGCGCGTTGACTTTAACGTGCCGTTGAACGATAAACTCGAAATAACCGACGATACCCGGATGCGGGCTGCTGTGAATACGATTCAAAAGATCGTAAAGGACGGGGGCAGCGTTATCCTCATGAGCCATCTCGGGCGGCCCAAGGGTGGTCCCGAAAATAAATATTCACTGAAGCCGCTGGTAAAACACCTGGGCGGTTTGCTCAACGGGGCTGCGGTCCAGTTTGCCGATGATTGCATCGGGGAGCAGGCATATCAAAAAGCCGGGGCGCTGAAAGCGGGCGAGATCCTGTTGCTCGAAAACCTTCGTTTTTATAAAGAAGAAGAAAAAGGTGACGAAGCATTTGCGGAAAAGCTGAGCAAGCTCGGCGATGTATATGTAAACGATGCTTTTGGCACCGCCCACCGTGCGCATGCGTCTACGGCCGTGATTGCAAAATTCTTTCCCAAAGACAAAAGAATGTTCGGCCTGCTGATGGAAGCGGAAGTAGCCAGTGCGGAAAAAGTAATGCACAAATCGGACAAGCCCTTTACCGCTATTATCGGGGGGGCTAAAGTGAGTGATAAAATCCTCATCATTGAAAACCTGTTGGAAAGAGCCACCGATATCATCATCGGCGGCGGCATGGCTTATACGTTTATAAAAGCGATGGGCGGCACTATCGGCAAATCGCTCTGCGAAGATGACCGGCTTTCTACCGCCAGTGAACTGCTGAAAAAAGCGGAGGCAAAGGGTGTAAACATTCACCTGCCTTCGGATTCGGTGATTGCTGACCGTTTTTCCGCGGAAGCCGAAACCAGTACCTCACCTACCAATAATATCCCTGATGGCTGGATGGGGCTTGATATTGGTTCTTATGCGTGCGAAGAGTTTGGTAACGTAATAAAGCGTTCCAAAACCCTGCTCTGGAACGGCCCCATGGGCGTGTTCGAAATGGCGAAGTTCCAACACGGCACAAAATCCATTGCCACAGCCGTGGCTGCCGCCACAGGAAAAGGTGCGTTTTCACTGGTAGGAGGGGGGGACTCCGTGGCAGCGGTCAACCAGTTTGGCTTTGCCGAAAAGGTAAGCTATGTTTCTACCGGTGGCGGTGCATTGCTGGAATATTTTGAGGGAAAAGTATTGCCGGGCATCGCGGCGATAAAAGATTAAACAAACAGACCCGCAGGATAGCTCACTTCCTGTAAAAATAACCCGTAGCCGGGAACCGCAAAGTCGGCCCGGCTACAATCTTTCGCTTCGATCACTTTCCTGAAATCGTCGATGGACAGTTTGCCTCTCCCTACCTGCAACATCGTGCCGGTAATGCCGCGTACCATGCCACGCAGGAAACGATTGGCTTTAATAGAATATACCAACTGCCTGTTTTCTTCCTGCCATTCACTTTCAGCAATAGCACAAACGGCCGTCCTGGCCTGTGTATTCCGCTTGCTGAAAGAAGTAAAATCGCTGTATTCTTTTATAACGGCAGCGGCCTCCCGCATTTTTTGAATGTCGATAGTAAAAGGGAAAAAATATGCCCGGTCTTCCAGGAACGGGTCTTTGTGCTGGTAGATATAATAGCGATAGCTGCGGCTAAGCGCATCGAACCTGCAATGCGCTTCGGGCGGCACGCGATACATGTTTTT
>DASYCT010000485.1:0-4677 GCA_036500065.1 Chitinophagaceae bacterium | reverse complement strand
AAATTCAGGATGGCATGGATTGGTATGCTCGATGATCATACCCGGCAAATAATCCCGGTTATGCATGCGGGCGAGGAGGGCGACTATCTCGATACCATTAAAGCCCTTGCCGTAGACGATGTCTACGAAGGAAAGGGGGCCACCTGTATCGCGCTCAGGGAAGGAAGGTATGTCGCCTGCAACGATATTGAACATGATCCGGAAATGGAATCCTGGGCGCAGCGGGCGCTGAAACACGGTTATCTTTCCTGCATCGCCCTGCCGATATTAAAATCGGGGAAAGTGGCCGGAACGTTTAGCCTCTATGCCTCCGTGAAGGATTTCTTTGGCCCCGCTGAAATAGCCCTGCTGGAAGAAGCAGCCGCCGATATTTGTTTTGCACTGGAAATCTTTGAAAAAGAAGCCCTGCGCCGGAAAGCGGAAGAAGCAGTGCTGGAAAGTGAACGGCGTTATCAAACCCTGTGTGAAATATCGCCGGTAGGCATTTTTCATACGGATGCGGATGGATATACCACGTATGTCAACCCACGCTGGTGCCAGATAACGGGCGTACCCCGCGACCAGGCATTGGGAAACGGTTGGCTCAATGCCGTTCACAAAGAAGACAGGGAAGCCCTGTTTGCCGGCTGGGAGGAAGCGACAAAAACGCAGCGGCAGTCGGTATCGGAATACCGGTTCGTACGCCCCGATGGCTCCATCGCCTGGGTGATGGGACAGGCCATGCCCGAAAAGAATGCGGAAAACCGGGTAGTCGGCTATGTGGGTACTACAACGGATATTACCGAACGTAAAAAATCGGAAGAAGAAATAAAAAGAGAGAAATACCTTTCGGATTCTATTATCAACAGCCTGCCTTGCGCATTTTACCTGTACACCCGCGAGGGAAAGTTTTTACGATGGAACAAATATTTTGAAAAGGTAACCGAGTACAGTGCAGAAGAAATTAGCCGGATGAAGCCACTGGATTTTTTCAGCCCTGATAAAAAAGAACGGGTGGCCCGCGCTATAGAAAATGTTTTTCTTTACGGCGAAGAGACCCTTGAATTGGAGTTTCACCTGAAAACAGGTCAAAAGCTCCATTATTACATAACGGGTAAAGCCATCAAATACGGGGGACAGCCCTGCCTGATGGGCATAGGCATCGATATTTCGGAAAGAGTGGGAGCCCAGGAAAAAATCAAGGAGACTTCAGAGCAGTTGCGCCAGTTGGCGGCCCACCTGCAGGAAGTACGGGAAGAAGAAAGGACTTCCATGGCAAGGGAAATCCATGACGAACTGGGGCAGCAGCTAACCGGCCTCAAGATGGACATCTACTGGCTGAAGGAAGGACTGGAAGTGTCGGATGCTCCCCGGCAGCAGCAGGTGGAAGGCATCCTGAAATTACTGGATCAAACGATCTATACGGTGCGGAAGATATCGGCCGCGCTCAGGCCTTTTATACTGGATGATCTGGGACTGGTGGAAGCGTTGCAGTCACATGGCCGCGAATTTCAAAACAGGTTTGGTATTGAAGTGGAGTTTAATACAGACCTCCGCGAAATACCCGTTTCACCCAGGGTGGGCATCAGCCTGTTCAGGATATTCCAGGAATCGCTTACTAACGTGGCGCGCCATGCGGAGGCTAAAAAAGTATGTTGCAGCCTGACCCGCTCCGGTAGTAATATCATTTTAAGCATCCGGGATGATGGAAAGGGATTCGACCCCGAAAAAACGACCGGTAAAAGAACATTGGGTCTGCTGGGCATGAAAGAACGCATTTTGATGATGGAAGGAAAATTTGATATCCATAGCCGGCCGGGCGCCGGCACTGAAATAATTGTTACCGTTCCCCTGCAAGCTGTTACGAGTATAAACACTTAAACTTAGATCATGATTCGAATTCTAATCGCCGATGATCATTCCGTTGTGCGCCAGGGGCTGGAAAGGATATTGATGAAGGAATTCCCTTCCGCGCTGGTTGAACAGGTATCCGATGGAGAGGACATGGTGAACAAAGTGATGCAATCGGAATGGGACCTGGTTATTTCCGATCTTTCCATGCCGGGCAGAAGTGGCCTGGACGCCTTGCAGCAGATCAAAGAGCTTTACCCGAAATTGCCCATACTGATCCTGAGCGTACACCCCGAAGAGCATTACGCCATCAGGGTATTGAAAGCCGGGGCTTCGGGCTACCTGAATAAGAACATGGCCCCGGAAGAATTGGTGAATGCAGTGCACCGCGTCTTGCTGGGAAGAAAATACATAACGCCGTCAATAGCGGAAAAGCTGGCGGAGCAAATCAATGGAGAGACGGGGCAGTTGCCGCATGAACTGTTGTCGGACCGGGAGTTTGAAGTATTGAAGCTGGTGGCTTCCGGCAAATCGCTGACAGAAATCGCGGATATACTCTCCATCAGTGCCACGACGGTAAGCACCTACCGGGCAAGAATAATGACCAAAATGAATTTAAAAACAAATGCTGACCTGACCCGCTACGCCATGACCAATAACCTCCTGTAGTAGAACCGCCACATTCTATTTAGGGTTTTATTACATTTTGTAGCAGCGCCGGCGGATACCTTTGCCGGGAATATGAAGATCCGGGTGGAGTATAATGTCTTGGTATCGAATGCAAGCAAACAGGAAAACGATATTAATTGTAGACGATTCTGCCATCATACTGGACAGGCTGACTATCCTGTTGCAAAAACTGGAAAACTCCGGCGAGATATTAGCGGCCCGCACATTTACAGATGCGCTGCGGCTGTTAAGCGATACGACGATTGATATTGCCTTGTTTGATATTCACTTAGAGGACAGGAGTGGGATTGACCTGCTGCGGATAACAAGGGAACAGCATCCCCGTACGGTAGTAATTATGGTGACCAACCAGGCCAATGACCAGGTTGAAACGGTCTGCAAAGAGCTTGGCGCAACGCATTTCCTGGATAAGTCAAAAGACTTTTTCAGGATTCCACAAATAATTTCTGCCCTCATCTAAGCCCCGACGATACGCTTTCCATCAAATGCGATTGCCTGCAGGATATTACCTGTTGCCGGCTATGCTGTAGCTGTGTAGTTACAAACAAGACAGGGGAATTAAGACAAGGGGTCTTGCAAAAACTCTATTTTTCAGAGCATAATTTTTGTAGTCCTTTGCAGCGCCGGATTGGTACCCGGCGGAATCCTCTTCAAGATATTTCCCTATGAAAGCCGAAGATGCGGGAAATGATCAGTGTAATGTTGAAGCATCTCATTAAGCTGAACGAGGTAAGTGTGCATCGTTATTTAGTTCGTACCCTATTAGAAAGCTTTTCTTCCCGATAGACGGCCCCCTTGAATTCAATTCCCATTAAAATACTGTAGAAAGCAAAAAGCGGTGAATAACATTTTTATTCACCGCTTTTATTTTATTAAAATGCACTCATCGCTGCTGTAGGCTCTCCATTGCTTCCAAAAGCTCCTGAACCATAACCCTGCCAGCTGTTATATGCTTCCGGTTCCCAGTAAAATACGCCCAGCCCGCCGGACACAGATTTTGTTTTGGCAATCAGGTCCTTGAGAAAGGCTTCTGCATTCATGGGATCGTTCTCTGCAAAACCGGCTTCGCAAATCATCACCTGTTTACCATACCGGGTGACCATGTCTTTCATATTAGTAAGACATTGGCTGTTGAGCGTCGACCAGTTGGAAGCCGTGGGGTACATCGACATGCCGCATACATCCCATAACCCGCTGTTGGCTTTCAGCCCGTCAAACAGCCAGCGGAAAGTAGTATTGTCATAACCGTTGGCAAGGTGTACGATGACTTTGCAGGAAGGAAATACCGCTTTGGTGGAATTGTAACCGCAGTTGACCAGCCACGCAAACTGTTTCATGTTGAGCGAGGCCTCTCCGTCGGGCCATAACATCCCATTGCTGGTTTCATTGCCTACCTGCACCCAGGTGGGTGTGACGCCATTGGATTTGAGCGTGTTCAACGCTCCCAGTGTGTAGTTATACGTTTGTGTCATGAGGTCCGTGAAGCTAAGACCGGCCCACGCGGCGGGTTTTGCTTGGTGACCGGGGTCGGCCCAGGTATCACTGTAGTGAAAATCAACCAGGATAGCCATACCCGCTGCTTTGGCGCGCAGGGCTTTTTTTACCACATCAGTGATATTGCACCACCCGCCGGAAGGGTTGACCCATACCCGCAGGCGAATGGCGTTGATGCCTTTGCCGCCAAGAACGGTGAAAAGATCCTGCTGTACACCGCTGTTGTTGAAAAACTTAATACCGGAAGCTTCCATCTGCGTGACCCAGCTAACATCGGAACCAAGCGCAAAGGTTGAAGCTGCTGTAGCCAGTGGTGCCTTTTGAATAGGGTCCTGGTTAGTAGTGGTTAACGGGGAATTTTTTGCACATCCTGCCAGCGCACAGAGCGCCAGCATACAAGCAATCGTTTGTAATTTCATAACGGCAAGTTTTAATGATTTATAAAAATTAAAACTACTTATCAATTACTTTTTTGCTTTGTGCGGGTGTCCATTTCTTTGTTTCAATCGGGTATATCCGTTTTATTCCTCAAAAAAATTATGTTGCTGCCCGTTCTTTTTGAGCAGTTTGAAATGCGATACCATCACCTGCCCGAGTGAATAACATTTATAAGCATCATCAACTATATGATGACCCGCGATGAGAATTACAACAACTACATGC
>DASYCT010000484.1:0-5386 GCA_036500065.1 Chitinophagaceae bacterium | reverse complement strand
GTAGGGCTTTCTGAATATCCTGCTGCATTTTTTCCCAATCCACTTTTTTGAGGGCGGTTTCCGTTTCCATACGGATTTTTTCTGCATCGACCTTTTTCAGAGCTTCTTCAATCTGCTGCTCTATCTTTTCGGCGTCTATTTTCTGAAGCGATTCCTGCACCCTTTGGTTCATTTTCTCCCAGTCTTTTCCTTCCAGTTGCTTGTCAAGATTTTCGAGCGCCTTGTCGAGCTTTTCCAGGTTATAGTCTATATCGCCTGTAATGACGGTTTTATGGTCTTTGTCCTTGTGGTCCTTATCCTTATTGTCATCGTCCCGCATCCTTTTTTCGCGTTTGGGGAGGGTGTCCTGCAGGGTATTGGTATTGTTGGTGTTGCCGGGGGAATCGTGCCAGGAGAGGCTTACAAAGCCCGCGGCGATGATAATGCCGGCCAGGAGTCCCGCGCTCAGCTTGGAAGGTCGTTGCATATTGGTCAGTTTTTTAGGTGAAAGATGAATTACGAATATATTCGTATAAAAATACGAGAGAATTCGTAAAATGTTGCATGGGGGGAGCAGGTTAAAGGAATTTTAACATTTGGGGGCGTAGGCACAGCCACACACCCAGTGTCGGGAAGGGCGCCTGCGGCGCTATTTTTCAACACTGAGTAGACAGAGGACACGGAGAGCACTGAGAAAAAATCTCTGTGCCCTCCAAAACTCCTTTATCTCCGTGTTGAAAAAACAGGTGCCGAAGGCACCCGCGGCCTAACTCTTCCGGAAGGCCCATTTCCACATTTCCTTCCAGGTGGCTTTTTTGCCGTACATGAGAATAGCGGTGCGGTAAATTTTGGCGCTGAGCCAGGTGGTGAATAAGAAACCGCCTACCAGCAGCAGCATGCTGAGCCCCAGTTGCCACCAGGGAACGGTGCCGGGCACACCAAATGGTATACGGGCCATCATAATGATAGGCGAAAAGAAGGGTATAATACTGCTCCACTTGGCCAGCCCGCTTTCGGGGTGGGTAATGGCATTGATCATAATAATAATGGCCAGTATCAAAGGCATGGTGATCGGGAACATCAGGCTCTGGGCATCCTGGGGGTCTTCGTTGACCGCACTGCCTACGGCTGCAAACAAGGCGGCATAAAACAGGTAACCGAACACGAAGTAAAACAGGAAACAGCCAACAATCAGGGGCCAGTTGACAGTGGTGAAAGTATGTATGGTGCTCGCCAACTGTATCATCGCTGCGTTGTTTTCCCCGCCCGGAAGCCGGTCATTCGCATGTTGTGCCTGGAGCAATACCTCGTGTGGAATAAATGCACCAATGACGGCGGAGAAAACGATAATCAGGATGATCCACAGGAAAAATTGTGTCAGACCAACGGCCCCGATACCTACTATCTTACCTATCATTAATTGAAAGGGTTTGACCGACGAAACGATTACTTCCGCGATGCGGTTGGTCTTTTCTTCCATCACTCCCCGCATCACCATTGCGCCGTAGATAAACAAGGTAAGGTAAATCAGGAACGAGGCTACGTAACCCACAATGTAGGCAAGCGTGGAATCGCCGTTTTCCACTTTGCCGTTTTCACCAAGACGCACCGGCTTGACCTTGATTTCAGTGGTGGTACTTCGGATAGAATCGATATCTGTCGTACTTACCCTGAACTTCTTCAGCAGGAGCGTATTTTCAATTTCCTTGCGAATCTTTTCGTTGACCTGCTCGGTAGTGATCACCCCAAAACTTTTTCTTGAATACAACAACCAGTCGCTGGTGGTGTCGCCGTCGGCATGAGGGGAAAATAGTATGGCGGAGTATCCCTTTAAGTAGAAATTGGCTTTGGTGACCGGGGGGTTGAGTTCAAACTTGACGGATTTAAGGCTATCGTGCTGATTTTTAAAAGTGCCTGAATTGTCTATTACAGCAATCTTTTCCTTATCTGAATTGCGAATGGTAATAAAAACGATGATACCGATAACGCCCGCAAACAACACGGGTGTAAGAAAGGTAGACAGGATAAATGACTTCTTCTTTACACGGCTAAGATACTCTCGTTGTATGATGATCCAGGTCTTATTCATATCAGCAGGAATGATTTGGGTTAAAATGAATCTAGGCCGGTTGAAACTGCCGGGCTTTCGGGGTATCCCCTATCAGTTTGATGAATATATCATTCAGCGAGGGCAGAATTTCATGAAATTCTTTTACAAGAATGCCCTGCTGTATAAAATATTGCAATACATCGTTGGCGGTAAAACCGTCTTTTATTTTTACCACCAGGCCCTGTTCTTCCTGTTCCACTACTTCAAACGATCCTGAAGCGATTTGCCGGGGCAATGTGTCCAGGCTGATATGGAAAAGCGTTTCCCTGAATTCCTGTCTTACATCACTGACACTGCCATCGAGTATTTTGCGGCCTTTGTTGACCAGCATGATCTGATCGCAGATTTCTTCTACCTGCTCCATGCGGTGGGTGCTGAAAATAATCGTGCAGCCTTTCTTCGCCAGTTTGTAAATCTCTTCTTTGATGAGGTTGCTGTTGACGGGGTCAAGGCCGCTGAAGGGCTCGTCGAGTATAATGAGTTTGGGTTCGTGTAATACGGTAATGACAAATTGTAATTTCTGGCTCATCCCCTTGCTCAGGTCTTCTACTTTCTTGGTCCACCAGCTTTGCATTTCCAGGCGCAGAAACCATTCTTTGGTCTTTGCAAAGGCCATTTCCTTGGTCAGGCCTTTGAGCTGTGCGAGGTAGAGCGCCTGTTCGCCGATTTTCATTTTCTTGTACAACCCCCGTTCTTCAGGCATATAGCCAATGCGTAAAATGTCCTCCGCCGGCTTAAATTTCCTTCCTTCAAAGATGATTTCGCCCTCGTCCGGGTAGAAAATCCCGGTAATCATGCGCAGCAGGGTGGTCTTACCGGCGCCATTGGGGCCCAGCAAACCAAAGATGGTTCCGGGTTCGATGGAAAAACTGATGTCATCTACGGCTCGCTGCGTAGCGTATTGTTTTACCAGGTGGCGGACTTCCAGGAGGGGCATGAAGAACAAATTTTACCAAATATAATATTAACGGGGGGAAGGAGGAGATATTATTGAAGGGAGGTGGTTTCTCGTTTTTGGAACTATTTCAGCAGTTCATCCATATTCCGGTTGTTGTCAATCTTCCCTTTGGCTTCCAGCATGCGCATGTCTTTGGCGTCTTTGAGGAACTCGGAAGCGAAAATGAAGGCGTTGAGCTTATCGTTTTTACTGAAAATAATGTCTTTGTTATTGCCTTCCCATTCCTTCTTGCCCTGGTGGAGATAAATGATATGATCACCGTTTTCCATTACGCTGTTCATGTCGTGCGTATTGATGACGGTGGTGATCTTGTATTCCTCGGTAATTTCCTTAATTAGCTTGTCGATAACGAGCGAGGTTTGGGGGTCAAGACCGGAATTGGGCTCGTCGCAAAATAGGTATTTGGGGTTAAGTACGATGGCACGGGCGATACCTACCCTTTTTTTCATGCCGCCGCTTATTTCGGAAGGGAATTTTTTATTGGCGTCTTTCAGGTTGACGCGGTCCAGCACCTCGTTGACGCGTTTGAGCTTTTCGGCATAGGTATCGGTAGTGAACATGTTGAGCGGGAACATGATGTTTTTCTCCACGGTCATGCTGTCAAACAGTGCGGAACCCTGGAACAGCATGCCTATCTGCTGGCGCAGCAGCTTGCGTTGCTCGGTGTCCATATCGGTAAAGTTGACATTGTCGTAGAGGATGGAACCTTCGTCGGGTTCGAACAGGCCCACGAGGCATTTGATAAACACTGTTTTGCCGCTGCCGCTGGTGCCGATGATAAGATTGCACTTGCCGGCCTGCATGACTGCGCTTACATCGTTGATGACAGTCTTTTCACCAAAGCTCTTTTTTAAATTTTTTACTTCTATCATAGTACTTGCAGGGAGGGTTATAAGAGTAATGCGGCAAGGATATAATCGGCAAATAAAATCAATACGCAGCTTACCACGACTGATTTGGTGCTGGCTCTTCCTATTTCCAGTGCACCCCCGTCGACATAATAGCCGTAATAGGCGGGTATGCTGGATATAATGAAGGCAAACGTGTATGATTTTACCAGTGCAAAAAACACGTTGTAGGGCTGGAAATAGTTGAGCAATCCCTTGTCGTAATCGTTGGCCGATAAGATGCCGGAACCAAGACCGGCTACCCGGCCGCCCCAGATGCCCAAGGCCATCGATATAACCACCAGCATGGGGATGGTCACCAGCGCCGCCCCGATTTTGGGCAGCACCATGTACGATTTTGTATTGATGCCCATGATTTCAAGAGCGTCCAGTTGCTCGCTTACACGCATATTGCCCAGCTCACTGGCGATTTTGCTGCCTACCACACCGGCCAGTACGATACAAACAAGGGTAGGTGAAAATTCCAGTATGACGGTATCACGTACGATTTGCGCGATGGATGATTTGGGAATGAGCTTGCTTACCAACTGGTAAGATGTTTGCACGGCCGACACGGCCCCCATAAAGAAAGAGATAATGACAACGATGCCCAATGCGCCAATGCCGATCTCGGAACATTGGTGCATAAATTCTTTCCAATATACCCGCATGTTTTCCGGTTTGGTAAACATGCCTTTCAACATCAGGAGGTAGCGGCCCAGTTCGGTAAATATAGTCATCGGTTGCTAGTCTGTTATCTACTACTGTTTATAAAGCTGAAAATACGACATAATCAGGAACTCCGCCGCTGCCGGGTTGGTAACACGCCGGCGGGCCTATTTGGGCAGGTCTTTTCCCGCTTTTCTGAACCGTTTCCACCAGCGCGATTTCTTGATGGCTTCATCAGTAGACGATTTGCATTTTATCTGCGCGTCGATGACCGCCACCAGGGCCATATTATATATGCTGCGCACGGAGCTTCCGAGCTGTAATACATGAACCGGTTTCTTCAGCCCGAGCAATATAGGACCGATGGCATCGGCGCCGCCGACCTCTTTGAGCAGGTTGTAGGCTACGTTGCCTGCCGCCAGGTTGGGGAAAATAAGCGTGTTCACGTCCTTGTCCACCAGTTCGCTGAAGGGATAGTTGTCACGCAATATTTCTTTGTTAAATGCCACGCTGGCCTGCATTTCGCCATCCACGAGCAGGGAGGGATCTTTTTCCTTTACGATCCGTGTTGCCTCTGCTACCAGCCGGGCTTCGGGAGAATTGCTGCTGCCGAAATTGGAATAGCTCAGCATGGCGATGCGGGGCGTAAGATTAAAATTGCGTACTTCTTTGGCCACCAGCAGGGTAATATCGGCCAGTTCTTCTGCGCCCGGGTTGAAGTTGACCGTTGTATCAGCAAGGAACAGGGGACCCTGCTTGGTGAGCAGCAGGTACATACCGGCG
>DASYCT010000483.1:0-3362 GCA_036500065.1 Chitinophagaceae bacterium | reverse complement strand
GCCGGAAGGAGTGGTTTGAAAAAATGCCCGAAATGCACATGGTGCTCTGGTATATCCCAGCCGGCCATTTACCCACCGTCGATGAAGCAATAAAAAGATTAATCTACCTGAGAGACAACGGTGAAACCCCGTACGCATTTTCTTTTAAAAAGAAGTTTACGATCGAGGAGACAAACATGCTGTAAGGATAAATCCGGCAGGCTTAATACTTCAACGGAGGGCCCACTATCTCCATCCCATGGGTTACAAATAGTTCTTTCATGGTCTTTTCCATGTCCTTGGGAATGCCTTTACTGATTTTTGCCATTTGCAGGAAAAAGTCTTCCATGGAGCCGGCTGGTTGAAAAAGGATCAACATTTGTCCTTCTCCTTCGCTTGTTTTCGCGAAAGCGTGCGGAATGGTGCGTGGCGCAAAGGCAGTGTCGCCGGCCGTTAAAGTAAAGGTTTCATCCCCTACTTTAACGATGAAATCGCCTTTGATGACGTAAAACCATTCATCCTGGGCATGATGCAAATGCACTCCGGGTCCCCCTTTTTCCTGCCGGACGGTGTCGTAGATCAACAGATCGCCGGCTGTGTCTTTGGAAGAGACCTTGCAGTCAAACTTGCCGCCCATGATCAGCATTTCCTCCTGGAAGCGGTCTTTGTTAGCGGCCACTTTAATACCTTTTTTGGGTCTTTTGGAGGATTTGCCCGGGGAAGCATTTTGAGCGGTAGCGGTGAGCGCTGAAACTGCAAGGGGTAATTGAAGAAACAATCGACGGTTCATGATGGTTGGTTTTTTGGTGATGGGTGTTGGCAATATCATAGCGGTGACAGGCAGGTATTTTCGCAGAGGGTGGGAGAATGATTCGGATAGAGGTTTCGGAACGAGTGGTGGTTGAAGATAAGAATATTATCGCAGCTATCTTAGCCAATATATTAAAGCAAAGCGCCCCGGTTAATGACCGGGGCGCTTTACATTTTAATGCTTAAACAATCCGGCTCCCAGTTCCGAGCCAGGCGATCCTTCCGCCAGTTGCAGGTAGTTGTGCTTTTTCTGACTTTTCTCTATGGTAATGATCCCACTTGTAACCACATTTTCCATAATAAGAAAATCGGTGGGCGAGCCGATAGCATTTCCCTGCGGGTCAAACCCATATCCTGCTATATTGGTATTACCTGTAAAAATGCAGTCATGTATCCTGTACCGGTGCGCATCTTTATTTTCTCTTACCAATTCCGAATTTTCCCTTACCCACGCCGCCTGGCAATTAGCAAAAATATTGTGGTGAAACTCAAAATCGTTCGCGTTGGTGGCCGTACCGGTCCATACGCCACTATGGGTACAGCCATATACCAGGCAGTAACGCATTCCATTACGATTGCTGGTGCCCTTGTCTACCTCCCAGAACACCACCGGGTTTATGCAATTGTAAAACACGCAATGGTCCAGTACAAGACCATGGCCATTGGCGATGACCCCTACATGCAGGGGAAGCACATCTTTATTGCCGGCAAACAGGCATTGCGTTACCAGCAGGTCGTCCAGGGCTTTACCACCTCTCCATATAGGATAAGAACGGCTAAGCGTAGAATCAGTTTTATACCAATAATCCGGGCTGCCCGAAAACCGGATGCCTTCAATGGTGGCATGGCTCGTCTCTATCTGCAAGCCGTTTGCTTCGTCGCCGAAAGCGCCCGGTTTCAACGGCACTACGGTTACAATTATCGGCATGCGTTGCGGCTTCCAGTTGTTGTCGTCAGGCATGATGTCCGCGCGGATGACCAGCCTGTTGGTACTGCTGTATTTATTATTGGTAAATAAAGCGGTTTCGATAAGCAGGCGTACCCCTTCGCTAAGAATAATTTCCGTGCCTCCTTTTCCTTTATCCAGGTTCGCCCTCTTTGCCGCTTCGTTAATCGTTCTGAGCGGCGATAACCTTGTGCCGTCATTGGCGTCCTTGCCGGTTACCTGGTTTACATACAGTTGTTCCGCCCGGGCAGCGATGCCGCCTATAACAAACAAAAGCGCGAAGAAAGATGCTTTTTTCATGGTGATGTATTTTATACAAAAGAAAGACAACGGCCATGTCAAAAAAGGTCATTTTATGTACAGAAAGGTCGTTATACACGCAGCCGGTATTGGCGGGGGGAGTGGCCGGTGAGCTTTTTAAAGAAGCGGTTAAAATTAGAAGGATCGGAAAAGTTGTAGGTATACGCTATATCGCTGATGGAATCAGGGCTGCAGATCAGGCGTCTTTTTATTTCAGATAGCTGTTTGTGGTGGATGAGCTGCTGTGCCGACAGCCCGGTATATTTCCTGCATATCTTGTTCAGCTGTGCGGGGCTTATCTGCAGCAGTTGGACATAATCTACTACGCGGTGATGGGTAATAAAATGCTTTTCCAGCATTGCGCGGAATGCAAAAAACTGCGGGTGGATATACGTGCCGGTCTGCAATTGCCAGGTACGGGCATACGCGCGGTGGAGGATAACCAGCAACTGGTACAACAATGCCCTTAATAAATGGCTGCTGTCGTCCTGCAGGTGGTTGATCTCGTTTTCTACCTGCCGTACCAGCCCGGTGCATTGCAGCATCGTTTCCTTGTCCAGCGTCATGGCGGTAGGCTTCCGGTATTGGTGGAAGTACTGGAAGCGGTACAAAAAGAGTTCGTCGGTAAAGAACAGGTTAAGAAAATCCTTTTCAAAGAAAATGGTATAACCGCTGGCCGGCTTTTTAATATGCCATTGGCGTATTTGCCCGGGAGAGGTAAAGATGACGGTTCCCGGGGAGAGGGCAATGGTTGTTTCGTCCAGCATAAAACTCCCCTTGCCCTTTTCTATAATAAGGACTTCATAAAAGCTGAGCTGGTGCCTGGTGCTGTCCAGCACATAATTCTCCAGGTTTTCGATGCGGCCTATGTCCAGCAGGAGCTCCCTGCCATATTTGTTGGAAAGAAAATGGTATGTTTTAATGGGGGATGCCGGCATGGGGGCGTAATAATAGTAAATCTATTATAAAATCCCTTAGCAGTATATATGTTTACCATGGACTAATTCCCGTTTCCGGCACATTGTCATCACTAAAGAATTGACCTGTGGGGCCGCCTGGGCCCAACATAGCTGCTTTTGCCACCCTGGCAGCGGCATCGGGCACCGTCCCCGGCCCGGTGTGATGATTAAAATCCGTGGCGGTATAGCCGGGGTCAACGGCATTTACTTTAAATGAAGTATCACGCAAATTATGAGCCAGCACGATGGTATAGGCATTGAGGGCAGCTTTGGACGCCACATAAGCAGCCGGCTTAACCTTGTAATGCTTCCATGCGGGATCATTGTGCAGAGCCAGCGAGCCCAGGCCTGAGGTAACGTTAACGATT
>DASYCT010000482.1:0-5276 GCA_036500065.1 Chitinophagaceae bacterium | reverse complement strand
AGTCAACAGAAGAAAACAACCGTTTTTTTCGTACTGGTATTGTATTAACTATTAACCAGGATTTTTAACCTACCAAAACAAACTGCTATGCAATCTTTTTTCTTCCTGCGCCACAATGGCAAGTACATGAAAATTCATTTTCATGAAATCGTCTTCGTTGAAAGCTGTAAAAATTATGTCAGGATTGTCACTACCTCGCAAACCTGGCTTGCGTTATTACCGATAAAACAACTGGAGGAGCACCTGCCACCGGAATTGTTTTGCCGGGTACACCGCTCATACATCGTAGCCATCGAACACGTGATGGCCTTTGACCATACTACGGTGTACCTTAAAGATGTATTGATACCTGTCGGTGACCATTATAAAGGCCGTTTGCAAAACAGCGTTATCATCCTGGCAGGCGAAAGCCGGTCGAAGATGACGGTGTCCGAGGCGGGCATAGAATGCTTACTGGAAAAAGAATAAACGGACTCAAGATAGTGTTTTCTCATGCTGCGAGTTGTCCTGAAAAGACAACGTTAGTATTGGTTACGGGGGAGTTTTCCAGCTCCCCCATTTTTTTATTTATCCAATCTTTCCCACCATATCGGAGGGTTTCACCCAGGCGTCGAACTCTTCGGGTGTTACGTACCCGAGCTTTACCGCCATTTCTTTTAGCGTGGTGCCTTCCTTGTGGGCCTTCTGGGCTATTTCCGCCGCTTTATAGTAACCAATTTTTGTGTTGAGGGCGGTCACCAGCATCAGTGAGTTGTCGACATGCTTTTTAATATTGGCTTCGATGGGTTCGAGGCCGATGGCGCATTTATCGTTGAAGGAAACACAGCCGTCGCCAATCAGCCGGGCGCTGTGCAGGAAGTTGTAGATCATCACCGGTTTGAACACATTCAGTTCGAAATGGCCGGTAGCCCCGCCGATATTGATGGCTACATCGTTGCCCATCACCTGGGCGGCAATCATGGTCAGGGCTTCGCATTGCGTGGGGTTTACCTTGCCGGGCATGATGGAGGAACCGGGCTCGTTGTCGGGGATAAAGATTTCCCCGATGCCGCTGCGCGGGCCGGAGGACAGCATACGAATATCGTTGGCGATCTTCATCAGGCTTACGGCGATGGTCTTCAACGCGCCGTGGGCTTCCACGATGGCATCGTGGGCCGCGAGGGCTTCAAATTTATTTTCTGCCGTAATGAAGGGAAGGCCCGTGAGCGTCGCAATATGTTTCGCCACGTTTACGTCGTAACCGGCGGGGGTGTTAATGCCCGTACCGACGGCCGTGCCGCCGAGCGCCAGTTCGCTTAAATGGGCAAGGGTGTTTTTAACCGCCCTCAGGCCATGATCGAGTTGGGATACGTAACCGCTGAATTCCTGTCCCACGGTAAGCGGTGTAGCATCCATGAAATGGGTACGGCCAATCTTGACCACGTGCATGAACTGTTTGCTTTTGGCTGCGAGCGTGGCGCGCAGCTTTTCAATACCGGGGATCGTTACTTCCGTTAATATCTTATAGGCCGCGATGTGCATGGCCGTGGGAAAGGTATCGTTGGAGGATTGCGATTTATTGACATCGTCGTTGGGATGCAAAAACTTTTCTTTATCGGTCAGTGCGCCGCCGTGGAGCACATGGCCGCGGTAGGCCACCACTTCATTGACATTCATATTGCTTTGTGTGCCGCTACCGGTTTGCCATACCACGAGCGGGAAAGAAGCATCCAGTTTACCGTCCAGTATTTCATCACAGACCTTTCCGATCAGCTCGCTTTTCTCTTTGGGCAATACGCCGGCTTCAAAATTGGTGATGGCGGCGGCTTTCTTGAGATAAGCAAATGCACGGATAATTTCTTTCGGCATGCGGTTGATGTCCTGCGCGATTTTAAAATTATCGATGCTGCGTTGTGTTTGTGCGCCGTATAAGGCGTCCACGGGTACTTTTACTTCGCCCATGGTATCTTTTTCTATCCGGTATTCCATTAACCTTTTTTTTGAGCGCCAAAGGTAAGTGTTGGGGGGCGAACTACAAGCTATGTGCTGCGAGCTACAGGCTACGGAGTTAGGGGGTAACTACTCGCGGCCCGCGGCTCGCAGCTCATAGTTCAATATTATACTGAATTTCCCAGGCTTCGCCATCGGAAATGAGCTGTACATCAAAGCCGGCATCCCGGCAAAAAAAGGCGGTGCGGTCAAAATCAGCTTCTGTTGGTTTACCGGACCGGACGAGGATGCGGTGCAGCCCCCGCAGCCGGGCCTCGGCTACCAACTCCTGCAGAAGCAATTCACCGAAGCGGCGGTCACAAAACGGGAAATCCAGTTTCATGCTGTCTATCACGAGATCATCGTCCAGTGGCCAGGCATATACTTCGGCTATCTCCACATTTTCGCGCGGTATGTACACCAGGATATTGATCCCGCTGGCATCTTTTTCGGTAGTAAACAGGAGAAAATGGGGGCCAGTCGAAAATTCCAGTCTATAACTGCATTTATTGCGCCGCAGGAAAATATGATAAATGTATTGCAGTTCGGCGCGCAGGGATTTTGTTTTATTCAATTGTGCATTGAATAATTCGCTGGTATCTATCAGCGACTGCCCGATCACGGCGGCTGCTTTCTTTTCCGGGCAGGCGAGGTCGCCGGCAGAAAAGAAGCGGCGAAGGACACCGATGAATGATGAACCGATCATATTGGGGGTTTAAGGGCTACGAGCTTAAAAAAGCTCCGGCAATAGACATTGCCAGAGGGGTTGGTTAGTCCTGCTAACCTTATCGCTGAAAAATGCTTCAGTGGTGATTGCTCCGATCCAAGTGAATAAAGCAGGCGTGACGCGCTGCCGTAAGGAGAAATGTCTCGATATCGTCCGCTGTCCGCATCATCTCATGCCGTAACCAGAGCTTGTTGAAACTATCCTCCACAATTTCCAGGGTTGTCTTTGTATTGCCGGTAAGCCGGTACACAAATTCACCAAGAGGCTCCCTGAAATGACATACAATAGCCATGTATGACAGGTTGCTCCCTTTCTGAAAATGTTGAAGGCATTCTTCCGTGAGGATATCATCCGGCAGGGAAGAATTTCTCATACTGTTCATTGGATGCCGCCCGGGCAGGCGGCTATAGGTATATGATGTAAAAAACAATAGCAAAAGCGCAGGCCACAACCATACTCCGCTGCTAAGCCCTGAACCAATGCTTGACTATGAGTATATGCGAACCTGCGCTTTTCCATTTAAGGAGTTGGCGCGGCAAATGACGCATGCGTTCATAGTCTTGCGAATGGTTCAGGTTCAGCAACGGAACGCAAATGTTTAAAATACAGGACAAAGAAAGAGATATTGTATCTAATAAACAAATTAATTTATCAAAATATAGATATTTATTTTCTTTAAATAGATTTAAAACATCATTAAATACTAGAAATGAATAGTTTAATCCTGTTTATCTTTAGCCCACGTAAATTTTTTAAAATAACAAGGTCAGTCATGAACGGGTTTACTTATAACCGGGTGAAGGAGCTATTGGCAAAAAAAGGGAAAAGAAACAAGGATTTGTCCAATTACATTAACAACGATGAGCGTACCGTTTCGCAATGGTGCACCAACAGCAGCCAGCCTACCATCGAAACGCTGTTTAAAATCGCCGATTTTCTCGATGTGGAAGCGGGCGAACTGCTCAACCAGAAGAGTGATTTAAAACCGGTTATCCCGAGGGAATCGGTCAACCGGGCGGCCGGTTCCAAAGCTGCATCAAAAGCTATTACCTCGAAAGGTGCGGGCCGCAAGGGGAAGAAATAGTTCTATTCGCCCGTACCGAAAGAAGCGATCTTTTCGCGGCAGATGTCTTCTGTCCGTTCCTGCAACCTGCTCACGCGCGCTATCAATATGTCTACGTCTTCTCCCTTTATCACGTACTTCCTGTCGTAGCGGGCTTCTACATACCCTTTTTTCAATAAGATAAACAGGTTTTTTTCTTCCGGCGTATGTTGGGGAAATATGCCGGCCAGGGCTACCGAGTAGTGTTTGGTATAGCGGTACAATTTTTCGAGGTTATGCGTTTTGGGTTTGTAGCCCCGGAACACGAGAATGATAGCATTGTAAAAACATTCCGCCGCCTGGTGAAGTTCGAAGGCGGCTTTTTTGTATTTATGTCTTCCCGCGGCATTTATTCCGTCGATAAGAAATTCCTGTCCATTCTCGAACCAAAGCTCAAAATCATCGGCAGCCATTGATTTCTTCTCCGGGTCGGTCAGCTCCCGCCGGGTGGCAAGCGGTGTAATACCGGCATCATAGAGCAACACGCCTTCTTTTTGTATGTCGGAAAAAAAATACTGCCCGTCGGATAGCTTGCCGTTTATATAGGTAATATCGTGTGTAATCACGGAAATAATATCCCGCAACCCGCTTCGGTATTCGGCAATATCCTGTACCTCGTAATCCGAACGACGGTCGCCTTCGCGGGTGATGACCAGTATATCATAATCGCTGCGGTATTCAAACCAACGTCCTTCTTCCTTGTATTCGTGCTCCTGCCATTTACCGGTGGCATGGCTGCCAAACAGGATCACTTTTTCGGGGTTTATCTTCTCGACAATCGTTTTCACGATGTCTTTTACCAGCAACTGCTTCTCGGCAGGCAGGTGTTCAAGGGAGGTCTTCATGATATTATAACAGTCTCCGCACCGGTATTCCCGCCCTGCTATCGCGCTTAAAATGAATGGTCGGGGAAATGATGATGGCAGACATGTTTCCAGTTAACACAAGATTAATATGATTGACCTCTGTTGATCTTATAACTTTGATGAACAGATGAATAATCATACCAACTACAGAAGAAAAGCAACGCTCATCGCAAGCGTAATTTGTACCGGGTTGTTGATGACGTGTTGCATCAATAATTCCGTCTCCGGCCAGTCAGCAACTCCAACGGGACATATAAGTCCCTGGGCGCCTACGGAACTGGGGCCACTGCCGCCCATCGCCCCGCTTACCGATGGCGTTTGGCTCAAGGGGGATCTTCACCTGCACTCTTCGCACAGCAAGGATGCCAGCAACAATTCCGTTGGAAAGATCATCGCCTTTGCCCTGTCCGCCGGCATGAATTATATCTGCATCACGGATCACGACAATCATGTAGGCGGTGATGTTGCACATAACACCTGGGCCGATCCTGAATTCAAATCGGATTCGCTGCTGCTGCTCTACGGTGCGGAGTGGACCACGACCCGGGGGCATGGTAATGTGTTTTCGGCCAGGCCTTATGATCACCAGCGGTTGTACGATGTCCGCGACCAG
>DASYCT010000481.1:0-3643 GCA_036500065.1 Chitinophagaceae bacterium | reverse complement strand
GAAGCGATGGAAGGGGTCGATGCCGTTATACACAGCGCCGCTATCGTCTCTTTTATTCCTTCCCAACGTGCGCGCATGTACCGGACAAATGTTGACGGTACCGCCAACGTGGTCAATGCCGCCTTATTAAAAAAGATACAACGCTTTGTACATATCAGTTCCGTCGCCTCTATCGGGAGAACGGCGGGCGAATCTATGGTGACCGAAGAAAAAGAATGGCAGGAAAACAAGGTCAACACCCATTATGCTATCAGCAAGTATATGGCCGAAATGGAAGTATGGCGCGGCATGGGCGAGGGTTTGAGTACGGTGGTACTCAACCCATCCACGATTATCGGTTACGGGGACTGGAATAATTCCAGTTGCGCCATTTTTAAAACCGTGTACAATGAATTTCCCTGGTACACGAACGGCATCAACGGTTTTGTGGCTGTGGAGGATGTTGCCGCCGCTGCGGTGGCCCTGCTTGAAAGCACGGTGAACGGCGAGCGTTTTATTGTTAACGGTGATAACTGGTCGTTCCGGCAGTTATTCGATGCCATCGCCGATGGGTTTCATAAAAAAAGGCCGCAGCGGGAAGCCACTCCTTTCCTGGGAGAGATAGCCTGGCGGATGGAAAAGCTAAAAGCGACTTTTTCGGGCAAAAGCCCCCTGCTGACCCGTGAAAGTGCAAAGGTCGCGCACAGCAAAACCCGGTTCGACAATAGTAAACTACGTAAGGCTTTACCCGGTTTTGCGTTCACCCCCCTGCAGACAGCCGTTGAAAACGCCTGTAATCACTACCTGCAATACCTTTAGAAGTTTCCGGCAGCGTTTTTGCGTTAATGAACAGGCGGCAGTACTTTACCCGGACAAAAAACGTTGTTTATTCAATACTCCATCGTATGAAGCAATTACTTTTTCTTTTACTTGCCTTTGCTACCAGCAGCGCTTTCGGGCAGTCCGAACAGCTTGTCGTGACCGGGACAGTGATCGATTCGGCTACCGGGCAGCCACTGGCAGGCGCTTCGGTATTTTGCCAGAACACCACGTTTGGCACCATTTCAAAAAGCGACGGGGCTTTCGCGCTTTATTTGCCCGCAGGGGGATATGATCTTGTTATATCCTATACCAGCTATGAAACCAGGATACTACGAATACACGGCCCCGCTGCAGCCACCCTGTCTATCGTCCTTAAACCAAAAGATAAAAGCCTGGAGGAGGTAGCCGTCACCGGCAGTGCCATGGTAGCGGACGGCTATTCCAAATACGGGCAGTTCTTTTTCGATCATTTTGTCGGCACTTCGCCCAATGCCCTGCAATGCAGTATCCAGAACCCCGAAGTACTGCAGTTCTATTTTTATAAAAAGCGGAACCGTCTCAAGGTAAAGGCAACGGACGACCTGGTGATCGTCAACAATGCGCTGGGATATAAAATAAAATTCCAACTGGACACTTTTGCCTACGAATACAGTACCGATATAAGTACTTATACCGGTTTCCCCTTTTTTGAAGAGCTGCCCGCCAATGATTCATTAAAAGCCGTCTGGAAAGAAAACCGCGAAAACGCCTATGCAGGCTCCCGGTTACATTTTGTGCGTAGTTGGTATGACAGCACGCTGGCCGACGAGGGATTTGTGATCGAGCGGGTGGATAGCGCTTCCAAAACGCTCAAGACCTATCCCATCGACGATCCTTATGACAGTTCCATGTACCGGGTGGTGGAAAACAATGATGTGGAGATAAATTACAACGGGCGGATGCGTATCATCTTTAAAAACGCCCAGCCCGACCCGCAATACCTTCGCAGTAACCACCTGCCCAACACATTACACTCGCAGATCAGTATAATCGACATCGACGATGGCTTTATCATCCAGCAAAATGGTTATTTCTATGATCAGAACGATGTGACTAATGCGGGTTATTGGAGCTGGCAGAAACTGGGCGATGTATTGCCGTACGACTACAATCCGTGAGTGGTGAGTGGTGAGTAGTGAGTTACTTCCTCATTACCTTTTCCCATATTTCCGGTATGCGTTTTATCCATACCAGTTCTTTCATCTTTGTCTTTGCATCTTCCACCGGGGAGCCGAAATATACTTTCCCACCCTCGATAGAGGCGGGCACCCCGCTTTGTGCATATACCACCGCATTGTCGCCTATCGAGAGCGTTTTACTTACACCGACCTGTCCCCAGAGCACTACCCCGTTGCCAATCGTGGCTGCTCCTGCAATCCCCACCTGTGCCGCCAGCAAACAGTTTTTACCGATGACGGTATCGTGGCCGATATGGATCATATTGTCCATCCTGGTGCCGCGCCCGATTATCGTGTCGTGTGTAACACCCCTGTCGATGGTGCAACCGGCCCCAATCTCCACATCGCTTTCTATGATCACCCGGCCGCAGCTTTCCATGCGCCGGTACCATACCTCGCGATCCTTCTTTGTATTGTAATAAAAAGCGTCCGAGCCAATAACCGTACCTGCCTGTATGACCACGTTATCGCCGATTTCACAATAATCGAGTATGGTCACGTTGGGATGAATGACACAGTGAGCCCCAATCTTTACATGGTGCCCCACATAAGCATTGGGCGCTATATAACTGTCTTCCCCCACGCGGGCGGAATCGCTCACCATCTTCACCGCCGGTTCGAAGGGTCTGAAATGATGCACGATTTTAAGATATGCTTCGAAGGGCTGCGCCACGACCAGCAGGGCTTTTCCCGCTGGCACCGGTACTGCTTTATTGATAATGATAAACTCCGCGGCCGAATTAATACAGGTAGCGTAGTACTTGGGATGGTCCACAAATACCAGGTCTCCCGGTTCTACTTTATGTATCTCGTTAATACCGGTGGCCTGGCCATCTTTGTTGCCCAACAGTTCAGCGCCGAGAAAACCGGCCAGCCATTGCATCGGAACGGGAGAAGGAAAACGCATACGCTAAAATTTGAGCAAATGTAAGAACCCGGGCACTGCTTTACCCGGATACCGCCCTTTTTTAACTGCTGTTAACCATTTTAACGAAAAAAAACCGGCGACCCCAAAACCCGTCTTTTCCAACCGGGATCGTAGAAACACGTAAACACACGACTTCAATAATTGTATACCTCGTATAGGGTATAAAAAAACAGTATCGAATGAAATGCAGTGGTATCAATACTTTCATTCGATGCAATTGAACTATTTATGGTATAGTAACCGTTATATTGTTGCGTTATCCTTCCTTTTAACGAAGTCACCCGGCTGTCCTATGCGGCTATTATCCACAGACCAAAAAAAAATGTGAATAAAATTTATGCCCAAAATTTCTTAGTTAGGGAAAATTATTTTTAATATTGTGGAGGGAAACTTACTATTTCCTGTACTTACTAACCCATCCAAATAATAAAAGTCCCGCTTCTGCGGGGCTTTTTTTTATGCCCGGGCATAAGGGAAGCATCTGCAATCGCTGACAGATCAGATACAATATCGTTGCAGGCTAAAAGGTGAGCCGCCCCCAAAGGGCGACCCACCTTTTAGCCTCTGCCAACAAAGAACCCATAACTGTGAACTATTAAACTAATTGCTCTACCTTGCTGAAAAACCAGCAATTATGTTGAAATCAATGACCGGTTTCGGTAGAGTGGAAAAAGCAGTAGGTGATAAAACATTCCTG
>DASYCT010000480.1:0-5817 GCA_036500065.1 Chitinophagaceae bacterium | reverse complement strand
CATTTTTTCCATCCCGGGGAGAAGGTATCCCAGGACTGGCGTTGCTGTTCACGTATTTGATCCAATTGGGTTTCCATGATGATTTGTTTATGGTGGAAACCAAATATAAGGATTTTTTACACCGTATATGGGCTACAGTGTACCGATGAAAGCGATCACTTCGTGAACCATTTTCTCGCTGATGTCGAGGTGGGTGACCAGCCTGATTTGGGTGGGGGAGATGGCGATACAGCGGATATTGTTCTCCCCGAATTTTGCGGCCAGCGCTTTTGCCGACCAGGGTTCCTTCACGTCAAAAATGACGATATTGGTTTCCACGGGCAGCATGGCGCCGACAAAGGGTTTCCCTGCGAGGGCTTCGGAGAGTTGAAGGGCATGGTTATGATCCAGTTCCAGCCGTTTGATATGATTTTGCAAAGCGTAGATGCCGGCTGCGGCCATAAAGCCTGCCTGCCGCATGCCGCCGCCGAATACCTTGCGTATGCGTCTTGCTTTTTTTATAAAGGCGGCATCACCGACGAGGATACTGCCGATGGGGCAGCCGAGGCCTTTGTTCAGGCAAACTGAAATAGTATCGAATACGCCGCCGTATTGCAGGGCGGTTTCTTTTTTTGCGGCCATTGCGTTGAAGAGTCTTGCTCCGTCGAGGTGCAGGGGCAGGCGGTGTTCATCGCATACCTTCCTGATCTTTTTTATTTCTTCAAAATCGTAGCAACTGCCCCCGCCACGGTTGGCGGTATTTTCAAGACTTACGAGCGAAGTCCTTGCGCGGTGGACATCGTCGGGGTTGATGGATTCGGCTACCTGTGCGGCGGTTATCCTTCCGCGATCACCATCGATAAGTTTTACCTGGCAACCGGAGTTGAAGGCGATGCCGCCGCCTTCGTATAAATAGACATGGCTGCTTTTTTCGCAGATGACCTCATCGCCCGGTTGTGTATGGCATTTGATGGCTACCTGGTTGCTCATGGTGCCGGTGGGCGAGTAGAGCGCTGCTTCCCTGCCGAACAGCGTGGCGGCCCTTTCTTCCAGCTCATTGACGGAGGGGTCTTCGCCAAATACATCGTCGCCTACTTTGGCGTTCATCATTGCATCGAGCATGGCGGGCACGGGACGGGTAACGGTATCGGAGCGCAGGTCGATTGTCATAAAAAAGAAAAATTAGGGGTACGAAGGTAGTGGAAAAAGAAAAGAGTCCCGCCGATGGCAGGACTCTTTTTCATTACTCCGGGTTGTAAACGAGTTTTAAGACAGTACCTGGTTTTTTGCATTATTGCTTACATTGTTGCCGGCGGCTTTGCTTGCATTGATAAGATTGAGTACGCGTTCGCGCACATCGTCTTTCAAACCGGAGACTTCGTGTTCAAAGACTTCTTTCAGTTCGTCCAGTTCGTCCATCGTGTGGCCGCGCAGCCTTTGTAATTTTTTTTTCAGTGAGCTGGCGGTATCGGCGATCTTTGCGCGCGTTTCACTTCCCTTGTCGGGAGCTACCAGCAAACCTATAACCACACCCGCAGCAATTCCTGATAATGTCCCTATTAAAATTTTCTGAGCGCTCATAGTTGCAAAATTTAAGGATGAATAATGATTGTATGGTTTCAACAACCTTGCCAACCTGTTTGTCTATAGATATTCATCCTCGTGTGCTGAGATAACGTGTATTTTTTTCCCCGCATGTACCCAGGGGTGCGGCGTTTACAGTAGCTTTATCGGGTTGGCCGGGACCTGAGCCTCAGCCGGAGACGGGTTCTTTATATGGAAGCTGCGAAAGCAGGTGTAACAAAACTGAAGGCGGCAAACAGGAACATGATAAAATACGTAAACGTTCTTTTCATAACTGTTAATTTTGGTGATAGGATTAAACGATACTTAAAGTTAATCAATCAACAGGTAAAATCATCTGCGTATGAGAATAATTGGTATAATCGGCGGCATTAGCTGGCTGTCGTCCATAGAATATTACAGGATAATTAATGAAAAGATCAACCAGCGGCTCGGCGGTGTAAATGCCGGGAAGATAATTTTGTACTCCGTCAACTTTGAAGAAATCAAACGGCTCACGTTTGCGGATGACTGGAAAGGCATGGCTGCGCTATTAAGCGATATTGCCCGAAGGTTGCAGGATGCCGGCGCCGATTGTATTCTTATCGGGGCGAACACCATGCACAAGATCGCGGGTGAAGTGCAGGCCGCGGTTTCAATCCCCGTCATTCATGTAGCGGTCGAAACCGCCAAAGCCGTGAATGCAAAAAAGATAAAGAAGGTGGCGCTGCTGGGTACGAAATATACGATGGAGCTTGATTTCTATCCTTCGCATTTTTCCGCGTTGGGTATCGGAACGATTATTCCGGGCGACGAAGAACGTCAATACCTGAACGCTGCTATCTATGAAGAGATGGGGAAGGGGCTTTTCCTGCCTGCTACAAAAGAGCGTGTGTTGTCGATGATCGGCCAACTGGCATTGAAAGGCGCAGAAGCTGTGATATTTGGTTGTACGGAGCTTCCTTTGCTGATAGAGCAGAAGGCGTGTGCATTGCCGATCTTCAATACGACGTTGATTCATGCGGAAGCGGCGGTTGATTTTGCGTTGAGGTAAGCAAAAAAAATGAGCCTTGTGGAAACAAGGCTCGTAACCAAAACTAACTGCTTATGAGAAAATTGCTTGTGAGAAGACACAAAGCTCAGATTATTAATGTAAAAATGGTGTTAAGGAGTGTTAGGCTATTGTTAAACGCTAATGGAACGCGAATTGATGCTAATTAACGCGAATTAAAAGCGGATTAACACTAATTCGCTTTAATTCGCGCAATTCGTTACCATTCGCCGCTAATTAGCGTTAAACAGCTTCGGCGGGAATGGCCCTGATGCTGGTTTTTTGCCCGGAGCGGAGCACGTCGAGATAAACGGTTTTGCCGATTTCTTTTTCATGTAGCAGCTTGTGAAGATCATCTACACTGCCGACGGTCTTTTGATTGAACGATACAATTATATCGCCCACCTTTATTTCATTGTTATACGCCGGTGAATCCGGTACGATCTCCGATACATACACACCGGTGACTGCTCCCAGTTTGTTGGCGGCTACCATGCGGCCGGTAAGATTGACAAGCTGGCCGGCGATGCCGAGCTGGGCCCGTTTAACCCTTCCTTCGATGATCAGCCTGCCGGCTACATAGGCGGCAATATTGGAAGAAACCGCGAAACAAAGACCCTGGGCGGAAGCGATGACAGCGGTGTTGACGCCAATCACCTGCCCGGCGGAATTGACCAGCGGGCCGCCGGAATTGCCGGGATTGAGCGCGGCATCTGTCTGAATGACATCATCGATCAGCCGTCCGTTGCCGGCGCGCAGTGTTCGTCCCAGTGCGCTGACCACCCCTGCGGTGACCGTATGCTGAAGACCCAGGGGGTTGCCGATGGCGATGGCAATCTGCCCGGCCTGTAAGGCATCTGAATTGGTAAAGGAGAGGGCTTTCAATCCCGACTCATATAATTTCAGGACGGCGATATCGGTAGACGGATCGGCGCCACGGAGTTCGGCATTCACGAGTCTGCCGTCTGTAAAGGCTACTTTAATATCCGTCGCGTTCTCAATGACATGGTGATTGGTGACGACAAATCCGTCGGAGCTTATGATAAAACCGGAACCCGAGCCGGGCGTTATGCGCGGGCGGTTGTTGCCACGTTCGGTTATTTTCTTATTCACCTGTATATGTACCACCGATTCGGACACGGCGCCTACGACGCCGGTAATGGTGCGTGAATAGGCATCCAGCAATACGGCATCATTGGCCGGTTCATGGCTGATAAAAGAAATGGGATGATTCATAGAATAAAAGACAGGGCAATATTGTTGCCAGATGGTTTTAGGCTGACAGTGTGACAGAAGGGCTGTTTTGATTATCTTGCCCGGTAAAAAGGATTATGGAGCCGTTTACAATAACCACATCTATGACAAAAAAGGAGTATGGTAATTTTTTTTATGGGGCGCTTTATAAGAAGCCGTGGACTATGGTCATAACGTTCGGGGGCCTGGCTTTACTACTGGTAGCCGAGCTGGAGTTTTCCGGCCGGTTATATGTCCAGGGAATGCCCTGGGTTGATCTGGGACTGGCTGTTTTTCTTATTTTAAGCCCCTCATTAACTGTATTACTTGCAAAAAAAAGATTTGCTTCCAGCCTTGACCTCAGCAATGATTTCAGGTTCACGTTTGGAGAAGATGCGATAGTTGTCAACACCAAAACCTGTGACGCGACGCTTAAATTGGAGCATATTATAAAAGTAAAAGAAACAAGACAGTTCCTGCTCCTGTTTGCAGGTGCGAAGAGTGCTTACTTTATAAAAAGGGATCGGCTTACCAAAGAGCAAATCGAATTTATAAAGTCGAAGGTCGTGAAGAAGAAATAGAATATTGGGGAAGCGAACGTGGTAGTTGAGAGAATTCAGGGGGGCACTAATAAAAGCAATGCGTTTTTTGTCCCGATAGCCTCAGCAATTCATAACCGATGGCGCTGTAAGCGCGCAGGCCGGGTGAATGGCGGTACACGCCGTGGTATTTACCGGTCTTTGCCAAACGGGGATCTTCCTGCACAAACCCTTCTATCTTCCAGTCGGAGCCATCCACGTTTGTATTGTGCTCCTGCGTTTCCATTGTCCAGAAATAGGCGAAGTCGACGCTTGCCTTGAGATGCAGCCATTCCTTTTCCGAAAGGGTGCGGGTGAAGCGGCGGGTAACCGTGCAGGGAACGCTTCCATCGACCGACGACTGGTATTCAATAAAATCCAGGCGTATATCATTTTTCCGTTTGCCGGCGGTGATCGCCAGGCGGTGAAAGCAAAAAGCGCCCGTCCATCGAAATCGGTACACTTCTTCGTACTCCTGTAGCCCGCTTCTATCGGCCTGGAGGCAACTATCGGCGCGTTCTTCCATTTCCATTTCCTGCTGGTAAATATCCAGGTTGTGGTTGAGGTTTTCGAAAAAGCCGCTGTCGTCAGCAAGATAACTTTTCAGGATTTTGTATTTAAGATCATTGCTGTCGGGCGTTTCGATGGAATCTATCAGTGTTAAATATTTACTAAGTACGGAATCTTTTGATACATAACTGCCGACAGGCGGCTTCCGGCCCTGGCAGGAGAGAAGGGAAAGCACGACGATGCTGCTACCGACGAATTTTGGCATAGTGGGGGTTTGGGTTGCTTAACGGGGACGATTCCTATAAATTGCCGGGTTATTGTCTTCTAACAGTATTTTAGCAATTCATTGGCAAACTCACGTCCAATGGTAGCTGGTTTATCGATTGCAGCTTTATTTTATTATCTTGGTAACAAATAGTAGGATGGAACCATTTACCATAACCACACGCTTAACCAAAAAACATTATTCACAGTATTTGTATGTCCAGACTTATCGGAAGTCGGGTATTATCCTGATCATCCTGCTTGGTATGTTGGAACTATATACAGGTGCGGTTCTGCGGAAACCGATTAATTATCCATATGTGACCTTTGGCTTATTTCTTATGTTAAGCCCTGCGTTAATTGTGGAATTGGCCAAAGGAAAAACTGCTTCTCGTCCCGGTGTTTATAGCGATATTCAATATACGTTCAGTGAGGAGTCCATTGTCGAAGTTGGTAATGGTTTTGAAGCAACGTACAAATGGGAATATATATTAAGACTAAAAGAATCCAGCCACTTTTTAATCCTTTTTACCAGTAAACAATCGGGTAAGTTTGTATACAAAGATCGTCTTACCTCAGAACAGATTGCCTTTATAAAATCGAAGGTACAGAAGAGATAATGTGGAAATGTGAAAATGG
>DASYCT010000479.1:0-11755 GCA_036500065.1 Chitinophagaceae bacterium | reverse complement strand
AAAACAAAACTGCACTGCATTATGAAAAGAATGATTGCTTCACTATGTATGGCCGGCTTATTCATCTTCGCCGGTACGCTACAGGCCCAAACTAAAACAGTAGTGATAAAAGGCCATATCACCGGGCAAAACGGGGAGCCGCTCTCAGGCGTTTCCGTCACAGTAAAAGGCACTACCGAAAAAGGAACCACCACTACAGCCGAAGGTGCATTCCAGGTAACAGCCCTCGCGGGCAGCATACTTCAGCTATCGTACGTAGGGTATATCAGCAAAGAGATAAAAGCAGGTTCCAATGGGGATAATAACCTGAACGTACAATTGCTGGCCAATAAAAATGAACTGGACCAGATAATCGTAATCGGCTATGGTACCCGCAAAAAAAGCGATGTTACCGGAGCTATTACCTCCATCAGTGAACAGGCCATCCAGGATGTTCCTTCCGCCAACCTCACCCAGGCACTGCAGGGACAGGGCGCAGGCATCGACATCCAGAAAAGCGGTGGCAACAGCAAACCCGGCCAGTCGCCGAATATCCTTATCCGCGGCACCCGTTCGGTAAAAGCAGGTAACAGCCCCCTCTTTGTTATCGATGGCATACCATTCAGCGGCAATATTGATGATATTAACCAGGATGATGTTGCATCTGTGGAAGTATTGAAAGACGCTTCCTCAACCGCTATTTATGGTTCACGGGGCGCCAACGGCGTTATCCTTGTCACTACCAAACGTGGCAAGAGCAACCGCAAGCCGGTGATAAGCTATAGCAGCTATGCAGGCTTTACCAAATCACTGGGCGAATACCCCATGATGAATGGAGCACAATACGAGCTTTTAAAAAAATGGGCCTACTATCTTGGCAATCCCGGTGTGTACACCGGCATCAATGATCCTAATATTTTAACCATCGCATTTGCTCCCGAAGAAATAAAGGGAATGGCCATAGGCCGGAATACCGATTGGCAAAAGCTGGTGTACAAAACGGGTGTCAGCACCGACCACCAGCTAAGCGTAATGGGTGGCTCCGATAATACCCAATACGCCATCGGGGGCGGTTATTATATCGAAAGTGGTGTATATCCCGGGCAGTCATTCGAACGGTATTCGCTAAAGATGAGTGTTGACCAGCAACTCGGCAAATTCGTCAAGATAGGACTCAGCACATTAAACACCTACACTACTACCAAAGGCGAAAACGCTAATCCTATGGCACAGGCTTTAAGAGCCAGCCCGCTGGCTTCTCCTTACGACAGCACCGGCGCCCTGATCAATGGCTATGTTCCCGGAAGCGCTAACCAGGTATGGAACCCGCTCGATAATTTCCTTCCCGGCGCTTCGGCAGAAACCAGGAACCGGCTCGGTACGTTTACAACGCTGTATCTCGAAGCCAACCTGGCAAAAGGTTTGAAGTTCAGGTTTAACGGGGGCGCCGAGTTAAGATCGGATGTGTACGGCAGTTTTTACGCAAAAAATACCACTAACAATTTAGGCGTCACCTCATCGGCCGCCAATCAAAACACACTCACCAGCAGCTACACTCTCGAAAACCTGCTGATATACGATAAAACCATCGCACAAAAACACAAAATCAACTTCACCGGCCTGTATAGCTTTCAAAAATACACGCCGCAATACACTTCGTTCAGTTACACAGGCCTGTTATCCGACCAGGCGCAATACTACAACCCATCGCTTGGCGCTAATTTCCAGGGCACCGGCTCGCTGAACCCCTGGGTGATTATTTCCTATATGGGTCGCCTCAATTACAGCTTTAATGATAAATATTTATTGACCTTAACGGGTCGCTCCGATGGCTCATCCCGCCTCGCGCCCGGGAACAAATACCATGTTTTCCCGTCGGCCGCCGCCGCCTGGAACATCATGAAAGAACCTTTCTTCAGTCATGTCACCGGTATATCAAGCCTGCGCCTGAGGGCCAGCTATGGTTCGGTAGGCAATCCCGCTATCGACCCTTTCCAAACACTGGGCTCACTTACCACGCAGGTATATAACTATGGTTCCACCGTCACTACCGGGCTGTATCCCAACAGCGCCCCCAACCCCACCCTCGATTGGGAATATACCTCCACTGCCAACATTGGGCTTGATTTCGGGTTCTTCCAAAACAGGCTTTCCGGATCGGTCGAGGTATATCATTCTTATACCAAGAATATGATCATGCCCGTTTCTCTTCCTGCCACTTCCGGTATACCCAACCAGATATTAACCAATATCGGCAAGAGTGAAAACAAGGGCATCGAACTGCATCTCAGCACGGTGAACATCCAGGGCAGCGGCCCCCATGGCCTTACCTGGACAAGTGATTTTAATATTTTCCTTAACCGGGGCGAAATAACCCAGTTACTCCCGAGCATTACTACCACGTTGGACGGCAAGCCCGCCGATATCGCCAATAAATGGTTTGTGGGTAAGCCAATTGGTTCTTTTTATGATTATCAGAAAATTGGCATCTGGCAGGCCAACGCAAAAGATTCCGCCACCGCAAAAGCATTAGGCCAAACCGTTACCGGTACCAAGTCGGTAATAGGCCAGGTAAAAATTGCCGATCGCAATGGCAATGGGGTCATCGATGCCGGCGATGAGTATGTACTCGGTTCGCCTCAGCCCAAATGGGAGGGCGGCACCACGCAACGGGTTACTTATCGAAATTTCGATTTCACCGTAGTCGCTTTTGCACGTATGGGCAGCACCATTTCATCGACGTTGTTCGGAGGTGGTTTTACCAACACACTTCAGGCCAATTACAACAACGTGAATGTCAGCTACTGGACACCGAATAATCCCACGAACGACTGGCCAAAAGCCAACTCGGCCCAAACCAATCCATCCAATAATTCCACGCTCGGCTATTTTGACGGCAGCTTCCTCAAAATAAGAAGCCTGGGCCTGGGTTATACGATTCCTGCCGATTACGTTAAAAAAATAGGACTGCGATCCATCCGGGTGTACGTCACAGCACGTGATCCGTTTATTCTCTTTTCGCTCTATAGGAATAAATACCATGGCATAGACCCCGAAACAGCCGGTACGCTTGGCGTTGATACGCCTGCCTATTGGTCCATGCTGTTCGGCCTGAACGTAAGTTTATAATCTTTCAAACTTGTAATTATGAAGAGTATATATAAAATCTTATCAGCCGCATTGGGCATATCGTCACTGATGATAGCCGCCGGCTGTAACAAACAATTGCAGGAAACGCCCCAATCTACAGTCACTCCTGCTTTCTTTGCCACTGCCCAGGGCTTTCAATCCGGGCTGGACGCGGCCTACGGCGGCATGCGCAATCTTTGGGGAACGGAAAACCTGTTTACCATCACCTGCATCGGCACCGATGAATTTATTACCGGCAACGATGGCACGGGTAATAATATCAACTATTACAGCAGCGGCTATACGCCGGGTGATGGCAAACTCTCGGGCATCTGGAATCCCTGCTACACGTTTATTAATACTTGTAACGGCCTGGTGGACAACGGACCTTCCATAACCGGCATAGACAGCGTCAAGAAACAGGAGATGATAGCAGAAGCAAAGTTCCTAAGAGCTAACTATTATTTCGTACTAGTGCAGTTCTGGGGCGATGTCACCCTCAACAAGCATTTCCAGTCGGTGCCTACCACGTCTGCCAAACGTGACCCCAAAGCGGATGTGTATAATTTCATTATACAGGATTTAACAGACGCCATTGCCGGTCTTCCTGCCAGTCCTTTGACAAACGGCGTCTTGCCCGGCAAGGCAAATGCCGCGGCGGCTACGCACTTATTGTCCAAAGTATATTTGACAAGGGCCACTTCTTCCGCCGCACAACCCAACGACTACCTCAATGCCTATAACCTTGCTTCGGGGCTGATCACAAAGAGTTCCTCCCTCGGTCTTGGATTATTGCCCGACTTTGGCAGTGTTTACCAAGAGGGAAATGAATCGAATAGCGAAGTGCTCTGGACAATTCAGCATACTTCCAACATTCCCTACAGCGGTTCATCTGCGAGCAATAACAGCGGTACTGATAACGTACTGGTGCACATGTGGGTACCCAAATATGAAACCTATGTACCCGGCATGCAACGGGATATACTCGACGGTCGTCCTTATATCCGCGCGGTTCCGACACACTGGCTCACCGATACCGTATTCGCCGATAAAACCAATGATACGCGGTATAATAAAACCTTCCAGACAGTTTGGATCTGCAACAATGCAGGCAGCATACCCAAATGGCCTACCCCCGTTCCGGCCGGCGTTGACCCTTCGCTCGCAGGCAAACCCAAATTTACACTGGGCGATACCGCCTGCTATATGCCCGGGGTAAATATGACCGACGCCCAAATCGCCGCTGCCCGCTATTTATTAATGCCACCCCGGAAGTATAATATACAAATGGGGCCTTACATGCGTAAATATGTGGATACGCACCGTCCCGATATGAATTCACCTTCCATTCGCCCGGTGATCGTATGGACCTTATCGGAAACCTACCTTATTGCCGCCGAAGCCGCTTATATGCTGAATCTTACCGGGCCCGCCGTTACTTATATCAATACGATCAGAACACGGGCCGCCTATCCTACCGGCAATGCAGCCGCCATGCTGATAACCGCCGGCAATCTTTCCCTCGACTTCATCCTCGATGAACGTTCCCGGGAATTATGCGGCCAGATGACAAGATGGTGGGATTTGGTAAGAACACACTCGGGCGGCGTGAGCAATTTATTGGTGCGTGTCCGTTTGCACAATACTGATGGCATGGCCAATATTGTTGCTAAAGACACACTGCGCCCTATCCCCCAATCACAGATAAACGCGGTTACTTCCGGCCCGGCCTATGGCCCGATGGGAGATCCGCTTTGGAATTAAAAAAATCTTACCTTTTATATCAAAACAATAAATAAAACCGGTAGTTATGTTACGAACCCGTACCAAAGCGGCGCTTCTGTCAATGGTCCTCTTGTGCAGTATGGCCTCCATGAACCCGTTAAGGGCCCAGGACTCGCTCAGCGCATTTATATTAACTCCCAAAGCAGGCCCGGAACCTCATATCAACGGGTCAAAAGTATTTGGCGTACGGCCGGGTCACCCCATCGTATTTACGATTCCCGTGTCCGGCAATAAACCGGTAAGTATTTCCGCCACCGATGTCCCCAAAGGAGTTAAAATTGATGTGCATACAGGCGCACTCTCCGGGAGCATAGAAAAACCGGGCGAATACGTGCTGACCATTCATGCAAAAAACGCCATGAAGGAAGTAACGGAAAAGTTTACAATCGTTGTGGGAGAAAACATCGTGCTGACGCCTCCCATGGGATGGAACAGTTGGAACATCTATGGCACCCAGGTAACACAGGACCTGGTGCTGGCAAACGCAAAAGCCATGGTGAGCAGCGGGCTGGCCGATCATGGATGGACTTATATGAACATTGACGATGCCTGGCAGGGAAGCCGCGGAGGTCCCCTCAACGCTATACAGCCCGCATCGGTCACTTTTCCTGATGTACCACAACTAAGCAAGGAAGTGCATGGCCTTGGTCTGAAGCTCGGCATTTATTCTACTCCCTGGGTGGAATCATACGGTCACCATGTGGGAGGCTCTGCCATGAACCCGGAGGGCACCTTCGAAAAGACCAGGGAAAACATACCCCGCAATAAAAAAATGCTGCCCTATGCCATCGGTACTTACTCCTTTGTCAGCAACGATGTAAAGCAATACGTACAGTGGAATATCGATTACCTTAAATACGATTGGAATCCCAACGAACTGCCCGAAACAAAAGCCATGTACGATGCGTTGCGCGCAAGCGGCCGCGATATAGCACTAAGCCTTTCCAACAGCACACCCTTTGCTTCGATTGGCGAACTGTCCAAAGTATCCAATTGCTGGCGCACGGGCGGCGATATCCGCGATAACTGGAAAAGCCTCAAAGGCCGTATCCTCACACAGGACAAATGGGCGCCCTATGCAAAACCCGGCCATTGGAACGATCCCGACATGATGGTAGTAGGCTATGTGGGCTGGGGCAAAGGACCAAGACCCACGCAGCTCACTGCCGATGAGCAATATACGCATGTAAGCGCCTGGTGCCTGATGTCGGTGCCCCTGCTGCTCGGTTGCGATCTTACCAAACTGGATGCATTCACCATCAGCCTGCTGACCAATGACGAAGTATTGGCCGTAAGCCAGGACCCGCTGGGCAAACAGGCCACGCTGGTCGCACACGAAGGCGAAACCGGCATCCTCGCAAAAGACCTCTCCAATGGTACAAAAGCCGCCGGTTTATTCAATACAAGCGACAGCACCCAACGGATGGTGCTCAAATGGCAGGACCTCGGCATACAGGGCAAGTACATCGTGCGCGATATATGGCGCCAGAAAGACCTCGGGAGTTTTACCGGCGAGTTTGCTGCCGAAATCCCCCTGCACGGCGTCCTGATGTTAAACCTGCGCAAGGAGAAATAAAAATTAAAACGGGTAAACACATGCGTAAAATAGTTTCGTGTCTTTTAGCATTCGGCCTGCTGGCGACAACTGCCCGCGCGACCGATTCGACCATCGTAAAATCTCAACGGATCATTCCCGATAAAGACAATGCCGGTTTAAAACTGCCGCCGGGTTTTGCCGCACTGAAAGTAGCCGACAGTCTTGGCAAAGCCCGCCATATCGTGGTAAACGAACAGGGCAGCATTTATATTAAACTGGACAAACTCAAAAACGGCAAAGGCATTTTTGAATTAAAAGACATGAATGGCGACGGGCGGGCCGACAGTGTTACCGCTTTCGGCACTTATACCGGCACCGGCATCACCATCAAAGACGGGTATTTATATGCTTCCTCCAACGAAGAGGTATTCCGCTATAAACTAAACGCCGCCGGCGATGTAATCAATCCCAATGTCCCGGAAAAAATCATTACTGCACTGGTCAACGGGAAACAGCACAACACAAAATCACTGGTGCTGGACGACAAGGGGAATATCTATGTAAATATCGGTTCGCCTTTAAACTCCTGCCAATTGGAGGACAGGGTGGCCGGCTCCAAAGGACAGGACCCCTGCCCCGTGCTGGAAAAATCGGGTGGGGTATGGCAATTCAAAGCCGATAAGCCAAACCAATCGTATGCAGAAGGGGTGCGCTACGCGACCGGTATCCGCAACGTGATGGGGCTGGATTGGAATTATCAAAGCAATGAGCTGTTTGTAATGCAACATGGCCGCGACCAGTTGGACATGTTCCCCCAGTACTTTACGCCACAGCAAAATGCAGAGCTTCCTGCCGAAGTGATGTATGAAATCAAGCCCGGCGCCAATTATGGCTGGCCCTACTGCTTTTATGATTACCAGCAAAAGAAAAACGTGCTGGCGCCCGAGTACGGCGGCGATGGAAAAAGCACCGCACGCTGCGAGTCGTTTGTACCTCCCGTTATGGCTTTCCCCGCCCACATGGCCCCGAATGCCTTGTTGTTTTATACTGGCTCCATGTTTCCCGCTAAATATAAAAACGGCGCTTTTATCGCCTTTCACGGTTCATGGAACCGCGCACCGGAAAAACAGGAAGGTTACTATGTGGTGTTTGCTCCGTTCAAAGATGGCAAGCCTACCGGCGAGTGGGAAGTCTTTGCCGACGGGTTTTCAGGGGTAGACACCGTTATGACGACCCGGCAGGCACAACACAGACCCTGTGGGCTGGCCCAGGGGCCAGACGGGTCTTTGTATATAACAGATGATGTAAAAGGAAGCGTGTACCGGGTTATTTACCAGCCATAACTTTTATACCCAGTATAATTTCGTTTCATATTCCATAGCCACAAAACCCTGCTCGTTGTGTTCCACGAAAAGGTCCACCAGGGCCGCAATCATGGAATCATAACGGGGATGGCCGGGCAGCGGGATATAGGAGGACGACAGCAATTGTCCTTTCAGCCCGTCGAAATCCAGCCGTTGCGGGTTGGGGAATACATCTGTATGGAGCGGGGCGGGTGCAAAGAAGTCCTGTAAGGCAGGTTCTTCTACGTGGTTGATAATCTCCCCGTCGATGGCAAACTCCTTTTTTAAGGCATTATAGGCCTCCATAAATGGCGTGCGGTTCAGGCGTAGGTTCCACGCCAGCACAATATGGCCGCCCGGTTTCAATATTCTGTGAAACTCCTTTTTCGTGGCGGCAGGCTCCATCCAGTGAAAAGCCTGCGCTACCGTAATAAGGTCAACGCTGGCGCCCCGCAAGCCGGTCCGTTCTGCGGTATGCTTACGACTGATAAAACCCGGGTAATGACCCAGTTGCTGCTCCCCTGCCCTACGCATATCCTCGTTGGGCTCCAGGCAGGTGACGGCGTACCCCTGCTCCAGCAACGGCTTTGCAAAAAGACCTGTTCCCGATCCTATATCGACAATTCGCTGGCTTTTCTGCAAGCCTAGCTTTGCTTCAAAAAAAGGAATAAGTGTTGGCGGGTAAGAAGGACGGTACTTAACATAATTTTCAACCCTGTTGGAGAAACGTTGGGTAGGCTGGAGTTGCGTAGGACTGGTTATCATAACACACAAGAATTGAAAACAAAATTAATCTTATTTCGGATTTCCGTACCTGCTTTAGAAAGATTTAATCGTTAAGCTTTATTTATTCTCCCACTGCCGTTTGCCAGCATGATACTAAGGCGATACTAAGGTGTTAAAGCGCAGTTTCCTAAAACATATTATATTTTCCTATAATCAAATAGTGTTAAAACTAAAAAAATCCTGTTCAACCCCATGCGTTCCGTAAAAACCGAAGCCAGTTTTTATGCATCATGTTTTCTATATCCGCCCCGCTATAGCCTCTTGCCGCCAGCAGCGGCGGCAGCAACTGCAAATCGGCAATCGTTTCCAAATCATAGGGACATTGCTCTTTGCCAAAAGCCCCGTCCAAATCCGAGCCTATGCCGACATGAAGCGTATCTCCGGCCAGTTGGCAGATATGATCGATATGGTCCACCATTACGCCCAGGTTACAACCCATTTCTTCCGGCGTGGATGATTGTCGCATCCAACCCGGCACCATCATCCACGCATCCAGCGCCACACCGATAACAGCTTCTTTCTGAATCAATGTTTTTATCTGATCATCGCTGAACTGGCGGTTGTGATCGACCAGTGACCGGCAGTTGTTATGGCTGGCCCATACGGGACCGTTATAAATATTCATGGCATCCCGGAAAGCATCGTCGCACAAATGGGTGGCATCGAGAATTATCTTCAATCGTTCCATTTCTTTCAGCAGGGCGATTCCCTCCTTATTAAGGCCGCCCGAAGCATCGGTTCCGTTGGCATACCTGCCGGGTCCATAATGCGCAGGGCCTACCGCCCTTAACCCATAGTTATATGCCTGCTGCAAATAATCGATGGTCACCAGCGAATCGGCGCCTTCAAGACTCAGGATATAACCAATGGGCTTTTTCTCTTTGGGTCCATTCTCCTGCCAAAGCGACAAATGCTTTTCCAATCCAACCCGGTCTTTTATCATTATCATTTCACCGGCCGCTTCCATCTGCCGGTACCAGGATAGCTGGCCCTGCGTTTGCGCCCAGGCCTGTTCGGGAGAGTGCCAGCCGGGCAATGGATTTCCCGGCGACACAAAACGCGCTATTTGTGTAGCCACTACCAGACCGATATTACCCTTGCGCAATTCGGGAAATGCCACAGTGCCCTTTGCCCTGTCGGGCTTGTCGGTCATGCCTTCCTCCGTCTTCCGGATCGCTTCTACCGGCTGCCGCAAATCGCGGTTCCATTCCATGGCGTTCATGGCCAGGTCAAGATGCGCATCGATGGTAAACATACAGGGAGCTTAAAAATTAATATACCTGTTCCTCGCCGTTACTTTCCATTCACCGACACTGCGGCCATTCTCCACCACCCATGCCTTTTCATATAAGGCCACCGTGGGGCAAATATGCACCGGCACGCCGTACCATACTTCTCCCACCCGGTGCAGTGATGCATCGCTGACCTTCACGACCAGGTGTTCTTCGCTTTGCGCGACAGGTTCCGCGCCGGGTACATTGAGAAAATAAACACGCGGCAATGGGTTTTCAGCCGCTACCGATTTATGCCCCAGGTCAAGGCAAACAGTTTGTGCATCGATGATCGATACGATGCGGCTCACTACCAGTGCGGCGTAGCGAAAGGGCTCATCGGGCAATTGGTTTTGATAGTTCCAGTCCCAGAAAACAAATGTCCCGGGGCTGCATTCGACGCCCGTCCTCCGGGCATGCGTGGGAAATGAAGGCGAGCCGCCCAGAATGATAACCGGCGGCTCATGGGTCAGTTCCTGCATTTTCTCCGCCAGCATTTTTACACGTGCAAATCCCTCATCCGATTTACGCGTCCGTTCGGCAATATCGGTGTCGCGCAATTGCCCGTCATATCCGTGTAACCCCACGAGCCGGAGCGCCGGCAACTCCCGTATTGCTTTTACCAGGTCAAACGCATCTTCCGGGTGAATGCCCGTGCGGTCCATGCCAATATTCAAATCAATATAAACAGGAAGCACACTGTTTTGTGCTGCGCATACTTCATTTAGGTGCCTGGCATTGTCGATATTATCCAACAGGCAGGAAAATACCGTAGAAGGGTAAGTCCTCGTGAGCTGAAGCAGCCGGAGTATCTTCGGGCCCACCGGCTGATAGGCCAGCAATACATCCCCTGCACCGATCATAGCCAGCATTTCAGCTTCTGCGATGGTCGCGCATTTGAATTTTGTAATGCCGTGGTTTAAAAGCAGCTTCCCCACTTCGCTCATCTTACTGGTCTTTACATGGGGACGCAGCACCGAAGGACCCGCCACCATTTTTATGGCATCGCGTATATTCTCTTTTACCCGGTCCGGGTAGACAAACAATGCCGGCGAATCAATATCTTCTATATTTTCTATTGTGTACCAGTTTGTCTCTTTCATAATGCTTAATCGGTTTCCAGTTCAAATAAAGCCTCTATTTCAACGGAAATATTATCGGGCAGCGAGCCCATACCTACGGCGCTCCGAACGCCAACGCCCTTGTCGGCGCCCCATACCTGTGCGAATAATTCGCTGCACCCGTTGATAACAAAGGGATGTTGTTCGAAATCAGCCGTGGAATTTACCATGCCCAATACCTTGATGACCCGTTTTATTTTATTGAGCGAACCAAGATGCGCGCGCAGGGTAGCGAGAATGGCCAGCCCCACCTGCCTTGCCGCCAGTTTGCCTTCTTCCTTTGTCATGGCCTGTCCAATCCTGCCGGTGATTTTTGTCCCGTCCTGCTGTATCGGCCCGTGGCCCGACACATAACAATGACGACCCTCTGTCAGCAAGGGTTTGTAAACACCCACCGGTACCGGGGCGGGTGGAAGCGATAAGCCCAATGCAGCAAAGTTTTCTTCGGGTGTGCTCATAAAAATTTATAAAAAACTATTAATGATAAAAACGCCTGCCAGCCCCGCCACCGAAACAATGGTTTCCATGACCGACCATGTTTTAAGCGTGTCTTTAAACGACAAATTAAAATATTCCTTGAACATCCAGAACCCGGGATCGTTCACATGCGAAAACATCAGGCTCCCCGCCCCGGTGGCCAACACCATAAGACTCGGATTGACATCCGCTTTGACAATCAGCGGCGCAATGATTCCCGCCGTCGTCAAACCCGCCACCGTTGACGATCCCAATGCCACCCGTATCACTGCGCTGATGCTCCATGCCGCCAGTAAGGGATGCACATGCAGCGCCAGCAGGCTTTCG
>DASYCT010000478.1:0-6116 GCA_036500065.1 Chitinophagaceae bacterium | reverse complement strand
AAATCGTAGCAGTATTGGATAAAAACCCATAATCATTTTTGTGTACCTTTTTCGGCTGAAAAAGTGTACAGCATGAACCGTCAATCGTTTATAAAGAATACCGTACTTGCCGGCATCGGGTTATCGCTGGCAGAAAAAGCGGCTTTGGCCGCTTTGAAAGTAACCAAAGGCAATCCGCTCCCGCAATGGAAAGGCTTCAACCTGTTGGATTTCTTTTCTCCCAACCCGGCCCCTTCCCGAAGACCCACACTGGAAGAGCATTTTAAATGGATGACGGGATGGGGGTTTGATTTTATCCGCCTGCCCCTGGCTTATCCCTGTTACCTCGATTTTGACCGCAGCAGGAATATCCTGCCGGAGGAAGTGTACAAGATCAATGAACAAAAGGTAGATGAAATCGACCGGCTCGTGGCCCTGGCGCATAAATACAATATGCATGTAAGCCTCAACCTGCACCGGGCGCCGGGTTATTGCATCAACGCGGGTTTTCATGAGCCCTACAATCTATGGACCGACCAGGCCGCACAGGATGCTTTTTATTTTCACTGGACCTTGTGGGCAAAGCGTTATAAAAACACCTCGTCCAAAAAGATCAGTTTCGACCTGCTCAACGAACCTTCCATGCGCGAGGACATGAACGATCAGCATTCCAAATCGGGACCGGTGCCCGGGGCCGTGTACCGAAAGGTGGCGATGGCCGCAGCAGCAGCTATCCGTAAAGAAAATCCCGATCACCTGGTGATTGCCGACGGCAATAATGTAGGCAACAGCGTTATACCCGAGATAGCCGATCTCAATATCGCCCAAAGCTGCCGCGGCTATTATCCTCATGCCATATCGCATTACAAGGCGCCCTGGGCCAATAAAGACCCCGACCACCTGCCCGAACCGAAATGGCCGGGCCAGGTGGGCGATCAATACCTCAGCCGCCCCATGCTGGAAGAATACTATAAACCCTGGATAGCGTTGACAGAACAGGGGGTTGGTGTGCATTGTGGCGAATGCGGCTGCTGGAACAAGACCCCGCACGAGGTATTCCTTGCCTGGTTTGGCGATGTGACCGATATACTCCGCACGCACAGGATCGGTTTTGCCACCTGGAATTTTATCGGTGATTTTGGCATACTGGATTCCGGCCGGGCCGATGTTGCCTACGAGGATTGGTATGGCCATAAACTCGACAAACAATTACTGGACCTGCTTCGTAAATAAGCCACCATTTGACGTACTGACAAAATGTACATCAAAGGGCAGATCGATACCATAGTACATCGTGTGTACATGGTGTCTAGTTCGTGTCTAGTTCGTCCAAAGAGACGAACTACAGACAATCTGTAGACGAAGTACACACGACTTAGTACTGGCAAAATGGCAGGCCTGACGTAGTCCTGAACCGGAAGAAAACCCGATGTGTCTTCCAAATATCCACCATTCGAAATGCGGGGTGAAGCAGGTGATCCAGGCAGCAGAGCGCCGGGAAAGGAAACGACTATACAAACAATTACCGTCAGTTAAAACAGCACGAGTTGCTGTGAAGTAAGAGCTGGTGACCCTTGCAGTTGACGGCTTTTTGTTTTTGGGGAAGAAACAGGTGTTGAATGGAGTGCATTATAACCAAACAGGGCGAGGCTGGCCGGCCGGTCTTTGGCGACGCGGTTGTCTTTTTTTATCTCATCCAGCTTCCTTTCGATGGCGTACATGGCCTGGAGGTAAGCGGTTTTTTTGGTGGTTGCCTTCATGCTTTTCACGATGGCGGCATTGGATTTAGGCTTCATACAAACCTGGTTTAGAGGGCCGGTGGCAGCACCGGCTACTGGTATAACGCCCGAAAATGCAAATTATTTCAGGGGATTTTACAAAATCCTTGCTGCTGGCCGGTTTCAACCGGCACTCGTTGCCATTAAGAGGAAATAACCCGCCGGGAAGTAATGGTTTGCCCCTGGAAGATCAATGCCTGACCAGCAGTTTCACAAACCTTGTCGCGGTTCCGTCGGTGTATTGCACCACGTACAGGCCCGCCTGCAATTCCTGCAGACCTTCCAGCAGCAGCACATTGTTGCCGGTATTTACCGCGTAGCGACGGGACCAGCAGTTGTGGCCCGCCATGTCCATCAATCGAATTTCGGCCGTGCCGTTGACAGTGGATACAATGCCCAGGCTGGCTGACTCCGAGGCAGGATTGGGGCTAACCGTAAGTACGGCTGCTGCCGAAGTATTTTTTACCGATACGATATTGCTATAGAGCGAGCCGCCGGAATTGTCCACCGCGCGGATACGATAATACGTAACCCCGTTTGCTACCGGCGACAAATCGGTAAACCGGTAGTCGTTGGTGGCATTACCGGTCGATGTATATAAAAGTGTACCCAACGGTATAAAATAAACGCCGTCCACGCTTCTTTCCACTACATATTCCAGCATGTTTTCTTCATTGGTCATTTTCCAGTTGACATTCGTTTTGCCGCTGTTGTTGCTGGCCGACACGGACAGGAAATTGACCGGCAAAAGTGCGCACGACATGGGATACGAGATAGGCTGCACCTGTTTCACGCCAGGGGCGGTCGCTGCAAAAGAACCATAAGTAATACCCCCTGCGGTCGTACCATTGGAACCACCGCTGGCCGAACTGGCTGCATTGACAGCTATATTGGAATAAATAACGCCGCCACCACCACCGCCACCGGGTCCGTGCGGGCCGGCGACGCCGCCGGTATTGCTTCCGCCCTTGCCGCCATTGGCATTCACTGTCACACCGCTAAGACCGCTTCCTGCAGCGATAACAACGCTGCCGCCGGCCCCGCCGCCGCCGCTGGCGTCATTGCTGATCGTGGTATTTCCACTGGCGCCACTTACATTGATGGTGCCCGTTCCCGTTACATTGTTGGCATAGATAAAAACCATTCCGCCTCCCGGTGCACCGCTGCTGGCAATACCACCGGCGGGCGTACCCGTTCCGTTATTGGTAGTACCCGCGCCGCCACCACCGCCCATGACCAGGCGGGAAACGCTTACTTCTCCAAATGCCGCTCCCGGCTCTCCCCCTACGGGTAGATTGGTGCTCCAGGAGTTGCCGCCTTTTCCGCCAGCACCTCCGTTACCACCCCCGCCACCACCTGAATTTTGGGAGTTGGCAAGCGGGGCCGCATCGGTACCACCGGCGCCTGCATTGCCCGGGGCGCCCATTCCAAAACTGCCATTGGGATAGCCTTCGGCAGCCGCCCCATTATCCAGCAAAACATAATTATTGTTGATATATCTCGGCATGCCTGCTATGCCCTCTCCCTTGGAACCATTGTAGGGATTGGAAGCCTGCGTGCGAAAATAAGAGGCCGAACCACCAGCACCACCGGTCAATTCAACCCCACCACCGCCCCGGAAGCCTGCTCCCGCGGCAGAAATGGTTTTGCTGTTCATATTCAGGTTATCGGTCACATACATGACCAACACACCACCTGTTACGCCGTTCCAGGACGGAGCGGTGATCGTACTACCTATGATAAGATTATAATAAGAAGCTACCCGGATCACCTGGTAGCGGTATTGACCATATACACTATAACCGGCTTTTTGATAGGCGTTCACAGTTCCTGCCAAGAGATTGACAGTCCCACCGCCAAGACCAACCGAATTAGTAGCCACTGCATATTCCATCGTACCCACCAGGTTCTGGGCATTGTTCAGGTAACCGTTTACCCTTCCTCCGCCGGTAAATCCTTTTCCGTAAGTACTGTCATTTACATAACCAATCTGCGCTCCCTGCATCTGTATGATCAGCAGGAGATCGCCGGTGCTGATGGGGGTCGTCCCATAGGTAACCGCCCCCAGGCTAATGGAGGTACTTCCCACGATCAGGTTGGCCGTGACGCCCGGATAATAAGTATTGGGATAGGAGTTGATCGTAGTAGTAGTCCCTGCGGGGCAGCTCTGTGCAAACAGGTGCGAACTCCCCAGGTGCAGGATAGCCATACATACACAGAGGCGTATATAGCGCATTGGTTTGGGTATATGGGAATTCAGGATCATTGGATTAGGGGTTTTCCTTTACGGACCAATCAAATAACGCTTAAATCATATAAATATTTTCACTTATGATTAAAATCCCATTAAGGGAATTTATCATAAGCATTTGATAATCATAATTTTGCATTATTTTACTCACGCCGGCTACAAAATTTCCAGCAGCGCGTTTCCCCGGAACATCCCGTGCTCATTATCCCGGACATAGCCCAGTTGGTTGGTTAGCATAGAAGTATTGCCGATTTTAAACACCGGCGTATTCGTGTGATGATGCCCGTAAATCCAATAAGCCGCGTTGGAAGTGGCAATAAAGTCATGGAGTTCCGTGGCGAACGCTTCGTTGATAAAACTGCCTTTGTATTGCGAGGGGTAATTTACGAGGGTCGGCACATGATGGGTCATCACGATATTGGTAGCGGAAGGATGAGCGGCGAGGGATCTTTTTATAAATGAGTAATCCCGCTCGTGCAACTGGTTGAAGTGGGCCGCTGTAAATCGTCGTCCCTTAAAGCGAATGGCGGAGAAATCGGAGATGCACTGTTGTATATCCCATTCATTGGGCGGGCTGATATGGCTCCAGAGCGTACTGCAAACAAGGTTCACCTTTTCAAGCGGGATGACCTGGTTGTTGACGAGAAACACATTACTGCGGATCTTTATCAATAAGGGGTCAGCCACTTCTCCCAGGTCGAATCCATAATATTCATGGTTGCCGGGAATCCAGTAAACGGCATCGAAATGATCGGCCACATAATCAATAAAGGCATACGGTTTCCCGTGCAGGGCAAAGGGCAATATGTCACCCGCCAGCAGCAATACATCTCCTGCCGGTTCAAGCGGGTGCTTTCCCAGGAAATGATTGTTTTCCGGGAACTCCAGGTGTAAATCCGAGCAGTATTGAATCTTCATGCTGTACTATTTCCATATCCTGAAGGCTATCACCCCATACGCGAATGCCACCCCGCTCCAGAACAACAGTGATTCAAACGTGGTTTCCGGGAACCGGGGCGATTGCGCCAGGAAAGCGCCACCCAATAATATAAGCAGTACGCCGATACCTATTGTCAGGATGATCTTTTGTGCCCTGTTGAGTCGCCGGCGGGCAGGTGAAGAAAGGGGTCCGGGCGGCAATGCATCCGCAGGCGCTTCTTCTGCTGACCAGGAAAACCCAAGCTGTTCCGCCAGTATTTTCAACGTGTACATCCTCGGCGCTACTTCCGCATTCTCAATCCGCTGTACCGAACGAAGGCTGATCTGCGCTTTGTCGGACAATTCCTGCTGCGTATATCCTTTTGCAATACGTGCTTCCCGCACAAGACGGGCTATCGTTTCTTTACTGGGCTGTTTCATTGTTTAAAACCGGTATGACATGCTGCGTCATTCTTACGTCATTCACGATTGGCGCAGGGTCCAGGGGATTAAAGATAATACATTTGTCCCCGTCCAAACACATCGCACTATGCCCGGTATCATTGTTGAATTGCTCCTCTCGTGGCTTCTTTTATGAGTACTGGAAAAACAAAACCTGTCCGCCCTCGGCCTGTTGCCTACCCGTCAACGCATCAAAGATTTCGGGGCAGGGTTGCTGCTGGCAGTGACGCTTATGTCGGCCTGGTTGCTCATCGCTTCGTTCCTGGCAAAAAATCCTTACCGGCTGAATGATCATTATACCGTAAACAGGTTCCTGTCGGCAATGGCGTACATGCTGCGTTCGGTGGCCTATGAAGAACTTCTATTCCGCGGCGCCCTGTTGTACATTCTCATCCGGCGCATCGGCGCTTCCCGGGCTGTATTGGCATCTGCGATCGGCTTTGGCATCTATCACTGGTTTTCGTATGGTGTTATCGGTCAGCCGGTACAGATGCTGATCGTTTTCCTGGTCACCGCAGTGGGAGGCTGGGTTTTCGCGGTTGCTTTTGAAAAAACACAATCCATGTACCTGGCTTTTGCCCTGCACCTGGGGTACAACGTTACAGCCATGATCCTTTTTTCCGGGAATAAGGGCATGGGGCCTCAACTGTTGGTTCAAACCTTTGAAAAAGACCCTGCCGACACGGGCACCCTCATTTTCTTTTTATCCCTGTTTATTAATATGATCG
>DASYCT010000477.1:0-6045 GCA_036500065.1 Chitinophagaceae bacterium | reverse complement strand
GCGAAGGGGACCATGACCGATATAAAAGACTGGCGCCCGCCGCACGTTCGCTGGGAGCGGCTTTTCAAAAAGTAAACTTTCTGCGCGATATAAAATCGGACTATGCAGGATTGCACCGCGTGTATTTTCCCGGTTGTGATTTCGCTAATTTTACAGAGAAACAGAAGCAGGCTATTGAAGACGATATACAACAGGATTTCAGCCGGGCTTATGCAGGCATATTGCAATTGCCGGTGAAAGCACGGTTTGGCGTATATGTGGCCTATAAGTATTACCTGTCGTTGTTTCGGAAAATCAAACGTGTCAAGTCCAGCCGTATCATGGAAGAACGCATACGTATTCCCAATTACCGCAAAGCGATGATAGTAATGCGGGCGGGCCTTAGAAGCCAGTTAAACCTTATGTAAATTAATAACAGCCGTGGAGGATATTATACTGGTCAACGATCGGGACGAACCGATAGGAAGGATGGAAAAAATACAGGCGCACCGCAGTGCGCTGCTGCATCGTGCTTTCAGCGTGTTTGTCTTTAACAGCAGTGGTGAAATGTTGCTGCAGCAACGGGCATTCAACAAGTACCACAGCGGCGGTCTTTGGACAAACGCCTGCTGCAGCCATCCCCGCCCGGGCGAGGAAACACTGGAGGCCGCTGGCAGGCGACTACAGGAAGAAATGGGTTTTGACGTAACACTTCAAAAATTATTTGATTTTATTTATAAAAGCGAGTTTGATAACGGGCTTACCGAATTTGAATTCGACCACGTGTACGGAGGTGTATATGACGGGGCCATCGCGCCCAACAAGGCAGAGGTGAACGATTTTTGTTTTAAAAGCATCGACGATATAAAAGAATCCCTGCTATTGAGCCCGGGCAAATACACCGTATGGTTCAGGATCGCATTTCCGCTCGTGGAAAAATGGAGACAGGAGCATAAATAGTATGTACTGGTTAGCATATACAGGAATATTAGTGGGCGCCTTCCTCTCGATGGAAGGAGTGACATGGCTTGCACATAAGTATGTAATGCACGGCTTCCTGTGGCGGCTGCACGAAGATCATCATAAGAAGGGGCCGGGTTTTTTTGAAAAGAACGATGCTTTCTTTATCATCTTCGCTATACCCAGTTTTCTCAGCATTCTTTTCGGGAGCCTTGATAAAATATACTGGCTACAGGCTATTGGTTTTGGTATTATGGCCTATGGGGCGGCCTATTTCCTGGTGCATGATGTCATTATACACAGGAGGTTTAAATGGTTTGATCGTTGGAATAACCGGTATGTAAAGACCATCCGTTGGGCACATAAAATGCATCATAAACACCTCGAAAAAGAAGACGGAGAATCGTTTGGCATGCTGTACGCCGCAAAAAAATACCGGGAGAAAGAAAAGCGCAAAAAGGAAGCCCAAATCCGTTGAAGCAATACGATTATATCATTACAGGAGCCGGTTGCGCCGGGCTTAGTCTCCTGCTGCGCCTGCTGGACAAAGGAGCACTCGCCGGCAAACAGGTCCTGCTGCTGGATAAGGAGCCCAAACGGCACAATGACAGGACCTGGTGTTTCTGGGAAAAAGAAACAGGTTTTTTTGAACCCCTCGTACACTGCAAATGGGATTATCTTCAATTTTACAGCAATAATTTTTCGCGTACGCTGACTATCGAACCGTATCGGTATAAGATGATACGGGGAATTGATTTTTACAGCTATTGCTTTTCCCGGCTGGAACAGCATCCCAATATTACCATCGCCTACGGTATGGTAGAGACAATGGAATCAGTGGAAGGCGGGGCGGTGGTGCGTTGGAACGGGCAATCGGCCCGTGCTTCGTATGTTTTCAACAGTATCCTGCCAGCGGAAATGATGACTGCAAAAAAGAAACATTACCTGTTGCAGCACTTTAAAGGATGGGTGATTGATACAGCATCGCCGGCATTCGACAGTAACCAGGCTACCCTAATGGATTTCAGGGTGGGACAGGAAGCAGGAGCCAGTTTTGTATACATAATGCCATTTTCTGCCAGCAGGGCATTGATAGAATATACGTTGTTTTCCCAAACCCTTTTGAAACAGGATGCTTACGACAAAGCTCTCGGCGGTTATATCGGCCGCTTTCTGCCGGCGGTTGATTATACGGTGGTGGAAGAAGAAACGGGCAGCATACCAATGACCAGTCACCGGTTTCCACCCTATAATGGGAATATCGTCCATATCGGCACGGCGGGAGGTCAGACCCGTGCGTCCAGCGGGTACACGTTTCAATTCATCCAGAAGCGAACGGAAGCTATTACAAACGCCCTGCTGCTCACAGGACGCCCGTTTACAAACAGGGGCTTGCCCTCAAAAAAATCACGGTTCTACGATAGCGTCTTGTTGCATATTCTTAGCAAAGGTAAACCAGGAGGAGATAGGATCTTTTCACAATTATTCAGGAAAAACAAAGCGCAGGCCGTTTTCCGGTTTCTTGATGATGAAAGCCCTCTAAGCAACGATCTTACCATTATCGGCTCTTTGCCAACACTTCCTTTCTTACGCGCTGCCGTAAAGGAATTTTTCCCCTTATTCTTCCCCTAAAGGAATACTTACCTCGAGGAGGCAACCTTCTCCCTGGGCGGTTTTCAATACTGTTTTTCCCTTATACAAACTTACCCTGTCATAGATATTTGATAAGCCGATTCCACTGCTTTTCCTGGAAGGGTTAAAGCCGATTCCATTATCTTTTATTGAGAGCGTTACCAGGTTACCGCTTACACAAAGCCTGACCACTATATTATTTGCCTGGCTGTGTTTGATGATATTCTTCAATTGTTCCTGCAATATCCTGAAAAGCGCCAGTTTTTTCCCTTCCGGGATTTCCAGTTTACCCGTTCCTTTATGAGAGAAGCTGGTAGCGAATATGCCGGTGTTTTCTATGTCTTCCAGCAGGTGCCGGATATTTTCGGTAAGCGGGTTTCCTTTCAGGTTGGGCAATACCATTTCCCGGGATATATTCCTGATTTCATTGATGGCATCGTAAAGAAAGGCTTTGGTTTTTTCGATAATAGCGATTTCTTTTTCAGTGCCCGGTTTCAGCATCTGCAGGTAAAGCCTGGCCGTTGTCAGTACCTGGTTCACATTATCATGCAGTTCATGGCCCAGCTTGGTGCGCTCCTTTTCTTCTGCCTGTATAATAGCTTCCGCTATCCTCTTCTGCTGGTATAACTTCTCCTGTGTAAGCTGTGCTTCCAATTCTTTTATTTCTGTCTTCAGTTCCTGTTCCGTTTTGGATGTTTTTGTGGTATTCAGTGCTTCCTGCTGTGTAAAGCGGGCAATCTCTGCGCTCATCGATTCTATAATGGCGTTGTACTTTTTTTCACGATCGCTGATCGTAGGGTAGACTTTTTCCATGGGGCTGAAATCCCCGGGAAGCTTTTTTACTTTTTCGTGTGCTGGTTTTATCATAGATAGTTGAGATTTCCGGTTTCCTGCCTGTCAGCTTAGCTGAAAATTCGAAATGATTTCAGGTACCTGCTCAAATTCATTCGACTTGTCGAAGAAATACTGCGCTCCCAATGCAGCACAGATTCTCTTATAATGATCGGTAACCTGGTTGGTAATCATGATCACGTTTATTTCCGGCCGCTGTTGCCGGATAAGACGCAACACGTCGATGCCGCTTTTACCGGGTAGATTGATGTCGAGAAGCGCAATGTCTGGTTTTATTTCATCCAGTAATTTCTTTCCCTCGGTATAGTTGCGGGCATAAAAGATCTGCTCTACATTGTCCATTTCGTTCAGTATTTCAGCGAAACGTTCGGTGATGAGCGGGGAATCTTCTACTACAAGTACTATTAGTTTTTTCATGCCAGTTTAACTTAGCACAAAGAAACAACGGAACGTTAGGGAAAAAAATAGTCCTTCCCGTTTCTTTTAGGTACTATTATTGACCAGTGGCTGGTAGAATATGTACTACACTAGGGGAGGGAAGCGATGATACCGGGTAGCTGGTCGTATCCTTTTGATTTATCTAAAAAGAAGTCGGCGCCGATTCTTTTACATAAGTCCTTATAATATTCATTCGTCTGGTTGCTGAACATGATTACTACAATGGATGGGTCTGTTTTTTTGAGATAGCGCAGGAGCTCGATGCCGCTTATATCGGGCAGGTTAATATCCAGCAAAACGATGTCGGGTCTTTGTTGTTGCAGGAATGCATGGGCTTCTGAATACCTTTGTACCTGGCTGATGGATGCCAACGTGTCCAGGTCTTTTAGGATTTCAGTTATGCGTTCAATAATCAGTATTGAATCATCTACAAGAAGTATCGCCTTTTTTCTCATTCGTTTATTCCAGTCTAAAATTACAAAACAGAGACATGGTAAAATATAGAATGAGACGGTGGTTTCCTGTAATACGGGATGGATTAATAATGTAGTACGGATACTACAAAGCCGGCCCGACCTTTTTCCAGTCACGAGGACTGCTCATTTACATGAGCTTGTTTTCAATGGCATACAACGTCAGGTCAGCATTGGTTTTCATATTCATCTTACTTAATATGCGCGCCCTGTAGGTGCTTACGGTGGTTACGCTCAGGGAAAGCATCGTTGCTATTTCGGAAACCGACTTACCCGTGGCGATAAGTTTTAATACTTCAAATTCACGGTCCGACAGGTGTTCGTGTGATGACTTGTCGCTGTCATGGTCAAGTGTAGATGCCAGTTTCTCGGCAATAGAGGCGGTTATGTATTTCTTGCCCAGCAATACCCGGTTGACTGCCTTCACCAGTTCGTCGGAGGCAGTATCCTTGCTTAGGTAGCCCGAAGCGCCTGCTTTCAATACACGGATGGCATAATGCTCTTCAGAGTGTACGCTCAGGATGAGCACGGGAAGGCGGGGATAATGTTGTTTGATTTGCTGCAATGATTCCAGCCCGCTTCTGCCCGGCATGGAAAGATCGGATATGACTACATCCCATTCCGATTTCATTACTTTTTTTAATAATTCTTCTGCGTCGGAAACTTCTTCGATAAGGGCCGAAGGAAATGCTTCGATGAGTATTTGCTTTAATCCCTTTCTTACTACGGTGTGATCGTCAGCGATGATAATACGAACCATAAAAAAATAATTAGATTTTTACGTTAATGGCTGTCATTTATATAGGATTTATTCTCATGCTTTTTTCTTATGGAGCAACGAAGGCTCCTGGTTCAGCAGCAACCAGTAAAACCCCAATTCGGCAATGGCCTTCGTAAACGCGTCAAAGCTGACCGGCTTTACTATATAGCTGTTTACCCCGAGCTTATAACTTTCAATAATATCCTTTTCCTCTTTGGAGGAAGTCAGTATCACTATAGGGATATTGGAGGTCCGCTCGTCTCCCTTTACCTGCCTGAGTATTTCAAGGCCGTCCACCTTCGGCAATTTAAGGTCCAGCAGGATCAACTTAGGGAAGGGAAAGCTTTTATTTTCGCTGTAATTCCCTCTCGAAAAAATAAAGTCCAGCGCCTCTGCCCCATCGTCGATATGCAGCAGCTTGTTGGAGAGATGGTTTTTCTTCAGGCTCAGGATAGCTAATTCCGCTTCATGAGGATTATCTTCTACCAGTAGTATCTCTACCTGGTGATGTTCCATACGGATGTTTTCGTCATACATAGAAGCTTAATTTTGGTTGAATGAATAATTGAACGAATTATTTATGGGCAGGCTGAAATAAAAAGCTGCTCCTTTGCCGGGAGCGGCTTCGGCCCATACCCTTCCGCCATGCTTTATTACTACCCTTTGTACCAATGCCAGGCCCACCCCCGTGCCCTCAAATTCGGATATCTTATGCAGGCGTTGAAAAACGCCGAATAACTTGTCGGCATATTGCATATCAAATCCCACCCCGTTGTCTTTCACCAGGTAAACAACTTCGTTTTCTGTCTTATAGGAACTGATTTCGATAACCGGCTTTTCGTTGTTACGGGAATATTTTATAGAATTCGAAATAAGGTTGCCCCATACCTGCCGGATCAGGTTGGCGTCGCAGTCGGCGGGTTCCAGTCGTGCGATGTTGATTTCAGGCGG
>DASYCT010000476.1:0-3056 GCA_036500065.1 Chitinophagaceae bacterium | reverse complement strand
AAAAGCTATTATACAACAATGGTGGAGTCCGGCAAATTCCAGCAATTATTACCGTGGAAAAAAGACAATCACCGATGAACATGGACATGCAACGTTGCCGCTGAACAACAGTGATCGGTACCTGGAAATGGAATTGTCTTTTTATTATGATAAAGACAGCCTGTTCTTTGAACATGACGAGAACAGGGACGAGACCTCAGCCGAAGTTGAATACACACCGCAAGCCGATTCGCTGAAGAGCGAAAGGATAAACACCACTACCTCTCTTTTTACCGACCGTTCCATTTACAGGCCGGGGCAAACTGTTTATTTTAAAGGTATCAGTATTACCAAAGACTGGCACACCCGGAAAAACAAACTTTATACCAATCAAAAATCGAGGGTAATGCTATCGGATGTGAACGGCACCGATCTTGATTCGATGGACGTTACCAGCAACGCTTTCGGCTCCTTTTCAGGCCGGTTCAGGCTGCCCCTTAACCAGCTCAACGGGAGGTTTACCATCAGTAATAAATACCCGGACAACGATTCGGGTGTCGAAACCAGCGATGTATCTTTTTCCGTGGAAGAATACAAACGTCCGAAGTTTTATGTGCAGTTGGATACTATAAAGGGCAGTTACCGCATCAATGACAGTATCACGGTGACCGGCTTTGCCAAAGCCTATGCCGGTAATGCCATCGACGGGGCAAAAGTCTCCTTCCGGGTGCAACGTCTTACCCGGTTTATCTATTCCTGGTTTTTCTGGCCTCATCGCCCTCCTCCCCGCAACGATATGGAAATCACCAACGGTGTTATCAGCACCAGCCCCGACGGCAGCTTTCGTCTCCGGTTTAAAGCCATCCCCGATCTATCGGTGGATAAAGGGCTTGACCCTGTTTTTGATTACAGCGTAAGCGTGGATATAACGGATGCGGCCGGTGAGACCCATAGCGGAGAAACAACCATGCAGGTTTCCTATAAAACCATTCAACTCGGTATCAGCTTTCCGGTCGGTGAATCGATGGCCGCCGACAGCTTCCACCTTGTTATTCTGGACACGCATAACAATGCAGGTGAATTTATCCCGGCCCCCGCCACAGTCACCATCACCCGCCTGCAGGCGCCCAACCGGCTGATTCGTGAGCGGTACTGGCCGGAACCCGACAAGTTTGTTATGTCAAAAGAAGAATACCTGTCCATCTTCCCGCTGGACGAATACAAAGATGAACTCGACCGGTACTCATGGCCTAAAGAAAAAATTGCCTGGCAGGCAAGTGACAGCACCGGGCCATCAAAGCAATTCAACATTAGCAGCCGTTTGCCCGAGGGCTGGTATATCGTGGAGGCGGTCGCCCGGGATATTAACGGTGATTCGGTAAAAAATGTACAATACCTGCACCTGTTTGACGAAAACAGCCCTACACTGGCGACGCCGGCCTACACATGGACCGCTTATGAAGATATGATCGCAGAACCAGGCGAGCATGCCCGCATTCGTATCGGTTCTTCCGCCGACAGTTTATATGTAATACAACAGGTCGATAAAGAGCGGGGAGAGCATGAAAAACGAGAACCGGCAGGCACATACAGTTTCCTGCGGCTTAGTAATGAAAAGAAAACGATCGACTTTATATCCGGCGAAGATGACCGTGGCGGGTTTGGCGTGTACCATTTCTTTATTAAGAACAACCGGTTTTACAGCCTTAGCAACAAAGTACACGTGCCCTGGAGCAACAAACAGCTCAGCATTCAATATGAAACCTTCCGGGATAAAACGCTTCCGGGAAGCGAAGAGAAATGGCGGCTGAAGATAAGCGGTCCTAAAAAAGAAAAAGTCGCCGCAGAAATGCTGGCCAGTATGTACGATGCTTCCCTGGACCAGTTCAAACCGCATGAATGGCGTGTTCCCTCCATTTTTGATACTTATAGAAATGATTTCGGTTGGGAAGGAGAAAACAATTTTGGGTCCGTTTCCTCAGAGGATGAAAACAGGGAAAGGGATGGCTGGAAACAAGCCATCCCCAAACAATATGAAGAACTCATTACAGGATTGAGAAAAATCCAGTATGCCGATGGCAGTACCCGGGCTATAACACTGGCCCTGGACAACAAGCGGGAATTGGAAAGCGTTCCAACCATCCTGGCGGTACCGGATTGGAGCAAAGATCCCGACGGCTCAAAAGCATATACCCAAGACAGCGCGGTGACGTACTACAGGAGTAACATGGAGGATCGCTCTGCCCCGATGATGGCAGGATTGGCAGCATCCAAAATTGGATTTTCGAAGGCTTATTTCGCCAATGGTGCCCTTAATGCGTCCAGGATCTCCGTCGAAAAAGAAGGGCAGACACAATCACCCGTCGTGCAAATCCGCAAAAATTTTAATGAAACGGCTTTCTTCTTTCCTGATCTGCAAACCGATTCTGCCGGCGATATCAGCTTTGGCTTCACCATGCCCGAAGCGCTTACACAATGGAAGTTCCAGGCATTGGCGCATACTAAAGACCTTGCTTTTGGCTATACCAGCACTACGGTCGTCACCCAAAAACCGCTGATGGTGCAACCCAACGCCCCGCGCTTCCTGCGCGAAGGCGACCGGATGGACTTCAGCGCCAAAGTAGTGAACCTGACAGATAAAGAACAGACAGGCACGGTACAACTCGAACTGCTGAACGCCATCACCAACGAATCCGCCGACGGATGGTTTCGCAATATGTATCCCGTTCAATACTTTACCGCGGAAGCGGGACAGAGCACCGTAGTAAAGTTTTCCATCGACGTGCCATACCAATACAACAGTGCACTGGTGTACCGCTTCGTCGCCAAAGCCGGTGATAATTCCGATGGCGAAGAAGCCTCCCTCCCGGTGTTGACCAACACGATGCTGGTCACCGAAAGCATGCCCCTGCCCGTGCGCGGCAACGGTAGCAGGAACTTCAAATTTGAAAAGCTGCTGCAAAGCGGTAACAGCGAGACGCTGCAGCAGCATGCGCTTACCATCGAGTTCACCAGCAATCCTGCCTGGTATGCCGTGCAGGCGCTTCCTTACCTGGCCGATTATCCCTACGAGTGCG
>DASYCT010000475.1:0-11028 GCA_036500065.1 Chitinophagaceae bacterium | reverse complement strand
ACGGCATCGAAACGAATACTATCAAAACAAGGGCGGTTTCCAAACAGTTATATGAATTCGACCCGGTGAATATGGGCTACCAGTCCTCTGCCGCCACGCAACTGGCTACGGGCCTGATTTCCGCCTGTACGCCTACGCAGGCCATCATCGGTATCCAGGTCAACACGCAAGGTTGCTCCACACCGGTGACCCTTTCGCAGTTGCAACTGAACATGAACGGTACTACCAATATCAATGATATAAAACTCGTGCACGTATATTATACAGGCAACAGCGCGGTTTACAGTCCCACCGGTGAATTTGTCTCCGGGGGCACTACGCCGGCCGCGGGCACCCTCATGCTCAACGGTTCACAGGCGCTGGCACAGGGCACCAACTATTTCTGGGTGACCTACGAAGTATATGTAGGCGCAGCAGCGGCGGGTGACGCCATCGATGCACAGTGCACACAGCTCACCGTGGCAGGCGTTGGGCAGGCACCCACTGTAACCAGTCCCGCAGGCAATGGTACGTTTACCGCCTGTTCTTCCTCACCGGGCGGTGTAGCGGGTGAGGCCTTCTGGATAAAGACCACCAACGGGGTGCCAACCACCACTGATGGTACGGCCATCGCCAGTTGGAGTGATCAGTCGGGCAATACCCGTACCGCCACTTCACCTGCCCCCGGCAATTATCCTACTTACCGCGACAACAGCACCAATAATATTAATTTCAACCCGGTGGTTGATTTCAACAGCGCTTCGTCCAATTACCTGGCAATTCCCAGCAATGGGCTGCTGGCGACGGGCAACAATACCTATTCCGTATATGCGGTGGTTAACCCGGGCAACGGCAATGTGTCTACCCCCGGTAAGTTCCTGTTTGGCGGAACGGCCGGTACGGACAATTTTTCCGCCTTTGGTCTTGGCAGCAGCAATTCATTCGTGGATAGCTGGTCAGGCGATGACCTGGCGGCCAACAGCGCCTGGACAACGGGAACGCCCACACTGGCGAGTTTCAACTTCACCGGCACACAGCGCGAGCTGTATGTGGCGGGTTCGCTTGCCGGCACCCTGGTGGGCAGCGCCCGTAACTCGGCCGATGTAAACGACGCCATCGGCGCACGTATGGATGTCGGCACCAGTGAATACTTCAGCGGCAGCATCGCCGAAATCGTAACGTATCCCAATACTTCACATTCGGCAGCAGCCCGCAATAAGATTGAGAGTTATCTTGGGCTTAAATATGGCATCACCCTGCAGCATGATTATGTATCGTCGGCGGGCACTACCATCTGGAGCCGCTCGCTCGATGCAGCCTATAATACCAATATTATGGGTATCGGCCGCGACGACAACAGCGTGCTTAGCCAGAAACAAGGCACCAGCACTTCATCGCCCGATATGCTGACCGTTTATATCGGCTCGTCAAAGACCGTCAACCAATCGGCCAATACCGGCAGCTTTGCCGGCGGCGACAAGTCGTTCTTTATGATAGCGAATAATAATGCGCAGTTTATGTTTGCCTACTCCACTACGGGAGAAATGCCTTCGGGCATCTCGAACCGTGTGCAACGGAAATGGCTGGCCCAGTTAACCAATTTTACCAATACGGATGTATCACTGGTGTTTGACTTTAATGTGGCGACAACCGGTACGATGTCCATTAATCCCTCCGATTTGCGCCTGCTGGTAGACAACGACGGCAATTTCTCGGATGCTGCTATCATCGGTACGCCTACGGCCAGCTTTTCGGTAAGCGGAAACGTAGTGACCGTCACAGTCCCTGCCTCCAGTTTCAGCGGCAGCCCCTATTTTACCCTTGGTTCCGTATCGAGCGCCACTTCGCTGCCGGTAGTCATCAGTGGGTTTAACGCAGTTTGCAAAAACAATAAAGTGCAGGTGGGCTGGACAAAACTTTCCTCCGCTTCCAGCACCTACAGCATTGAACGCAGCAGCGATGGAAGAAACTTTGCCACAGCAGGTGTTGTGAGCAGCTCCTCTACCGGTGTGCAATCACTTACCTGGACAGATCCTTCTCCCCTCGGAGGTGTATCTTATTATCGCCTGAAAATAGCCGATGAAAACGATATTGAAAGCTATTCTGCCATTGCTTCGGTGACAAGCTGCAGTATTGACAATACAAGAATTGCTTCCGACCCCGTCACCGGTCAGTCGACGCTCCTGTTGCAGTTGCAGCAAAATGCTTCGGTAGCAATCGACCTCTTCGATGTGCTCGGCCGCCGGATGGATATAAGCGGGCTTACCGGAACACATGCAATGACAGCAGGTGCTTACCGCCTGCCCGTAACATCGGGTGAACTGGTAAAAGGAGTGTACCTGCTATCGGTTACCATCAATGGAAACAAGAATACGTTCCGTATCGTTCAACCGTAACCATTTATTCTATACCCATATATGAAAGCCGGCCTGTACAGGCCGGCTTTTTATTTTTCCATTGATTCCCAGGGTATTAATGCTTTTTCACAGTCAACCCATCCTGACTGTAAGAAATATTTCTTAGGTTAATAAGAAATGTTTCTTATGTTTGTTCCATGAAATCATTTTACCAGCAAAAAGCCACGGGTTTAACCGCCCGGAGACCAAAACTGGTCATCGGCATGGCAATGGCATTGTGTTTTAATCTTTACGCGGGTGCTTTGTTTGCACAGCATTCGTATCGCCTGGAAGGTATTGCCGTGGACACTTCTTCTGGAATTAAACTGGCCAATGCAACTATCTACGTTTTACGCTCAACGGATTCCATGCTGGTAAAATACAGCTATGCCGCGGCAAATGGCGCTTTCACCATCAATGGGCTGATGGATGGGGCTCACTTTTCCTGCCGGCGAAATTCCGGCTTGGCTCCGATTTTACGTACCGCTACACGGCAGCGACGCAAACCCTGTCCGGGCAACACTACCTGATCTGGAATGCCTACCTGGCCAAAACGTTTTTTAAAAATGATAATCTCAAACTAACCGCTTCCGCCAATGACCTGCTGGACCAAAACCTGAACTTCAGCAGAAGCATTGCGGCCAATGCCATCACGCAAAGCAGCTATACCAGCATCCGGCGCTACTTTATGCTTTCGCTAAGCTGGGATTTCACCCGGTTCGGCCTTCAACCGGTTAAAAAATAATTGTATGAAACCATTTTCTTTTCTTCTTGCTTTTTTATTGCCCGGCGCTTATCTATCCGCGCAGCAAGCCCGCTTTGTCAGCAGCGGAACCATCGAATTCGAAAAAACGGCGAATGACTACGCGCTGGTCAACAACGGGCAGTACCTGGGGAAAAATCTTGCCGGCAGCGAGCAACAGCTGCCCGAACAATATCAAAAAGAACATCCCCAGTTCATCGTATCAAAGAGTACGCTGTATTTCAGGGACAACAAAACATTGTTTGTACCCGATCTTCTTCCGGCGACTGCCATGAGCATGTTCTCAGTACCCATCGCCGCGCAAAACAACATTGTCTATTCCAACTTCCCGGCCGATAGCCTGGTTGTTCAGAAGGATGTACTGGGTGAAACCTTCCTGCTGAATGACAGGGCCCGGAAAACCAATTGGAAGATCACCGGTGAAACGCGGGAAATAGCCGGCTATACCTGTCGCAGGGCCAATGCACTGATTATGGATTCCATCTATGCGGTTGCTTTTTATACCGAACAAATACATATCCCCGGCGGACCGGAGTCTTTCTCAGGTCTGCCGGGAATGATTTTAGAGCTGGCATTGCCCCACGAACATGTGACATGGCGGGCCGTGCGGGTGATGGACCGGGCGCTTCCGCCCGTACCGGTGACAGCACCCAAAAAGGGAAAGCCCATCGACCGCCGGCAATTGCTGGACATACTGTCGGAGGCGGGAAAGGGCCGCAGCCAGCAGGGGGCCAGCCTGATCAGGAAAGTAAACCTGCTGTAAGGTTTTCAACAATGCAACAAAAGGCAGGCGACATAAGAAATGTTTCTTATATTTACTATATGAAATCGACTAAAAAGGACAAAGTCAATCCGGCGGAACCGACGAAATCGGAACTGGAAATATTGCAGGTGCTATGGCAGTTCGGGCCTTCCACGGCGAGGTTCGTCAACGACCATATCAACAAGGAGAAACGCCCGGTTATTTATATGTCCACGCTCAAGCTGATGCAGATCATGATTGAAAAGGGACTGCTGAAAAAAGATGAAAGCCAGATGACCCATGTCTACCGGGCGGCGGTGGAGGAAAGCAAGACCAAGAGCTTCCTGCTGGACAAGGTCGTGGACAATCTTTTTAACGGTTCGGCAGGCAGCCTCATGATGCAGTTGCTGAACGATAAAAAAATATCGCAGAAGCAAATGGCGGAGTTTAAAGAACTGATCAACAAGCTGGATCAAAAAAAATAAAGCAATGGGAAACAATTTTCTTACTCTTTACTTTTCAGATCATACCATGAGGGCGATCTGCTGGACCCTGATCCACTCCCTGTGGATAGGATTGATCGTTGCGGCACTGGCCGGGCTGGTGATCAACAGCAGCAAAAAAGCTTCTTCCCATCTGCGGTATTACCTGCTATGCGGCATACTGGTGTTGTTTGTCGGTGCGATTGCGTTTGTTTTTTACAGGGAATTGAGCAGTGCACCCAACAACCCGGTGGTGGCGGCCTTAACGGGGGCCGGCCAAAGCACTATAGCAGCCGTGCATCCAACTATTACAGGCACTATTTTCAGCTATGACCCCATGATCAGTTTGCTGGACAAGGCATCCCCCTGGATCGTCGCGGCATGGCTGGTCTGTTTTGTTTTTAAAAGCATGAAACTGGCCCGGGAACTTATCTATGTCAGGCGCGCCCGTCACATCGGCATCGTTGAAATAGACGAAGACTGGAAAAAACGGGGCGCCGTCCTTGCTAAAAAACTCGGTATCCGTCGTGCGGTTCAGCTATTCGAATCGGAACTTGTCAATATACCGGTAACGATTGGCTATTTTAAACCGGTCATATTATTGCCCCTCGGCATGGTATTACAATTATCGCCCGGGCAGGTCGAATCGATACTCTACCACGAACTGGCGCATATTTTAAGAAGGGATTACCTGGTCAATATCCTGCAAAGCATTGTAGAAACCCTGTTCTTTTTTAACCCCGCCATCTGGTGGCTTTCCGCCCTGATCCGGGAAGAGCGCGAAGCCTGTTGCGATGATATTGTCCTGGAGCATGTGCAGCAAAAACGCAATTACCTGGAAGCGCTGATGGCTTTCCAGGGTTATGAAAGTCCTTCGGGCAATTATTCGATGGGGCTGAGTCTTCGCCCTCATCAACTGATGAACCGCTTGCGGAGAATGGTCAACCAGGAAAATAAACGACTGAATGCAGCCGAAAAGATCGTCCTGTTATCGGGGATGCTCCTGCTAATGGTTTTTACCTTTATCCCGAAAGCTGATTCGGAGATCCGGCACAGCGCCGCTTTTATTAAAAAGCATATACTGGGCATTGTACACAACGATGCTCCTGATCCGTCCACCGTCAACACGGCTCCGCTTGCCCCGCAACCCGAACACCGGCGGCCGGCCAAAAACCCTGTGTCAACGATGGCTTACCAGGATACCAGTTTCCGGGTCACCAGCATACGATTCGTAAATACCGATGCGGATACGGCCAACAAGGAAATGTATGTCACCGATAGCCGGGAGAATCATTATCATTTAAAGGTGGCCGATAGCAAACTCATATTTTTGGAAATAAACGGGGCCGGGATTGCAGGCGGTGAACTGGTTAATTACGAAGGGCTGCTTCGCCGCATCAACCAGGCATTCAACGAAGCACAACAGGCCAAAGCCGCCCATGCGTTGGCTGCTAATGCCATTCACCCGGGCAGCGAGCCTGGTAAACAGGCTTTAAAAAAGCGCGCGCAGCCGGCTACAGAAAACAGGCCTGTCGATCTTCCATTGGCAACGCATAACAAAAAAAGTCCGCCGCCAACAGGCAATATTTTGGCCGACCAGCAAAGGATACGCGGCGTAATCGCTGCACTGGTGAATGAAAAGGTCGTTTCCGATCCCGCAGCGGTTGATTGGTTTGGCCTGACTGAAACGGAGTTTATCGTGAACGGTGAAAAGCAACCCGAAGCATTGCACCAGAAGTTGAAAACGCTCTACGGCATTCACGAACGGTTTGGCCTTTATTACGGCCCGGTTAAAATGAACGGTACCGGTGTGTTTATGGATAAAAAGGACGTACCCCTTTGAATCAACAATCCGAAATAACACAGCTCGTTGACCATCTCTTTCGGCATGAAGCAGGTAAGTTAATAGCTGTAATGACACGGGTTTTCGGCGTTGAAAACCTCGCGCTTGCAGAAGACGTTGTGCAGGATTCATTGATCGAAGCGATGAACCACTGGCAATATAAAGGAGTGCCCGACAACCCGTCGGGATGGCTGTTCAGGGTAGCCAGGAATAAAGCGCTCAATCATCTTAACAAAGAAAAAAAGAACATATATTTTTCAACAGATGTTGCCCATTTTCTCCAGTCCCGGTGGACGGTCGAACCGGCGCTGGAGCATTTTTTTTCAGAAGATGAAATCCAGGATGACCAGTTAAGAATGATTTTCACCTGCTGTCACCCTTCTATCAATTCCGACTCACAGGTTGCTCTGGCGCTTAAAACGCTTTGCGGTTTCAGTATTCCTGAAATTGCAAAAGCATTCATTACTACGGAAGAAAACATAAGCAAGCGATTGGTGAGGGCCAGGAAAAGTATCCGGGATGCCAATATTCCCTTTGAAATCCCCAAAGGGGAGGGGATGGAAGAAAGGCTGGATACTGTTTTAGAAACCATTTATCTTTTGTTCAACGAAGGTTATAGCCCATCAAAAGGGGACGATATCATTCGTTATGAACTTTGTGAAGAGGCCATCCGTCTTGCTCAAATGATAGCTACCAATAAGGCTATTCAGCAAAAAGAGAATGTGCTGGCGCTGCTGGCGCTCATGTTCCTGAATGCCTCCCGCTTTAAGGCCCGCCAGGACGACGAAGGCAATATCCTTACCATGGCGCAGCAGGACCGTTCGAAATGGGACAGGAGCCTGAAAGAGACAGGCCTTGATTTATTGAATAAGGCGGCCGGAAGCGAGCGAATTGGCTTCTACCATCTCCTGGCAGCCATCTCTGCCCACCATAGCATCGCGCCTGATTTCGATTCTACTAACTGGCCGGGAATACTTTCCCTTTACGACCGGTTGCTATATATTGATAAATCACCGCTTGTTTTAATGAACAGGGCAGTGGCCGTTTTAAAAGTAAACGGCGCGGAGAAAGCGATTGCCGAGCTGGAAAAAATTGAAAATATATCCTCTCTCCGGAATTATCACTTATTTTACTCCACCAAGGCCGAATTTTATATCCAGGCCGGGAAATATTCACAAGCTGCTGATTGTCTTAGGAAATCTATCGGGCTTTCTCCTTTAGCTGCAGAAAAACTGCTGTTGCAGAAAAAGCTGGATTTCTGCATCAAAAAGATTTTTTAAGATTCCTGTCCTTTTTTTGAAAGCTGTTTTGTCTTTAAGTGATAACGTAACCATTTTTAACTTTTAAATCTGAAAAATGAAAGATTTTCTGTTAATCCTCAGAACGGAGGGGAATGTCTGGACCGACCTATCCCCGGAACAGCTTCAACAACACATGCAGAATGGCGGGGCCTACATCGGGAAACTGATGAAAGAAGGCAAATTGAAAAGCGCGAATCCTGTCGATAAAGGAAGCAGGGTCATTACCGAAAGCAACGGGACCCTGAAGGACGGCCCGTTTAATGAAAGCAAGGAAGTGATTGCGGGGTATTTCCTTATCCAGGCGGCGGATATTGACGAAGCAGTCGGGATCGCAAAGGCAAACCCCATATTCAAAGACATTCCTACAAAGATTGAAGTTCACCCGATGATGCCAATCGGGGGGTAATTAGAAAAACGGCCACTCAACTAAAAATATACACATGAAAAAAATAATTTTCATTGCACTGGTTGCATTGACAACTGCTTCGTGTAACAACACAGCACCGCAACAGGCTGCCAATGATACGATAACGAAAGACACGCTGACCTATCCTTTCAAGGCTACTTATTCCTCTGATATAACGGTACCCGGCAACCCGGTCATTGCGCAAAAAGTGTTGCAGGTATGGAAAATGTTTGAGACGATGGACATACAGGCGATGAAACCCTATTTCGCCGATTCCGTTTATTATGATGATGCAAGCGGGATGCATTTTTATGGCAAAGCGGAGCAGCTGCTGGCTTATGCCAAACAGGATGTCGACGGCCTCGACTCCATGCGCTTTGATATCAGTATGTGGCAATGCGCTCATATAAACGATAAGAATGAAGACTGGGTAAATATCTGGGCGACGGAAAGACGCTATCCAAAAAAGGGGAAACCGGTAGCCTTCCTGATGCAGGAAAACTGGCAGGTAAAAGATGGTAAGGTCGCGCGGTTCAACCAATACACGGCAAAGCCGTAAGAAGCAATGGACGATGCCTGCGCAGGTACCAGGTTTTTGGGGGCGTGCTTGCACGGTTATCGGCGGAATAAACACGGTGGCGGGTTCTTCCTGCACGTCCGAGGGTTAACTGTATATAACTTGAATATCCCTTCTATATTTAGCCGGGATCAAATCAGTTATCAATTAAACCTAAAATTAACCTGACATGAAAAAGTACCATTTGCCGATTTCTTGTTTTCTTTTGCTGCTTGCCTTTATGGGTTGTGACAAGCGGGGCGATGCCCCCAAACCAGTAGCATCTACCACGCCGGGCCTTATTAAATCCACTACGGGCCTTCCTATCGGTGGCGCCGATGGTTCGGGAGTAGATCCAGCCACGGGATATACGTTATTAACCAAGCACTACCCAAGGGGGCAGGATGGGGGTTTCATTTATGATGCCATTACCGGCGAGAAATATTGGGACGGATCTTATGATGCGCCTTATTACAATGTAACATTGAATATTATCATTTGCCGCTACAAGTTGAGCCCTGCTCTCGGAGATCCTGCCTATGGTTATTTTAGAACCCCTGACGGCACAGGGACCTCCATTACCGGGGATTGTATATCCAGTTTCACTTTGACGGTGACCCAGATGATTGTTACTAACCTGTTTTCCGGTGTTTGTAAACAAAGAATCCAACCTGCTCCTTTGTCATTTTGCCAAAGAACCAGTGCTCAAAGTCATTGGCAATGATTATTGGGCTACCAGGGAAAACCTTTTGCATGTATTGTATGTCATTACCCCGGTTGCGCTCGAGGACATAACCCCCTCATAGGATAACCATCGTCCTCTATCGACAGAAAATGCAGCCATTGCACTGTAGGTTAATTTTAGAATGGTTTTGCTGCTGCTACCGCTGTCAAACATGGTGGTAAAGTCGCCGGATACATATTCGTGGATATCGTATTTAAGAATGGCAATCATTTCGCCCTTTTCTTTTTTTACATCAACAAGTGTAACGATATTCTTTCTGAAGGAGGTGTCGCATTTAAAATGCTGGTCCATCGAAATCAGGTTGCTGTGCAGTTCCCATGAATCGCCGGGTGTTATTGCTTTGCCTGGCAATTCAAAAAGCAGGGCAATTAAGTTTTTCTGGTCATTTTTTACATAAAAGCTTTGTATCAGGCCGTTGTCATATATAGCGCCGCGGAGCATTGCATCGCCTGCCATCATTTCAAGCAATTCCATCGCTTTATTTTTGCCATCTGTTGTATCCTTTTCGCCGGCCGTTTTATTTTCCTTAGTTTTCATAACCATTGCAATATCTATATAGCCTTTGTTGTTAGGGGTAAGGTTGGTTACGATATTGCTTTCGCTAAGCGACTTTTCCAGATCGGAAAAGAGTTCTTTCCCTGCATGCGTGTCGTCTGTGGCACTGTCTTTTAGAAGACCCGAACCCCCCCCGAAGTTTATCGATAGTTTCTTTGATGTTGCGGTATCGATGTCCTCCATGACTGTTTTATAAACCAATACTTCGTTTGGTTTGATTTTCCACTTCAGGAAAACAGTGTTCTTTTGTGCAATTGTTGTGGCGGAAATCAGCAGGGCAATGATTGTTGCAGAGATTTTCATAGCTTTTTTTGAAGGCTTATATATAAAAAGATGATCAAAATAAAATAAATATAATGGAAGATTCTGATAATGAATAGTGCGGGCTTCCTGGGGGGGAGATACAAAAATTAAAGCCTTGCTCAGCAAGGCTTTAATTTTTGTGGGGCAGAGGAGATTCGAACTCCCACACCCTTTCGGGCGCTACCACCTCAAAGTAGTGCGTCTACCAATTTCGCCACCGCCCCTTTTGAAGTGGGTGCAAATGTAGGTTGTTTTTTAAAAATATACCGCTACTTTTTCAAAATAATCCTGAACATAGTGCCCTTCCCGGGCTCGGAGTTTTTAATGAATATCTCTCCTTTGTGAAACTGTTCGATGATGCGTTTGGAAAGGCTCAGGCCGAGACCCCAGCCACGCTTCTTGGTCGTAAACCCGGGTTTGAAGACCTGGTTAAGATTTTGAGAGGAAATCCCTTTGCCGGTGTCGGTAACATCGACATAAATATCGGCTTCGTTTTCTTTTATATCTATCGTAATGGAACCCCTGCCTTCCATGGCGTCCAGCGCATTCTTCAGCAGGTTTTCGATCACCCAATCGAAAAGGGGAGGGGACAGCAGCGCCATAACGCCCGGTGTCCCGTGGTCGTTGACGATAAACTGCACTTTGCCGGTAGCCCGTTTACGGATGTATTCCACCATCGACGTCACCTGTTCCACGATACGATGCGGTTCCAGTTGCGGCGTACTGCCGATTTTGCCAAAGCGGTCGGAGACCAGTTTGAGGCGGTCCACGTCTTTCTGCAACTCGCCGGTGATGGCATCGTTGGCGGGGTTGTCTTTCAGCATTTCCACCCATCCTTCCAGCGATGAAATGGGCGTCCCCAACTGGTGGGCCGTTTCCTTCGCCATGCCGGCCCATACCTGGTTCTGCGTGGATTTGTTGCGGGTGCTGATGGCCATGATGGTGATCAGGATAAAC
>DASYCT010000474.1:0-6913 GCA_036500065.1 Chitinophagaceae bacterium | reverse complement strand
AGGCTTTGGGGCGGCTTCCGTTGGTGCTGTCATCCCGCGAGGTAAAGAAATTGGTAAGACCCGGGGTCAATAGGGTCCCGTCCTGCAGGTCGGCCATTGTGCCGTGGGCATTGGGCAAACCGCCGATGCCCGAGGCCAGGGCGGCGATGAGATCGGGCAGTGGATTGGGCGCGGGTGTGGCGGGGGATGCCCCATTTGTCTTATACCAACTGCTTACGCGGATGCTGAAATTATCGCCGGACATCACGCGCAGCGTAATACCGGGGCCTATCTTGTTGCCCCCGACACTGCCGTTGACCTTGGCAACGGAGTTATTGGGTGTGATATAGTTGTCCGTTGGGTAACCGGGAACCGATGCAACAATATCGGTACGTGTCTCCTCTATCTTGCTATACAAGGCATTCTCATTGGTGGCATTCGCAGCTTCCATCGTCGCTGCGGGGTAGGCGTCTGTTTGCAACTCATCCGTCAGCACCATCCGTACGTTGCCCAGGTGGTCTTTGATAAAATAATCGTAGGCAAAAGAAGCAGGGATAGCGCCTGAAGCAGGCTTGTAGCGTATCCGTCCTTCTTCATCCGAAATAAACTGCAACACACTGTCCTGGTACACCATCGGGCCAATATAATCGGTGATTTTAGGGTGGGGCACATTATGGTTGTTTTCTGTCACTTCCTTGGACAGCTTATTGCCCGCAGCATCATAGATATAATCAATCGTGCCCGCAGCCATGGGAATATAAATGGGAAGGTTCAAATAATTATACAAAATACCGTTGTACGTACCGCCGTATATATTCTTATTCAAATCCTGGGTGAGGTTGCCATTGGCGTCGTATATATAATCGACCGCAGTAGCCGGTTTAGCACCGTTAAGCGCATTGGTGTAAATCGCTGAATAATGAAAATCGCCCAGTTTGGTGGCTGTATCACTTTTGGCGTCTGCCACGTTCAGCAGTTTATTGGTGTGGGCACTGCCGTTATACGCATAATGATAGGTCAAATCGTCTATCAAATCGCTGCTCATTAATTTCAGCCCCCATTGTTTCATCGCAAGGATATTTCCATTTTCATCGTAAGCGGATGCAGGGTTTATACCGTCTCCCATTCTCGTACTGAAATCAATGAGGAGTGCGCTATTAGGGTCCTGCTTTTGCCAGCTACTACTGAACAACTGGTTGAAGTCCCCGTACATCAGCCGGTTCAGGGCATCATAGCCAAAGCCATAAGCGCGTTGAGCGCCATCCCCGGCACTACGCCATTTAATGCCGCTGATATTACCATTCAACTGGTTGGCCTGGAAACCGTAATCATAGCTTAGCTCCATACCAAACCAGTGGTTGTTATTTCCCTGGCTGTTGTCATTGTTCGCATAATCCTTGTTGATACCTTTCAGCCAGCCACGGATATTGTAGGAATAATCGAGGGTTTCCAGGGGGGCTGATGAATAGGTACTGTCGGGATTTCGTTTTTGCCCAAGCTTCTTTTGCTTCAATTTACCCAGGGCATCGTAGGCGTTTTCGGCGATTAATGCCTTTTTCGTATCGTCGTCGTTGATCGTTTTCCAGGTTTTTAGCAAGCGCCCGGCAACATCATATTCCATATCCGTCCTGACGCGCAGGTTCAGCATACCGGCATCCAGGTTGGTATGGACCAGGTAATTGCTGAGTACTTTGCCGGTAAAATCGTAAAGATTGGTTTGTATGTCCACCCCATTGCGGTAATTATTCGATTGTGTTTGAATAACCCGCCCCCGGTCGTCGTAATAGGGGATACTGTATAAGATGCGGAAAGAAGAAATCTCGTTTGGGTTAAAAGGAGGTAATATCCGGGTTTCCGACCCCGTAACCATTCCGCGGGTAGAAACCAGGTTTTGCTGCGCAGCGGCAGGTGGCGTTTCGGCATGCAGGTTATTACCTGCCGCGAGCTTGCTGTTATAGCGGTCCGTAAATCCCTGTGTTGTCCAGTCGTAATCATCGTAATGCGTAATGGTAAGGGCCTCTATGGTAGTATATTCCCATTCAAGAGCCACCGGGTAGCCTGCAATCAGGGTGTCTGCGATCGGACTACCATTCACCATTAAATTGCCGGATACATTCGTGCGCGAAACCACCCAATCGTAAAAGGTGACCAGTTCCGTATGAAACTCAGGAAGGTCGCCGGGAGAAAATTCATTGGTAAAAGTGACCGATTTAATAGCCTGGTAGGTATCATTGTCATTTTTATGCCGCACCGCTACATAAAGATCATCGGGAGGCGGTTGGTTGGTTACTACCTGTGTACTGGTATCTTCGTTGGAGTATTTGGTGACAATTTGCTGGAGATTACCGGGGTTGGAGGGTCCCGCATCCCGGCCGCTAAAAAACGGATCGCAAAAACCCGTCATCACCGGCCGGTCCAATGGGTCATAAACAGTGGCAAGATAATGACCACTGTACATTGTCCGCCGCATAAAACCATCCTGGGTAAACACCAGCCTGTCACGGTTATCATACACCATATACACCCATTCCGCGCCGGGCACCTTCTTCGCAATCATACGGCCCCGGCCATCGTATTCATAACGGAAGCAAAGCTCACTGGTCAGCGATGTATCGGCGCCGAGGTTCCAGCCATTGCTCAAAAGCGCGGTTACTGCTTTGGGTGGTATTACAAACCGTAACCGCTCAAAATCGTCGTAAATATAAAAAGTAGATAAGAAACCGCTGTATCCACTGAAATCAGTGGCTACAGCACCTGCCTGTGCTTTCTTTAGCAATACTTTTCCTTGTTTATCCTTGTATTCTACAATGGCATTGCCCTGTTCGTCTTTGGTGACATTCTTGTACAATTGCCCTGCGGCGTAGGCGCTTCCGGAAACGGGGATATTGGTAGTTATATCATTACCCGAATAGGTTAGGGCCGAGTTGCCGATATCCCATACACGTACGGTATCGGCGGCAGTGTTTACGAGGTATTGTTGTTCTACGCCGGTGCCGTTGCCCGCCCAGCTATTGCCCGGCGCGAGAGACTTCAGCGGGCGATTGAGCGGGGAGGATTCATAATTTACCTGGCCGTAATATACCTGCTCACCGGTAAAGGCAGGTTGTTCGTTCGGATAGACTCCCTGGTAGAACGTATTTTGTGCACTAAAGGGATTTGTTTTAAAAGCGCCGTCCGAACTGCTGTGTACATAAGGAAGGTATTTATAGGTTTCCCGGCCAAACGCATCGTAAACAACCGGCATAACGACATCGGAAGGAGACGAACCCGGTGTGGCTTGCCGCATGACCGTTTGCAAAGGACGGCCGAGGCCATCCATATATTGCGTAGCTTCCTTCACGTCTGTGTATCCCGCCGCATTGAATGAGCCTCCATCCGTTATAGGCCCCATTGCTTCACGGGAGCGTACATAGTTAATACCCGCGCCGGCATTGTAAGCACCGGGCGTGGCGGCTACATGGGCCGCCGCCGGAACCTGCGTAGCGACAACAGGTTTATTTGTCTGGGACAGGGCGATGGAAGACGCCATCACAAGACTTATGATAGCAGTAGTTCGAATCATTTTTCCGGGGTAATACATATTTGTTGGAATTAGGGATTCTTTAGGTTTATGCGCCGGATTAGTTTGACTTCTTTTGGGCCAGTTTCTTTTTAAACGAATTAATTTCTTTCTGCTGCCGTTCCAGTTTTTTATCCTGTTCCAACAGGTACAGGGTAAGTTCTTCTATCTTCTGCAGCAACATGGTCTGTCCCTTGCCTACATCAAGCCCTTCATGGGTTATCGTAGCCGTTGTGGGGATGCCCGGCAGGTGTTTATTCTCATCAATGTATTTACCAACTTTACGCAGCGGCATTAGTTTGTAATCGTCGCCAAACACATAATCCGCCCAGTTCAATTGGGTAATGCGCAGGTTTTTGGCCAGGATGGAGCCTTTGACCGCCAGCCGCGTGGTGGAATCCGCTCCCTGCAATGAAGTGGTATTGATTAAAAGCGTACCCGTACTATCGATGCGCGCCCGCTCCGTATTGCCTGTTCTGAATATTAAGGGACTGTTATCAATCGTACCCAAAAACTGTGAATCGGGACGGATACCTGCATTGCCTTTTAACGACCATCCCGAACCGGGATTGACTACGATATTGGTGTAGCCTGTTTCGGTAGTGGCGCCGAGGTTGTCATACGCCACGGCATACAACTGGTAATTGCCCGTAGCCACATTCGACCAGGTGAGGGTATAAGGGGCGGTACTATCCTCCCCCAGCCATGTATCGCCCTGGTAAAATTCTACTTTATGAACAGAGCCGTCGGCATCGGCGGCCGTAGCCGCAAGAGTGATGGTATTGCCTTCTGCAAACTGGGCATTATAAGTAGGCGCTGTCAGCGACACGGTTGGCAACTGGTTGCCCGTGAGACCATATACTTCCACTTCTTCGGGCATATTGTTCAGGAGTGGCCCGATCATATAAAAGCGTACCCATTGATTGGCGCCGTAGCTATTGGGAATAGAAAGATCATTAATAGCTACATTACTGTCGACCGCCGGGCTGTTATTGGAAGAAACCACTGCCACATCGGTCCAGGTAACAGTGCCGCCACCGCTGGGATCTGTATTGGTGACCTGGATTTTAAAGTTGCCATAGTGGTATTGATCCCATTTTACCACTACCCGGCAGATGGTGGTGGGAGCTGCCAACTGTATCGTGGCAGTTTGATCGGAATCCCGTTGGGTAGGCCAGAAATGCCAGTTGGTATTGCCATCCACCAATAAACTGGCCGATTCATACGAGTAGCTGGCAGGGCCCGTAACAGGGCGGCCGAGGGCCAGGTTGATACTGCCGCAGGTTTGGGCTTCGGATGCGGTAAAAATCAAACAGCTCAATAGCAGGAATAAAAGGGCTTTTTTCATAAATGTTATTTGGGTGTGCTCTAATAGTAATTTTTAAATAGTTTAATGTTGGCGGTGTGCGGCATTCAGTGAATCGATGCGATGGTGCACACGCTGCCAGTTAGCTTCTATAATGGTGAAATATTGGTTGTATTGGCTATCGGTAAGCGTGTTGTGCAACCTGCTTTTCCATATTATTTCAGCCGATTGTTTTTGTTGCTGCCGTTGAGGGGCAGGCGTTGCCGGGCTGCGCGAGGCTGCTACCTGCGAATAGTAATCATGGTTAATAACCGTCACCGAGTCCGCCTGGGCGACGCTTAATGAGAGTTTCCAGGTCATAAAAGAAGTTTCCTGCTGCGCCCGCTGCTCATAGCCTGGTGCAGCAACCTGTGCTTTCGCTGCGAAAGCTATAAGAAAAAGAAGGCCGCCCGTTACTATTGTTTTCATAACTATTTTTTAGTTCCTTTTTGATTTACCTGTTTTTGTTTACCATGGGGTATAGTCCGCCGTGGAGAGCACCGAAAATGTTATATAAAGATTAGAATGAAAACTATCGTCCAGTTCTTTGAATAAAACAGCACCGGGAATCAAGGTGAAATCCGAACCGCTGGCCGTGAATGAAAGCGTCTGGTAAGTGCTCGAACCCGAGATATCGTTGTAATCTTCTTCCTGCAGCAGAACAGTCACATCACTACCAAAATAATAAGGCTCCGTGCCCGCCATATTTCCATAAAAATGGACTACTATGTCTGCGGTATGCTGGTTGGGATCTTCGTTTTCGTACGTTATTTTGGCATAAATCACTTTGGGAGTGCAGGGCCCTCCGTTATCGGCATAGGCCTGGCCATTGGCATTGATATCGGCCACTGCCTGCGCATTGGCATCCTGCTGGCTGACCGTGGAACTGTATTTCGCCCCGGGAACGACATAAGCTATGGGGCCGGGATTGTGTTCAACATCGCAATGGCTTCTCGTAAAAGTCTTGCTCATCCATTTGTTGAAGTAGGTCCGGGTACAATTCTCGACCTGTCCTTCATAATTATAGCAAAACGATTTCAGGATATTCCCATCCTTGTCCCTGATCCTGCTCAGCCTGCTGAAATCATCGTATTCGTAATATGTGATCGTGTTATTCACACTACATTGACTTGTCATGCCTACCAGGGGCTCGTAGGTATAGGTAGTCATCTGCGACTGCGCGGGATACAATCTTAATTCATCTATATTACCGGACCCCGAAACAGCTACCGAAGAAGTATTGGTGACGGTATGTTCATAGTAGGTCCAGCTATTTGAAGTGCCTCCCTGCTTTACAGACTGCGTATTACTTACGGTAAACGGGCCATTTTTACTCCAGTAAGAAACGACATACACCGTATTGCCGTCCAGGCCGTTTTTGGTAATACTGCCACTATCGAGTTTATAGGAGGCTTCGCCAGTTACCGATGCTGTTATATCCCTATTCGCCGATGCGATATTCCAGTTGCCCGTTCCATCGCTTTCAAAGGAAGTGTATGCCACATCCGATTGTTTGGCATTTTTTATCAAAGCCACGATGAACGTATTGGCGTAATCCCAGATATAGCTTTCCTTTTTTGAATCCTGGTAGACGGTAAGGGGATTGAGGTTATTGTCGCGGGCCTTTACTTCCTGGAACAGCGTATAGCTACTATCGTAGTAAAACCCGCTGCTGTTGTTGTACGACACATGAAAACCAGCAACGGGTGCGGAGGCATACCGCTTGTATACTCTTCCTACATGCGGGCCATCGTATTCAAAGAGGGTACCATCCAGTAAGAGGGAATCGGTGTGGTCTTTCTTTTTTATATAGTTCAATATTTCTACCGGGGCATTGGTAATATTAGCGCCATATAAGCCGGAGAGTTCGGCGTTCCAGCCTGCGGGGGCTCCATAGTTGCCGTAGTCGGTTACAAATTTGGTAAACCGGATCAGGGTATCGCCCTTGCTGTTGACGGTCTTTACCAGCTTATTGTTGCCATTGCTGACGTCATAATCCATAAAAGTCTGGGTTCTTAAGGCCTTTGAGC
>DASYCT010000473.1:0-8867 GCA_036500065.1 Chitinophagaceae bacterium | reverse complement strand
GGCGTTCAGCCTGTCGACAAGGTGGACGCTCAGTTCGGGGACAGTAGCTTCGTCGTGCATGTGCATAAAGAAATAAAGTTCGCCCAGGCCATGTTCCAGCCAGTATCTGATGCGCTCCACCCATGCGTCCGTACGCGTATAATCGGTAGGATGCAGGCTGTTGCCAACATAGCGGATAAATGCTTTGGGAATGGTCAGTTCCATGTGGGCGACATCACGACGACCGGCCGTGTCCGTTATTACGGCCCCTATCTTCAATGATCGCAGCGTGTCAAACAATTCTTTGCGCAGCCCGGCGTCGGCAAACCAATCGGGGTGACGCGCTTCCAAAAAGAACTGCAGGTCGGCCGGCAACCTGTGCAGGTACTTAAACAGGTTGTCGCGCTGCTTTGGATGGTATTTTTCACTTACCTGCAGGAAGATCGGTCCCAGGTGTTCTCCAAAAGCCCGGATGCCTTCGAGGAAGGCGGTGGTAAGCTCATCGGCATTATTGAACAAGCTGTCGTGGCTGATGACCTTCGGTACTTTGGGACAGAATTTAAAATCCCGCCCGGCTGCTTTGGCAGCCCATTTGCCAATGGCTTCCGGTCCGTATACCTGGTAATGCGTGGCGTTCAGCTCCACGCTGTTATAATACTTTACATAGTGTTCGAGAAAGTGAACGTCTTTGGTGCCCTTCGGATACATCTTTCCTATCCATTCTTTTCGTCCCCAACTGGTGCAGCCGAGATATACTTTCGGATGGGCCACCGGGCTTTTCAACACAAGACCGTTGGCCGCCGGCTCCGGCGGCAGGGAGAAGTCTGTTTTTTCCAGTTCTTTTCCGGGTATTCTTCCAAATTCCATGCTTTAAAATTAAGGCAAAGCCGTGTTTAAACGCTTACAAACGTTTACATCCGTATATAAACGTTTAAACACGGGTAGGCGATTGGGGGAGCCGCATCTTTGTGTTGGAAACCGGGTGGGAGCAGGCGCCCGGCAGAAATAACCTTATTCAATTAAAAACACCACACAATGAATGTATTGAAAAACAAAGTTCAGCTTATCGGCCGTGTAAACGGCCCGCCCCTGTTGCGCATGACTGCCGGGGGTGTGGCATTGCCCCGTGGCCTGGGACAGGCAGGCAGCCGCCTGTCATCGCTTATTTAAAACCTTTAAATCGTTATCGTTATGATTCAATTAAAAAACGAAACATTCCGCATTATCGGCATCTGCATGGAAGTGTATCGCTACCTCGGGTATGGATTTCTCGAAAAAGTGTACAAGGACGCCATTGAAATAGAAGCCATCAAACAATCCATTTCGTTTGAACGGGAAAAGCAGTACAACATCACCTATAAGGGGATCGTGTTGCCTTCTCATTTTCACGCAGATTTTGTAGTGTTTGAGGATCTTATCCTTGAAGTTACGTCCAATGGCAGTGGGATTTCAGAAGAGTTCATGCCCCAGTTGCTTAATTACCTGAAAATTTCCGGTTGCAGGATTGGGCTGTTTATCAATTTCGGGAGAAAGGGGATGGAATATAAACGACTGGTTTTTTAAACAGGATAAACAGCGTGCGGCGATGTTTAAAATGATACTATTGCTATTACAATATTAGGTCCTGCGTCCCGCCAATGGCGGGACGCAGGACCTAATAACTATTATGTGCTTTATATGGTAGAACTCCGGCCGGTATTACTACCGGTTGTGTTTACCCTTGTATTGGATTACCAAATCAACTTTGCCGTTTTTCAACTGCCATATTTCGTGTACATCCGATGTATCTTTTTTGCCCTTGACGGTGGTAGTGTACTCCCTGGCCCATATTGCTACCCAATCCTCATTCCGATCCGTGCTGTGCAGGGGCATCCATGCCTCTACGGAGTCGACCACGGAGCTGTACTGTGCCCGGTCTGCCTTGCCGCCGACCAGGAGACTGTCGCGCCCGCCATGAAAGGTGAACCCTTCGGCAAATTCCATGGTAACCGTGTCGGCCCAGGAAGATTTGGTGTCCGCCAGTTTATCATCGTCATAGGCTTTCCAGATGTCCAGCACCGTCTTTGCGTTGGCCGCATCGCCCATCGTAAAAGAAGAGGAATAGGTGGCTTTGAAGGGATACACCAGCGAGTCGGTTTTTGCGGCCATGGTATCCGCTTTTGTGTCCGGGGAAGAGGCCTGGTTACAGCCGGCAGCCAAAACGGTCATTGCCGCTATTGTTAGAAAACGTCTCATACAGTCTATGTTTTAAATGGTTAAAAAACGAAGGGTGTAAGGAACGGAGCAATAAAGTGAAACCCGCCAGCAACGGAGAGGCAGCCAAAACGAATAAGGAGGAGTTTGGTGAGGGGTTCTCTTTGGTAACAGAAAGATATGAAAAGTATTTCTTATACTACAAAATCAAACCATTTCCGGGTGGATTTTCCGCTGGCAATCACGTTTTCAATAAAAGCCATACCGCGTACGCCTTCCTCCGCACCGGGGAAATCAAGCCATTCGGGAGCAGGCTTCTCACCCTTGAGCCGCGCCTTTACACAAAGCGCAAAGTTGCGGTAGAGGTTGGCAAACGCTTCCAGGTAGCCTTCGGGATGGCCGGGCGGGGTACGTGAATTATGCCGGGCATAAGAACCCAGGTAGCCGTTGCCGGCGCGTAGTATTTCAGTGGGTTTGTCCAGTCCTTTCAGCAAGAGGGTATTGGCGTTTTCCTGCTGCCATTCCACACCGCCTTTTTCACCGTAGATCCTGAATTTGGTGTTGTTTTCCTCGCCTGCCGCTACCTGCGTGGCAAAGAGGATACCGCTGGCGCCATTGCTGAATTTCAGTAATACGCCGCCATCGTCATCGAGCTGGCGGCCTTCCACTACTATATTCAAGTCGGCGCAGAGCTTTGTCACCTGCAAACCGCTTACATACTCGGCCAGGTTAAACGCATGGGTGCCGATATCGCCCATCGCTCCTGCAATACCGCTTTTGGAAGGATCGGTTCGCCAGGACGCCTGCTTGTTGTGACTGCCTTCGAGGAAGGTGCTCAACCAACCCTGGGGGTATTCGACATATATCTTTCTTATTTTCCCCAGCCTGCCGGCGCCGATCAATTGCTTCGCTTCCTTTACCATCGGGTAGCCGGTATAGGTATGCGTGAGACAAAACAAGCGGCCGGTGCGGGTGACCACCTGCTGCAATTCTTTTGCTTCGGCCAGTGAAAAGGTCATGGGCTTATCCAGCACTACATCGAAACCGCTTTCGAGGGCCAGTTTTGACGGTTCAAAATGTACGTGGTTGGGAGTTACGATGCTTACCACCTGCATGCGCTGGTTTTCGGACAGCGCTTTTTCCTTTTCAAACATTTCCTTGTACGACCCGTACGATCTTGCCGGTTCTACTCCAAGCGCGATGCCACTGGCTTTGGACTTCTCCGCGTTGCTGCTGAAAGCTCCGCATACCAATTCATATTGCCCGTCCATAAAAGCGGCAATACGATGTACCGCGCCGATAAAAGCATCCTGGCCGCCGCCAATCATCCCGAGACGTATTTTCTGATCCATACGGTTTAATTATATGATGAATCCCGTGTCTTTATGACACCGGCAAATTTAATGTCAAATGAATTTACTCCCACGCTCAAAATGCGATGAAAAATAGTACATTTATGTCTTACATACACATTTTAAAAACCCGGAATTGCCTATGCTTGCCAATACTCACCGCAGACAACTGTTTGTAGCCAGTTGTTTAGCACTTCTTGTTACTTCGCTTTCTTTGGGTATCCGTGCCGGCATTCTCGGGCAACTGGGCACAAAATTCAATCTCAACACCACCCAGCTTGGCACCATCACCGCCACTGCTTTCTGGGGTTTCCCGATAGCCGTGATTATCGGCGGCATGGTAGTAGATGTTATCGGTATAAAACGATTGCTGCTGTTTGCTTTCCTGCTGCACCTGCTGGGCATTATACTCACCATTGCCGCCCATGGCTATTGGGGTCTTTTTATTTCCACGCTTTGCATTGGTCTTGCCAACGGTACGGTAGAAGCTTCCTGTAATCCATTGGTGGCCACCATCTACGCTGACAAAAAAACCATCAAGCTCAACCACTTCCACCTGTGGTTTCCCGGCGGAATTTTTATCGGTACCCTGCTGGTGTACCTGTTAAACAAGGCAGGCGCCAGTATGAATATAGACCCCGACCTGATGTGGAAGATAGAAGTAGGCATCATGATCATTCCCACGCTTATCTATGGTTATCTTTTCAACAAATTGCAGGTTCCCGTTACGGAACGCGTGGCCAGCGGCGTATCGACAGGCCAAATGTACATGGCGCTGCTAACGCCCTTATTTATACTGATGATCGTATTGATGTTTGGCACGGCCATCACTGAATTGTTTACCGAACAGTGGATAGATGTATTGCTGAAAAATGTATCCGACAACGCGCTGCTGCTGCTGACCGTAGAGACAGGCGTTATGGTAGTAGGCCGCGGGCTGGCGGAGCCGGTAGTGCATCGTTTCTCGCCGCAGGGCGTGTTATTAATGTCGGCCATACTCGCCGCATTGGGTTTGTATATCCTCGGGCATACGCACAGCAGCAATATGCTTTTTGTGGGCGCTATCGTATTTGGCATGGGCGTGTGTTATTTCTGGCCCACGATGCTCGGCTTTGTGTCGGAAAACCTGCCTCGCACCGGCGCCGTAGGACTTAACTTTATGGGAGGGGCCGGCATGCTTGCCGTTTCCTTATACATGATATTCATGGGCGGCTATTACGACAGGCTTGTAAGTGCCAACCTGCCTGCGGGAGCCGATGTGAAACAATACCTCGATGCACCGGCCGGCTCGGCCATGGCGACAGCGCTCAACGAAGCAAAGAAGGCAGCAGGTCCCGCAATCATTAATACCACACTGACAATACCGCTTGTTTTGATTATCGCTTTTACCGGGTTGTTGTTTTATATGCGCTCCCGGAAAAAAGTATCTATACAAACGGCATAATAATCATTGAAGGTCTCTTAGTAAATTATATTCTTTATGCCCAGTCAACAATCAAGACGCAGTGCAATTAAAAACCTGGTAGCCGGTACGGCTGCCCTCGGCGCTTCTTCCATGCTTCCCGCTCTTGCAGCGGATAACGAAAATATACCCGCTTTGAAATTTAAAGGTAATATCAACCACTCGGTCTGCCGCTGGTGCTACAATGCCCTGACGATAGAAGAACTTTGCAAGGCCGTAAAGAAGATCGGTTTCAGCGCCATCGATCTCGTAGGGCCGAAAGACTGGCCCACGCTGCAGCAATACGGGGTTTTCTCCTCGATGTGCAACGGCGCCGAAATCAACCTCACCGATGGATGGGCGGGCAAAGAGTATCACCCCACGCTTATAAAGAACTATACCGATATGATCCCGCTGGTAGCCAAAGCGGGTTATAAAAACCTGATTTGCTTCAGTGGCAGCCGCCGCGGTATGGACGATGAAACCGGGCTGAAGAACGCCACCGAAGGATTAAAACAAATCATGGGACTGGCGGAAAAATCGGGTGTGATGATACAGATGGAACTGCTGAACAGCCGGGTGGATCACAAGGATTATATGTGTGACCGCTCCCCCTGGGGCGTGGAACTCTGCAAACGGGTAGGTTCGGAAAACTTCAAGCTGCTGTATGATATTTATCACATGCAGATCGACGAAGGCGATGTGATACGCAGCATCCGCAACAACAGCGCCTATTACGGGCATTATCATACGGCCGGCGTGCCGGGCCGCCATGAACTGGACGAAAACCAGGAGCTGTACTATCCCGCTATTATGAAGGCCATCGTGGCTACCGGTTTTAAGGACTATGTAGCACAGGAATTTATTCCCACCGGCAAGGAAGTGGACGATAAAGTCGATGCCCTGAAAAAGGCGATAAAAATCTGTGATGTGTAAACAACAATACTCATAAATTCAACGAACGATTATGGCTGAAAAAAAGTACGGTGCCATTGTGATAGGTTCAGGCATCAGCGGAGGTTGGGCCGCCAAGGAACTAACCGAAAAGGGATTGAAAGTGCTGTTGCTGGAACGCGGGCGTGATATAGTGCACGTCAAAGATTATGTAAATGCCAATAAAGACCCCTGGGAATTCCCGCATCGTGGCGGTCGCACACAGGAAATGATCAAGGAGTATCCTGTGCTGAGAAGGGATTACCCGCTTAGTGAAACCAACCTGGATTATTGGGCAAAAGATACAGAATGTCCCTATACCGAAAAAAAGCGCTTTGACTGGTTTCGCGGCTACCATGTAGGCGGCCGTTCCCTCATGTGGGGTCGCCAAAGCTATCGCTGGAGCGATTTTGATTTCGATGCCAATGCAAAAGATGGTATTGCCGTCGACTGGCCGATCCGCTACAAGGATATTGCCCCCTGGTATGACCATGCGGAGAAATTTGCCGGTATCAGCGGCTCACGGGATGGATTGGCCCAGCTTCCTGACGGGCAGTTTATGCCTGCCATGGAAATGACCTGCGTGGAGAAAGATATATCCGCCCGCCTCAAAGATCATTATAAGGGCGCACGTGCTATGATCATCGGCCGTACCGCGAACATTACCCAATCGGTAGAAGGAAGGACCCAATGCCAATACAGGAATAAATGTGCATTGGGTTGCCCGTTTGGCGGCTATTTCAGTACACAATCCTCTACGTTGCCGGCAGCGGTTAAAACCGGCAATCTCACCCTCCGGCCTTTTTCCATCGTTACCCGGATTCTTTATGATAAGGACAGCAAAAAAGCAAAAGGGGTGGAAGTGCTGGATGCCGAAACGAACCAAACGACCGAGTATTACAGCGATATTGTATTCCTCAACGCTTCTACGCTCAATACCGCCTGGGTATTGATGAATTCCGCCACTGATATATGGCCCGACGGACTGGGTAGCAGCAGCGGGCAGCTGGGACGGAACCTGATGGACCATCACCTGGGTGTGGGCGCCGGCGGCGATGTGGAAGGCTACGAAGACAAATATTATTATGGCCGCAGGGCCAACGGTGTTTATATTCCCCGTTACCGCAACCTGTTTGGCGATAAAAGAGATTATCTCCGGGGGTTTGGTTACCAGGGAGGCGGCGGACGCGATGGCTACCAGCACCAGGTAGCAGAATACAGCCTCGGCGCCGATTTCAAGGAAGCGCTTACAGAACCAGGTGGTTGGAAAATGCATATCGGCGGATTTGGCGAAATACTTCCTTATGAAGAAAACAGGGTGACACTCGATAAAACGAGAAAAGATAAATGGGGACTCAATGTATTGTCCATCGACTGCGAGTTGAAAGAAAACGAACGCAGCATGCGCAAGGACATGCTGAACGACGCCATGGAAATGCTGGACGCCGTCGGTGTAAAGAATATAAAGGGAAGTGATGGCGATGGCACACCCGGCCGGGGCATTCATGAAATGGGTACCGCCCGCATGGGCAGGGACCCCAAAACGTCTGTGCTCAACGCCCATAACCAGGTATGGGATTGTAAAAACCTGTTTGTAACAGATGGCGCCTGTATGACATCCGCCGCCTGTGTCAATCCTTCGCTTACTTATATGGCGCTAACGGCAAGGGCTGCTGATTTTGCGGTTACGGAACTGAAAAAAGGAAATCTTTAAACGTCTTAAAACAACGCTATATGGACAGAAGAGAATTATTAAAAATGGTGGCACTGGTGACCGGGGGTGCTGTAATCGGGGGCGAATTTTTCCTGAGCGGCTGTAAAAATACTCCTGCTATCGGCGGTCCTTCTTTTATCCCGGAGGACATTGCGTTCCTGGATGAAGTGGCGGACACGATCATCCCCACTACCAAGAGTCCCGGTGCAAAAGCCGCCGGAGTAGGCCGGTTCATGACGGTGATGGTAAACGATTGCTACGATGAAACCGACCAAAAGCTATTTCATGATGGCATAAAAGCGCTGGACGATGCCGCTAACAAGAAATTTAGTAACGGTTTTATGTCGCTTAGCCCCGAACAACGGCACGACCTTCTTGCAGATATAGATAAGGACGCGAAGGCATACCAAAAGAAAGTGGATGATGCCTACAATGCGCTTCCCATGGAGGAGCGGCAAGCACTTACGCTAAAGCAAAACTTCGAGGGTAAAGACCCCAGGGCGGATGAGAAGCGTAAGAACCCCAACTATTATTTTATTTTGATGAAGCAACTGACCCTGCTGGGTTATTTTACTTCCAAAGAGGGAGCCACCCAGGCATTGCGGTATGTAGCCGTGCCGGGAAGGTATGATGGCTGCATGGATTACAAAAAAGGCGACAAGGCCTGGGCCACCTCATAACATACTTTTACAGGTTATTTATGGCCGGGCGGTGAATAACTGCCCGGCCGTTTTTTTATACCTCACTCCTCCAAAATCACCTAACTTACGGCGGCAACCCTTCCATTTTTAACGACTCCGTTATGAAACCGCTTGTATTCCTGTTCCTGTTTTGTTGTTCCGTAGCTGTTTCCTTTGCCCAGGCCGGCAAGGATGAAAAAGCAATCCGTGAGCTGCTCGGCAGGCAAAGCGCCGCATGGAACCAGGGAAATATCGACGAGTTTATGAAGGGCTACTGGCAAAGCGATTCGCTGCTGTTTATCGGCAAAAGCGGGGTTACCCACGGCTATCAAAACACGCTGGACAATTATAAGAAGAACTACAGCGATGCGTCAAAAATGGGTAAGCTGTTTTTTGACATCCTGGAAGTAAGAAAGATGTCGTCCGTTTACTATTGGGTGCTGGGTAAATGGTTTTTAAAAAGAAGCATCGGCGATGTGGGAGGTTATTATACGCTGTTGTTCCGAAAAATAAAGGGGCAATGGGTAATCGTGGCGGATCACAGCAGTTAGCAACAATAATAATTTAACTATATG
>DASYCT010000472.1:0-3582 GCA_036500065.1 Chitinophagaceae bacterium | reverse complement strand
GAGGTACATCGTATCCAGTTCGGTCTCTACCCAGGTCCATTCCAGTTGGGTTTGATTGAGGTTGGCGCCCTGGGGCCAGGACCAGGACACGGGCAGTTCATCGGGCACCGGCGAGACTGGCGGTACTGTATCGGTAATCGTTGGCTGTAACGCAGTGCCCGACCCCAGTTGAAAATATTGCCGCACACGCATTTCATTGGTGAGCTGCAGCACATTCAGCGTGTTGACGCCATTGGAAAGTGTCGGGGCGCTGACTCCCGTAACCCGCACATTCACCCAGGCGGCATTTTTAAAACTGATATAATTTTTAGCGCTATAGGTAGTGCCGGTGGCTTTGTTGTAATTGACGGTAAGGGTTTCGGACTGGGAGGTGGTGATTTGAGAAACGCTGGGACCATAATCCACCACGAAGCTGACGCTGGCGGTAAAATTGTCGCTCAGGAAGGAAGAACTTTCCTCTATTATTCTTAGGGTGATGACGTTCTGAATTTTCTTGTATTGCTCACCGGCCGACGTATACGGCAGCGGGAGGGAAGCCCCCGCAACCAGGGCCGTGCCCGTGAGTTGCCCGCTGATACAGGGTGGAACTACTGCTCCGTCGGGCGCCTGTGCAAGCGCGCCGCCCGGATAAGGCAAAAAAATCAGGGCCAGCATGCCGGTCAATACCGGCAGGAGGCGAAAGAAGGCGCAGTAAGCAGAACGTATCGGTTTCATATTTCTGTCGTTGCCGGGGCAGGCCCGGGGTCTGTAATAAGGTTTCTTTTGCAACAGTATATCATGCTTCTCATGGGGTAATGATTTGGTAATCTTCATAGCCCGCGACGCCACGCCAGCGTCCCGGGGCTTCGGCGATAATGCGGTCGGCCAGGCTTACCGGTGGCTTTTTACCCGGTTCGTGTGCGATATGCCGGTAGCTGTACACCGTTTGCAGCTCTTTGATCACGAAACAGGTACTGTCATTGGCCCTGACCAGCTTGTCCTCCCATCCAGGCGCCCCGGCAAACGATTTCCACGCTTCGGGACTCATCTCCACCAGGCTGCGGTGCAATTGCTCCACACGCCAGGGCATTTGGGTGGTTTTGTTGTACAGCACCCGTATTTCGTCTTTCGGAAGCCGGGAACCGTATATGGCTTGCCTGGTTTGAAGCACCAGCCGCGCCGTATCATCACTATTGTCCGGTACAGTTACTTTATAACGCTGCTGCAACAGCGCCAGTGAGGAATCTTTCATCGGCAGGGCCACAAAACGGGCCAGCAGGCTTTCGACGGAACCCGTGTTCCGATAAATGATGATGCGCTTCAGGCGATGGCTCACGATGATCATGAGGCTGTCGGTACTAAGCTGTTCCACCTCGCCGAAGCGGATGCAGCTACCCCATGATGATAGATAAAAAACGGCGGACTGGCTGAGGGTATCATCAGGGCTCGTCATGAGGTTGGTCGAATGCCGCATATCCATATCCAACTGCAAGGGCAGGCGCTGGTAGCCTTGACAAACAGCAATAAAGGTTTTAAGTAGCGACAGGGTATCGCCCGGAGATGAATGCACCTGCATATCCCGGCACGGCGCAACCTGGGCGGCGCCCAACAATATCAACAGCACCAGCAGCATTGCCCGTCCGCCATCAGTTCTTCGTGTCATACTTTTATCGCTTTATATTTTTATTATCTGTTGTCATAACATCAATTACTGCACGCTGACCAGGTTTTTCTGTTTGGCACTGCGTGTCTCTTTTATCGTTTTGATGCCCTGCCGGGTTTCCGCCTTGACACGCACCAGCGTTCCCTCCTCGTCGTATTCATAGAAGGTCGCATAGTTGTTGGGGTCCAGTTCGGCAGTGAGCCGCAGGTTCACCGGGTCATAGATATAGCTTTTCATATCGGCATTAAAGGGATGGATGCGGATGTCGTCGAAATAAATGGTGTTACTACTGTTGTTAATCAGCTTTAATGTCAACGACTCAACCCCCGGCAGTGGGGTGAAATAACCCTCATAACGCTGCCAGCCGTCTACTACCGGTCCAACCGGGTGCAACACGGAATCGCCGCCATTCACCGCGAGGTCTACACTGTTATGGGTATAAGCTGTATCTACGGTGCCTTCCCGCACCCAGGCACTGAAAACCATTCGCTTGCCGGTGTTCAGGAAGGCGCCGTTCATGCCGGGATTGACAAAGGAGCCGTCTGCCGCAATGGGATCCGTGGAGCGGCATACCACCTGCGACGTAAGGCTTTTGTATGTATTGCCGGGAATATCACTGGAATAGCTGAACCGGCTGTCGAAACCGCTGGCCTGCCCACCGGCCGTTGTTGCGCCGCAGGCATCATGATAAAACTCTACATCGGCATCGATCTCGTATATACCTGCGGGTAAAAAGGCAACGCCCGAAATAGTTTGCTGGTAGATGGTGGTGGTGCAGTTGCCAAACTGGTCCTGCGGGCAATTGATCTCCACATCGCCGCAATAGAACTGGTTGACCATAGTTCCGTCGAGCTTATAGATAGTGACCTGGATATTGGCATCATTGCCGCACTGGTTTACATGATCATGTAATACGCTTAGCGTAAAAGTATAATTCCGGCAGGTGGTGATCTGCGCATATTGCTTCGTGGAAGCCCCGTACTCGCTAAACCAATATTGGCCGTTGGAAACGGAGTCGTTCGTCCAGGTCGTGGCCGTTGGAAGAATGGAATACATGCCCACATTGTTGCTGCTGAAATTGATGGGTGGATTAGATGCCTGTGAAACACCCCCAAACGTCGTAGGATAAATGCCTTTACTGACGACCACGCCGCCCACATCGACCAGGTTATACGTACTATCCGGCCTGAATACCAGCGCAGGATCGTCGCCTGCTCCCGATGTGAAGCTAAACGATTTGGACACCGTGGAATTGTGGTTAACTGCCAGTACATACTTACCGGTATGTGCGTTGAAACCGGCGCTGTCGGCATTGATGATGGACGCACTGGACCCATTAGTCAGCGAACCCAAACTGAAGTCCGCATGCCGGTCATTAGAGCAGCCGGCAACACCGGCATTGTCCACATTGTTCAGGAAATAGTAGTCCTCGAATCCTTCATAAAACATCTCGTTATACCGTGCATTATTGGTGATGGCCATCGGCAGTGTTTTGTTGTAGCCGTATTGCGCCGCCGTGTAAACGCCCAGGGCATTTTCGCTCTCCAATTCCTGATCGTGCGCATTGACCCTGGTGATCTGGTTGTTCCATACCCATTGTGCGGAACCGGTATTGGGCACGAGATTACCTGAGCCGTTGAAATCCCAATAAAGCACAAAGTTTTTGAGGAACCCGTTTTTCGGGAGGTTGGTGGATACTGTGGTGGTAGTATCCATGCGGTTGCCATAAAACACCTGGCTGCGGCAGCTCCGGAAATTGCCCAGCAAGCCTTTGACATAGGGATTGATGCTGGATTCGCGGTTGCTGCTATTGCAATCGGCAACGGCAATAGTGCCGCAACCGGTGGGATCTGTCACGATGGTAAAGCGTTTGATGCGATCATCATCCACCTGCCACTTCTCCCGGAATTCGACAGCCGTAGCTGTAACAACGTTTGAAT
>DASYCT010000471.1:0-5139 GCA_036500065.1 Chitinophagaceae bacterium | reverse complement strand
ATCCGCCCCGGCTGGTCAACGATTTTGCCCATGTGCTCACCGACGACCAGGCACAGACACTGGAAAACAAGCTGAAAGCCTACAACGACAGCACTTCTTCAGAGATCACCATCGTAACGGTAGAAACCACGGGCAATTACGAGGTGGAAGAGTATGCCCTTAAGATTTTACGCACCTGGGGCGTGGGCACCAAAAAGAACAACAACGGGATCGTCATACTGGCCGCCATCAATGACCACCGGATGCGGATCGAGGTAGGCGACGGGCTGGAAGGCGCCATACCCGATATTACGGCCAGCAGCATCATACAGAACGATATGGCCCCCAATTTCCGGGCAGATAATTATTACCGGGGATTCGACAAAGCCATTGACGATATTATAAAAGCGGCCGCCGGCGAATACAAGGCCGATGAAAAACCCTCCGGTCGCGGTGGACGGGGCGGCGGCTCCATACTGGGCATCGTCATCATTTTTATCATTATCCTGGTTATCCTTTCCCGCATCAACGGCGGTGGAGGTGGCGGCGGTGGCACTTTCAGCCGCGGCGGATTCCTGCCCGGCCTTATCATCGGCTCCCTGCTCAACAGGGGCGGAGGGGGCGGTTGGGGTGGTGGTAGCGGCGGCGGCGACTGGGGCGGTGGCGGTGGAGGAGGATTTGGCGGGTTTGGAGGCGGCAGCGGTAGCGGTGGTGGCGCCAGCGGAAGTTGGTAAAACTGTAAGAATTTCCGGGGATACCCGGTAGATACTCCGTAGATACTCCCGTGTTACTCCGGAGATACTCCCTTATTGGTGCTGTTTGGAGAGGGGGATAGGCCCTTGTTTAAATTTACGAATATTTTTATTTCTCCGCCGGTGCGGTCATTTTCAATGTTACATAGTCTACCTGCTCCTGCAAAGCGGGGTTGCTTTTGGCAGCAGTCCCTTTTTTAGAAGCTATACCTCTCAGGACCAGGTTGTTAATATAAGGGCTGGTCTGGGCCTTGTAAGTGGCCGGGATAGATTCCCTGAAATCGACGATTATGTCCACGCCTTTTTTGAATTTTTCCGTGTTGCTCACCCTGCCCAGGAAATCGGCAAAGGGCTGCAATGCATCAAATTTGGCATCGGAAACCGGCAATTGACTGAAATCGTACGCCACCACATCAAAATCGTCTTCCGTTGCGCCTTCAATCAGCAATGCGGTCACCGTAGCGGCCAGTTTGCCCTTCATAGGCTGTTTCGTCAGCGTTTTTGCCTGCGCCAGCGCCGCGTTGGCATCCAGTATGGCCAGTGCCTCCAGGCCTTCCCCGGCCACACTATAGGATGAATCGCTGATGGCTTTCACAAACAGGGGTTTGTATTCCTCCTTGCTGTACTGCGCCAGTAAACCGATGGCGGCAGCGCGTACAATCGATTTCTTATCGTTTTTGGCAATATCCGCCAGCACGGGTTCCAGTTGGGTCTTTACCGTAGTTTTTTTCATATCCAGCTTATCCAGCGCATAGTTGCGCAGGCCGAAATAAGGATCTTTCACGGCCAGTTTCAGGAAGTCGACCGCTTTGGGATCATCCTGCTTGTCGGCCGCAAAATCTATGGCTTCCCTGCGGTCGAGGTATTTGCCGGCATATTTATACTGGTAAATATAATTTTCCAGGGTCTTATCGTCTTTCTTGACCCAAAGCATGACCTTGTCGCCGTCCACGTTCACCAGGTCGGGATGCTTTGAATAAGGAAATGTATAGCTCTGTTCGCGTCCTTCCATCCATACGGGGTAGCGCTTTTTCTCCCCGCCGCTGTACACATCGATGGCAAAAGGCAGTTTGAATACCTCGTCCCCGGGCTGTGTTTGCTTTATGTTCACGGTCACTTTACCGGCAGCATCGTCGTAGCTATAGCCGATTTCCACCTTCGGGTTGCCGTTGCCATAATACCACTGGTTGAAAAACCAGTTAAGATCACGGCCGCTGATTTCTTCCATCGCCAGCCGCAGGTTCTGTGCTTCGGCCGATTTGAATTTATTGGTGACGAGGTAAAGGTTCAGTGCTTTGAAAAAAGCGCTGTCGCCCAGGTAATTCCGCAGCATGTGCAGGATACGGCCGCCTTTTTCATAGCTCACCTTATCAAATACATCTTCTTTGTCGGAGTAGTGAAACCGCACCAGGTCCTTGCTCTCGCTATGGCTTTGCAGGTAACCCTGCATATCGTTGAAGTTCTGCGCATCGCCGGCATCTTTGCCGTGTTTGTATTCATCCCACAATGTTTCGCTGTAGTTCGCAAATGATTCATTGAGGGTGATATTGCTCCAGCTTTCGGTCGTTACCAGGTCGCCGAACCACTGGTGAAACAGCTCGTGAGCAATCACTTCTTCCCATGAATTGCCGTCTACCAGTTCCCTTGCATCCTGCTCTGCGCTTTCCTGGTGAAGGGTGGCGGTTGTATTTTCCATGGCCCCGCTTACATAATCGCGTCCCACGATCTGGTCATATTTTGCCCAGGCAAATTCAACACCGGTAATGCGTACATAGAAGGCCATCATTTCGGGAGTAAGGCCAAATATCCTGCGGGCTACGGGAGCATATTGCTTCTCCACATAATAAGCGACCTCTTTCCCTTTATAAGAATCTTTTATAATGGTATAATCGCCTACTCCCATAAAAAACAGGTAGGGCGCATGGGGCAGGTCCATTTTCCAGTCGTCGGTACGGGTGCCGTCCCCATTCTTTTTCTGGCTTACCAGCAGTCCGTTGCTTAGTGTCACATATTTATCAGGCACCGTCATAATGATCTCGTCGGTGCAGCGTTGGTTGGGTTTGTCGATCGTAGGGAACCAGACGGAATTGGCTTCCGTTTCGCCCTGTGTCCATATCTGCGTGGGTTTGTCCTTTTCTTCGCCCTTCGGGTTGATAAAGTACAGGCCTTTGGCATCCGTGATGGCCGCGCTTCCTTTTACTTTCAGGTCATTTGGTTTGGATATGTAGTCGATATATACCGTGTACTCTTCCCCGCCTTTATAGTTATGGCCCAGGTCGATAGTAAGTATCATGCCATCGTAGGTATATTTGAGGGGGGTATTGCTGCCGCCTTTCACCAATGCCACTTTGCTGATCTCCATTCCCTTGGCGTCGAGGCTTAGTGAATCCGTCGCATAAAAATGGGGTTTAAGCGTTATCCATGCTTTACCGTACATCCAGGATTTGGCATAGTCAAAACGTACTTCCAGCTTTGTATGCACCAGGTCGTTGATGCGGGTAGCCGTTGCGCGATAAATGCTCCAGGCGGTATCAGAGCCCGACGTACTGGTCTGAGCTTTCATAAAGAGGGTAAGAACAAGTAAGCAACCAACCAAAAAAGGTTTCTTCATATTTTATATTTATGGATCGTAAAGATAAGCGGAGGCCTTGTTACAGTTTGTAAAAAAAATGGTAAATGGCAATGCCAATGCAGGTTTTCAATTAGATTTGCCCGGCAAACACCGTAATTTTAATGTTCAAATGAAGAATTGGCTGCTTTCCCTCTTACTGGTTTTCGCTGGCGCGCAGGCCTTCAGCCAGCAGGACTATTTCATTTACCTGCAAGCCGATAATCACCAGCCTTTTTATATGCGGCTGAACGACAAAGTGTACAGTTCCACGGAAGCCGGCTACCTCATCCTTCCCCGGCTGTCGGATTCGACCTATCATTTTATCATCGGTTTTCCGGCCAATATTTTCCCCGAGCAACATTTCAATCTTCCCATCAACCATAAAGATGCGGGCTACCTGCTTAAAAATTTTGGTGATAAGGGCTGGGGCCTGTTCAACCTTCAATCGCTTGCTGTCATCATGAACAGCAATCCTGCCGCTGAAAAAAAAAGCCCTGAACTAAACGTTACTAAAAAAACAGATGCGTTTTCTACACTGCTGGCCAATGCCGTAGACGATTCATCCGTCCTTTACACGTCTCCGCGCTCCGTGGCGGTCAACACTACGGCTACGGTAAAAGAGAAATTACCCAAAGACACGGTTGCAGCGGTCCCGGTGGTGGAAACAAAACGCGATACAACCATCGTTACAAAAACGCTCCCTCCCCGCAACGATTCATCGGCCCTAACAAAAAATGACAAGCCTGTAAAAACCGATGCGCCCGCACCGGTGATGAATAAGGATACCCTTGCCCGGGCTCCGCTCACCGATAGCGTGGCTCCCGCGGCAAACGCTACCACCACTGTTGCGGCAATTATCCCTGCCCCAAAAACCAATACGCTAAAAGTAGCAGAGCTTCTCACCGATACCTCCTATATCGCTGTCTATACCGACGGGACAACCGAAAACAAGGACACCATCCGCGTCAGCATCCCGTTGGATAAACCCGGTATCCTGATTGCGGAAGCGCCCCGCAACGGTAAAACACCCGTGTATAATATGCCTGGCACAGGGGAACAAAAAGACAGCACAGCACCCGTTCCTCAACAAAACAACACAGCGGAACAGAAACCGGCTCCGCCGCCCGCTGTCGACAGCGTCAAAGAAACGCCCCCGATACCGCATCCCATCGCAGAACAACCTAAAAAGGATTCCACTGTCCACAGCGAAACCATTGCGCGGCCGGACACTACACATCAGACCGATACAGCACAGGCGCCGGCAAAACCCATCATACCCAACTCGACCTGCATCAACATAGCCTGGGACAGCGATATAGACAAACTACGGGTGAAAATGCTGGCTGTCAAAACAGACGACGAAAGGATTGTCCTCGCTAAAAAACTCTTCCGGCAAAAATGCGTGACCGTAAAACAAATAAAAGCCCTCAACGAATTGTTCGTTACCGACGAAGGAAAATACAAATGGTTTGACGCCGCCTACCCTTCTGCTTCCGACTCTTATAATTATGCACAGCTCGCCGAGCTGATCAAAGACAGCTATTACCAGGGACGGTTTAAGGCGATGATAAGGAAGTAGGCTTATCTTCGCCCCATGCAACGGTATTTCTTAGAACTCATGTATAAAGGCACGCACTACAGCGGTTTCCAGGTACAGGAAAACGCGCCTACCGTACAGGCCGCCGTTGAAAAAGCCTTCCTTGTACTCCAAAGGGAAGCCGTTGTGCTAACCGGTTCTTCCCGCACAGATACCGGCGTGCATGCACAACAGAACTTTTTTCATTTTGATTTTGAACC
>DASYCT010000470.1:0-5567 GCA_036500065.1 Chitinophagaceae bacterium | reverse complement strand
AATTGGCATATACATTTACATTGGCATCGGTGCCTCCAAGCAGGCGGCTGATACTCTCATTGTCCACGCCCTCGGTCTTGCTGCCTTTGATGATCTCACGGGTCCGAAAAGGCGATTTCTGGTAATAATAATCGGAGATGGTCTCTGTCAAAAATACAGGCAGGAAGGGCGCCCCTTCGGTTGTATCGACATTATTAAAAACGAAATTAAACGGCTTGAGCAGGCCTACCCGTTTCATTCTATCGGGATTGATTTTGTTGAGGTCAAGCTCCAGTTTGTTGTACAACTCATACGAGAAATTGGTGAAGCGGTAGCGGTCGTTTTGTTTTTTGTGCTTTACGATCCGTTTCCACATGAGTTGACCCCGGTCTATTTTTCGTTCCACGAGTACTTCCGATACTGTTTTTCCTCTTTCCATTCCAATCACCAGGTTCAGCACCCCGTTGTTGGCTCTTTGCAGCAGCTGGGGACTGATAAACAGTTTATAATCCTGGTAGCCTACATAGCTTACCAGTAGGGTGTCCACCGGCCATTCGGAGAAATGGAAAATGAAATTGCCTGCCGAATCACTCAGTTTCCCGTCGTTTGATTTAATAAAGTTGATGGAAGCAAAAGGCACCCGCTCATTGCTGAGGGCGTCTTTTATATACCCTTTGATGACTTTGGTTTGCGCCAGGGCTGAAACCGACAACAGGAAGGCACACGATAACAATAGGAATTGACGGACATGCAGTTGTAAGCACTTCATACAAGCTCAAAAATAACATTTAACAGCCAAACGCGCACAATTTACCCCAAGTACGATAAATGACAGGTTAAGGGTTTGGTAATTTCGGGAAAGTTTATTTACTTTGTGACTCAAAGTGCTTTTATATGGACAAACAGCAAGAAAGCCTGGAAGCCCTGCAGGATATTAAACGCATTATGGAAAGGAGCAGCCGTTTTATCAGCCTGAGCGGGTGGAGCGGCATAGCGGCGGGCGTATGTGCATTGATAGGCGCATGGCTGGCAGTAGGCAGGATCAACGCGTACAAGCTATCGACTCACGCGAACGACGCAGACGGCTATCGTGGCGGCTGGTCGGAAATCCGTGATGCACTTAGCATCGAATTGCTTTTTATTGCCGCAGGCGTTCTCTTTGCGGCCGTCGTACTGGCTTTTTTGTTTACCTATATCCGCAGCAAAAAAAACAATCTTCCCATCTGGGATAAAACAGCCAAACGCCTGATGTGGAATACGCTGCTTCCCTTGCTGGCAGGCGGTATCGTTATTTTAAAGACAGTCGAAATGGGGCATTACCTGGTGGTGGCTCCTCTCTGCCTGGTGTTTTACGGCCTGGCGCTGGTCAATGGCAGTAAATACACGCTGGGCGAGGTAAAATACCTCGGTTACGGACAGATATTGCTTGGACTTATTAATTTATGGATGCCGGGCTATGGGCTTGTTTTCTGGGCGGCAGGCTTCGGCGGATTGCATATCTTGTACGGCATCATCATGTGGTGGAAATATGAACGGAAGTAATTCCGCCCGGGCGGGACAGGTTATGAAAATGTGGGAAATGCAAGGGGTTTATTACTTTTATATTGAAAGGGTATGAAGAATCCGATAGAACATCTTAATAAAGTTTTTGACAGCCGTATCCGCCTGGGCATCATGAGCGCCCTGATGGTCAATGCGGAGGTTAATTTCAATGATCTGAAGGACCTGATTGCCGCTACCGACGGCAATCTCGCATCTCACCTGAAGACGCTGGAAGAAAACGGCTTTCTCAAAGTGCAGAAGGGTTTCATCGGCAGGAAAACCAATACGCTTTATTCTGTTACCAAGGCGGGAGAAAAAGCATTCCGGCAACACCTGGAGGCGCTGGAACAAATGATTAAATCAATTCATTAAAATTTCATTAATTATGACAGCTGTGCGCGACGTTCTTTTTCTCAACAGGCAGGCATAATAGTTTAACCTTTTTTTTGTACTTATACTTTGAAAAACAAAGTACTTTTAACATAAGCTAAAATGATACGCTTCTAAACCTCTTGTTATGCGAAACAATCGATCGGTTATTTTTATTATTTTATCGGGCGCTGTACTGTTCAACATCCTTTTCTGGCAGGAGCAGCTTGCGCTGAACGCTTTGCTGTTCGAGGTCTTTATTCTTAGCACTCTTTTCTGGCTGTACCCGGGCTCGTTCAAAAACAGAATAGTGCAGGGACTTCTGCCCGTACATTTTACCTGTCTCGCTACGGTGCTTATATATGATACGCCGGTCAGCCAGGTGGCGTTGCTTATTACCCTGTTGCTGATAGCTGCTTTTGCCGAATATGAACATCGCTCCGCATGGTTTGCCGGCAATTCGCTGCTGTTGAATTTTATCTTTTTTATCGCCAGCTTCTCGAACCAGGTCAGGACAACGCAGACGGGTAAAAGAAAGCGGCCTTTGTTGGGTAAGATCATCCGTTTCAGTATTATCCCGGTACTGATCGCACTTGCCTTCTTTATCATCTACTCGCTGGCCAATTCGGCTTTTTCGGATATAATGTCACGCATCGGCCTGCAACTGCAACTGTTTTTCACGCATTTATTTGAAATCATTTCTGTGGAAAGGCTCCTGTTTTTGCTGGCCGGGTTTTACTTTACCGGCGCCCTGCTGATGCGCGCCCGCAGCCGGAAGCTGGAACAGGCAGAAGCCGGCAAGACCGATGACCTGCGCAGGGAACGAAAACACAGGCTGTCGTATGACGGCACGCTCATTGGCTGGATACTGGGGCGACTGTCAAAGGGAGTCCTGGCGTTGAAAAACGAATATACCACCGGGCTTATCAGCCTCGTGTTGCTCAATGCGCTTCTGCTCATTGTTAATTGTGTTGATATTAATTATCTCTGGCTGCATTTTAGCTATACGCCCGATGTAAACCTTACCGCCATGATACACGAGGGCACGGAATTGCTGATCCTGTCACTGGTGCTGGCCATGATCGTTTTATTGTTTTTCTTTCGTGGCAATCTTAATTTTTATACCCGCAACAAATGGCTGAAGGCGGGCGCTTATCTCTGGCTGCTACAAAACACCCTGCTGGTCGTTTCGGTGCTGATCAGGGATTATTATTATATAAAGCTCTCGGGACTGGCTTACAAACGGATTGGCGTGCTGTTCTTTTTATTGCTGGTACTGTTTGGCCTTGTCACTATATGCCTTAAGATCATATATAAAAAGACCACCTATTACCTGCTGCGGGTAAATGCATGGGCGGTCATCCTGCTGCTGGTTGCCGCTTCGGCGGTAGACTGGGATATGACCATCGCGCGGTACAATATCCAACACAACGACAGGGCTCCCCTCGATTTGTCGTTCCTGCTGAGTCTTTCGCCGCGTACGCTGCCCCTGCTGGAACAAAACCTGCCCCTGCTGAAGCAACGGGAAAAAGAATTAAACCAGAAAGGCGAACAGATCGGCGATTGCAGTGATTGTGTCGTGCAAATCTTAAAAGACAGACAAACGGATTACCTGAAAGAACAGGCGGGTTTTACATGGCTATCCTGGAACTATACAGATGAACAGGTAAAACAGCAATTGGCTGATCTTAAAAAATAGTATATGAAATGGAAGTTTTATTTACTGACATGGGTTTTGAGTATCGCGTTCAACATTGGATTTGTCGCTGTCGTCCTGTTTGTACAGGCTATGCTGCACACGCACCAGTTGCCCATGAAAGATGAGCTATTGAACGCAGGACAGGATTTTTACGTCATATCGTTGTTTTCGGTTCCTTTTTCAGCACCAGGGATGCTGGCGCTGTTAGCTTCCACTTACCTGTCGGACTTTTTCCTGAACAGGCGCGGACGGTTTGTATTCATCATCATCTCCTGCATGGTTGGAACGTTCCTGTCTTACCTGCTGCTGTGGGGCATAACGGGATTAGACCCGTTCAGTAAAATTGCATGGTCTATGCCGGTTAGTCTTGCGGCCGTGCTGACTGCCTTGCTGATTCAACGGAAACTCTTTTATAAAGCTTTTATGCCCCTGTAAACAATGACAGTAGCTTCGGTAACGATACGATTATGGGCGCGGGCGGTTTTACTAAATGCCGTTATCATAAGCATGGCTTTTGTGCCCCGGTGTAATGTATTCGCCATAGCGATATTGTTCGTGGCACTGGCGGCGGGGTTCCTGTTGACCTGGCCTTTAATTCCTGTTATCAACGGGTTGCTGGTAATCTTTGCCCGTATGCCCTATCATGTCACGGACAAGTTTACATGGCTGCTGTTTGTATTAATTTTACTGACTGCAACATTTTACACGGCTGTTTGCGTGGTAATGGAGTCATTAAAAAGCATACTGCAATGGGGGCTGGTCATTTGTGGAACATCGATTGCTGTAACAATAGCCGTATTCTGGACAAAATCATCTATTATAGCATTAAACAAGTATCATTATGAACAGCATTTGGTTTAAAAAAGCGGGATGGTTCTATATTCCCGTACATTTCTTCGGGATGATAGTGACGCTGGCGGCGATACTTTTCCTGATACCGGTATTTGCCGCCGTGACAAGAAACGGGCATTCCGTATCGGACGATCTGTACCAGCTTTTTGTATTCACAACCTGCACTGCCTTCTGGTGGAAATGGATTGCAGAAAAAACAAGCGACAAGCATGAGCAACCCAGTAATTAAACAACCGAAAGCCGCGAAGCGGCCACGGTTTTCCATCCGCGCCCGGCTGAAGAGTTTCCGGTATGCATGGGACGGTATGCGGGAATTCTTCGCCTGGCAGCACAACGCTATCATACATGCCGTAGCCACGCTTGTAGTGATAGTATTAGGTATCCTTACAAAGTTACACAGCATGGAATGGATTTTCATCAGCATCGTTACAGGGCTGGTATGGATGGCCGAATTGTTTAATACCGCCATTGAAAAGCTCTGCGATCTCGTATCGCCCGGCTTCAATCCCAAAGTGAAATTCATTAAAGACGTAGCTGCCGCTGCTGTGCTGGTATCGGCCATTATAGCTGCTATAACCGGTTTGATCATTTTTATACCCAAATTATTATGATAGAAATAAATACGCCTGCGCTTTACCGCACCGGCATGAATGTGCTGAAGAGTGAAATACACCGCCTGTTGCTTACCTCGGTTGGTTTTAGTTGCCTTTTGCTCCTGGCAAGGATAGTCTATACAGGCAGGCTTACCTTTGCGTTCCTCGTATGGAATCTATTCCTTGCCTTCGTACCCTATTTTTTTTCTTCCCGGCTGTTGTCGCTTCCATCGTGGATACAAAGCCGGTGGAAACTGCCCGTTGCGTTTATCGCATGGGTACTTTTTATTCCCAACGCGTTTTATATTCTTACCGACCTGTTTCATCTCTACGACAGCATTGCCGTACCACCCTGGTATGACCTGTTACTGATTATTTCCTTTGCATGGAACGGCCTTCTCATGGGTATCCTGTCGGTAAGGCAGATGGAAAAAGTGCTGACAGCGCGCTGGCCGGGGATGCCGGGAGGGGCTTTTCTTTATCCTGTTATGGTGTTGAACGCGACGGGTGTTTATATCGGGCGTTACCTGCGT
>DASYCT010000469.1:0-7442 GCA_036500065.1 Chitinophagaceae bacterium | reverse complement strand
CAGGTTCATCTTCATGGTATCGCCTTCGAGGGAAATATGCAGGCTTATCCAGGGCTGGTCGACGATATTGCTCGCGCCGTGTTTGAAACAGTTTTCCACAAATGGCAGCAGCAGGAGCGGCGCAATATACAAACCCTGCGTGTTGTCCGGGAGGGTGATGTGCATGTCCAGCCCATTATCATACCGGACCTGTTCCAGCATAGTAAAATCGCGCAGCATCTTCAATTCCTTATCGAGCGGCACCAGTGGCTGGTTGCATTCGTACAGTATATAACGCAGCATGTCCGACAGCCCCATGATCAGCCGGGAACCGGTGGGCGTGCTGTTTTGTGTAAATGAATAAATATTATTCAGGGTATTGAAAAGAAAATGCGGGTGTACCTGCGCTTTCAGCAATTGCAATTGCGATTCCGCATTTTCTTTTTGCAGTTGCAGGTTTTTTCTTTCCTTGTTGTACCAGTATTTCATCAGCTTGATGGTGGCGGCGAAACCGCCGATGGTAATGCCGCCCCGGAGACCCGCCATCAGCGAAAGAAAGACCCTTACCGGCCGTAGATCCGCGATATGTCCGTCTCCTTCACCCAGTATGGAATAGCGGACAAGCCGGATAAGCGTCGTGGCGAGGGCGGCGGACATGCCCGCCGAGATAAGAAAAAGCGCCAAAACAAAGACGGCCGTCTGCCAGTATTTTTGTTTCAGCAGGTAACGCGGCAGCACGAAATAAATAAGCGAATACGCAAGAAAGATATGAACCGAAAGAAACAGCAACGATTCAACCATCGAGTCGCCCAGGTATCGCTGGTAACCGATGCCGGGCTTCAACACCACAAAGGAATACAGGAATCCCTGGAATACCCACCAGAACACCCAAAACGCCAGGTGGCGTCGGAGACGGTATTTGAGCGCATTGGAAAATATGAATGGCGATTGCTCCATGAGTATGCTGTTCACTATAAATGTACGACCGGATGGATACAGGCGGGTTACCGCTGCTCACAGGGTCGATAGACGGACGGCTTTCGTCGACGAAAACGGCTATAGGCAGACAGCCATTAAAGCCCCGGGTTTAACGGGCGTTCTTTTCTTTTTTGAAAATACCCGTCATCACGGGTGTTGTCTTATCAAGTGGCTCCCCCGCTTCCCAGGAGCTGATAAGGCTTTCCAAGACTTTTTTTAACTGCATTTTCGTGCGGGTCTTGTTCAGCGCGAGCGGGACGCCGTCGATGGTTTCTTTGTAGACCAGTACATTGACATTGGTATAAAAATACACACAGGCATGTTTCGGGTTGGAAGGATTGCTTTCCACCACCCAATAACCTTTTGAAGATACCCAGCGTGGGGTGCTGTGTTGTATGGGAGAGGGGACTGCCTCTTCGTCCTGTGCCTTCGTGGCCAGCCCGGCGCCGAGGATAAGCAGGCCGAGCGCGAATGATTTGATTGCTTTGTTCATAACAAGGATAGTTAAGTGAAATGAATAATTGTGATCCGACAGTAAAAATAACAGCCCGTATCGTTGGGAAATGGTAAAATGGCCTAAAGAAAGGATACGGTTGCCGGAGAGCCGTTTATCGTAGACGAACGACTTCGTAGATAACGAACAGTAAGTCATGGTAACTTTACTTACATTTAAGGATGAAAAACATTTTCTCCGTTATAGCTATTCTTGTTATCGGCATTACTGCGCAGGCACAGGTGAACGATCTCTTTCATGTAAAAACCGATAGCTCGGGTTTTGAGCTTACCACGAAAGGAGCGTCTTTTCTTGCGGGCCTTCCGCTGAAATGTATTAACCAGGAATACCCCAATAAGACAGGCCATGTGTCGAAAGGTGATAGCGACCAGGTGCTTACGCCCAAACAACTGCACCCCGCCTTCTACGGATGTTTTGACTGGCATTCCTGTGTGCATGGTCACTGGATGCTGGTGCGCCTGCTGAAACTATTCCCCCAATTGCCGGAACAGGCGCTTATCCGCAAAACACTCAACAGCACATTGACACCCGAAAATATCGCCACCGAGGCGCTGTACTTCGATGGTGAACTGGAAAAAGGGTTTGAGCGTACCTATGGCTGGGCCTGGGTGCTTCGCCTTGACCAGGAACTCGCCGGCTGGCCCGATGCCGATGGACAGCGCTGGCATGCCGCCCTGCAACCGCTGACGGCGAAGGTTATCGACCTGTGGAAGGCGTTCCTGCCCAAACAGACCTATCCCAACAGGACCGGCGTGCATCCCAATACCGCTTTCGGGATGGTGTTTGCACTGGATTATGCCCGCGCCGTAAAGAATGCCTCCTTTGAAGCCGCACTGGTGGAAAGCGCCCGGCGTATTTATGGGAATGATAAAAATGCCCCTTCCACCTGGGAGCCCGATGGAAGCGATTTTCTTTCTCCCAGCCTGGAAGAAGCCGATCTTATGCGCAGGGTGCTTCCCCTGCGTGAATTCCTGCCCTGGTTTAATGCGTTTATTTCCCGGGAGGCGTTGCTGCACCTGACCCAGCTGCCGGTGGTGTCCGACCGCACCGATTTGCAGATTGTTCACCTCGACGGGCTTTCTTTCAGCCGTAGCTGGTGTATGAACGGGCTGGCTGCCCTGCTGCCCGCTTCCGATCCACGGAAGGCCATTCTTCGCCGCGCCGCACTGGCTCACCTGAGCGCCTCGCTGCCCAACGTGGTAAGCGGCAATTATGGCGGGGAGCATTGGCTGGCCAGTTTTGCCGTGCTGGCCCTTTCGGGGAATTAAAAAGAAGGTGAGCCGCCTTGCCAGGACACAAGCCTGCCCGCAAAGCGGCTCACCTTCTCTCCTGCTGTTAAAAAATGATTCTTTTAACGCTTGTAGTACCAAACGGAATGGTATTTGTATTTTTAAGTACCGTAAATTGTAAGGCCCGCCTTTTTCATTTAAACAGTCGCTTATGAATCGTGACCGTAAAAGAAGTAACGATCAACAGGCTTGTTATTTTATCACGTTCAACGTGGTGGATTGGGTAGATATCTTCGTACGTCCCGCCTATAAAAAAGTAATAGCCGAATCACTGAATGAATATACCGAATCGAAAGGACTGGTCGTCTATGCCTGGTGCCTGATGAGCAATCACCTGCACCTCGTGGCGCAGGCCAAACCGGGCTTCTCCTTTGCCGTCATCACCCGCCAGCTGAAGAAGCGCATGGCGCAACGGGTAATGGAAGTAATAAAAGAGGAACCCGACCTCCGCAAGGAATGGATGCTGGCGCGTTTTGAAAATTTCAGTCAATGCCTCAAGCGGATAGAAAAGCATCCCTTATGGCAGGATTGCAACCATCCCGTGCACATCGAATCCGATGACCGCGCCCTGCTGCTCCAGCATATCCGCTATGTACATGAAAATCCCGTGCGCGATGGAATTGTGGAAAGCCCGGAAGATTACCTGTACAGCTCTGCCCGTGATTATGCCGCGATGAAGGGAATGGTGCACATTCGTAAAGTGGCGCCCCTGCCGGGCGATGCGATGCCGCTTGTTTCTTCGCGGTTCCTGCACCCGGAGAATATGAATTGACGGGCTTCGGCCCCGCAATTAATGAAGGACCTGCTTCAACCCTTCCACGGTTTTCTTATCGTTGCCCACGAATATTTTATTACCGATAATGGCTACCGGCCGTTTGAGAAACGTGTATTCTTCCAGTATATACTTGCGGTAATCTTTTTCTTCGAGCTTTTTGTCTTTCAGGCCCAGCTCCTTGTATTTGAGCGCCCGCCGGCTGAACAGGGATTCATAGCTACCGCTCATCTTTTTCATTTCATCCAGTTGCTGCGGGGTGATCTTTGCTGTTTTGATGTCCTGTAGTTCGCAATGCTGTTCTGTTGCGTGTACCCCTTTCAATATCGCCTGGCAGGTAGTACAGGTGGCGAGATGGTATATTTTCTTCATGGTTAAGAAGGGACCCGGTCCCACTGTTGTGTCGTATGATTGAATTGTTTCAGCAGCCGGGCAGGATTGCCGGCAACGATGGAATAATCGGGCACGTCTTTGGTCACCACGCTGCCCGCCGCCACCACTACATAGTTGCCTATTTTGACGCCTGAAGTGATCACCACGTTGGCGCCAATCCAGCAGCCATCGCCGATAATGATCTCCGAAGTGGTGCAGGGCTGGTAACGAAACCCGACGGACACGCTTTCGAATCCGTGGTTAAGCCCGCTCATGACCACGTTCTGTGCCGTCATGATATGCTTGCCGATGGTCACCGGCCCGATGATGGCGTTCATCGCGCCGATAAAAGACCAGTCGCCGATCTTCACCGGCCCCATCCCATTATTAATAAATGTAAAGTCTTCGATGGTCACATTATCGCCCATTTCAAAATGGGCAAAAGGCATGGTGTCTACCCTTGCCCGGCGGAAGACCCGGGTATTTTTACCGCGTTTATGGTAAAAGGGGTTGACGAAATTGCGCACCCACCATCTCGGGCGGATACCGCTTTCGGAAGCAATCATCCACATCACCAGTTTCTTGAGCCGGGGGTTTGATTTTATTTTTGCCGCTAATGCCATAGACTGCCTGAATTGTAGCCAAACTTAGTATTTACCGGGTGATTTATCAAAATGGATAAACTGTGTAAAGTGTACGCAAAACAAGTTAATTTCCGTAATTTTCAGCTCTATTCATTCATTAATAACCTGCTTGCCATGATTACACGACGGAGTTTTCTTCAGCAGAGCGCTGTGTTAGGCGCCGCCTTGTCCATGAACCCATCCGAATTGTTTAAATTCCAAAAAGTGCTCGGATTACAGCTTTACACGGTCCGCGACGAAGTGACCAAAAACCTCGATACGACCATCGCCCAGGTAGCCGCCACCGGTTATACCCATATCGAATTGTACGGGTACGAGTACAAAACCCGCCTGTTTTTCGGGCGCACGGTAAAACAGTTTTCGGACCTGCTCAAAAAGAACAATCTAAAAACACCCAGTGGTCACTATGGCGTGAGCGATTTCCTGTACGAACCCAACTACAACTGGGATAGCTGGAAACACCTGATCGATGATGCGCATACCCTGGGGCATAAATACATCGTCATCCCGCATATTGACGACAAGCACCGCAAGGCCGATGATTTCAAGCTGATTGCCGAACGCCTCAACAAAGGCGGCGAGATCAGCAAAGAGGCCGGCCTTATCACCGGTTACCATAACCACGATTTTGAATTTGCAGCAGAGGCCGGTTTTGTGCCGTATGAGTATATGCTGCAGCATACCGATCCCAAGCTGGTAAAATTTGAAATGGACCTCTACTGGATGAAATACGCCAAGCAGGACCCCATTGCCTGGTTTAAGAAATACCCGCACCGTTTCCCGATGTGGCACCTCAAAGACATGGAAGCGCATACAGAAGGGAAGGCGATCGGACAGACCTGTGAAGTCGGCAGCGGTATTATAAACTGGAAAGAGATATTTCAATACCAGGACCTGGCCGGGCTGGATTATGCTTTTGTGGAACAGGAGCAGTACCGCCGCCCCGTATTCGAATGTATTAAGACCAGCGCCGATTATATCCGCAAGAACCTGTTGTCGGGTTCGTATGTAAACGCTAAAATAAACGACTAACGATGCCCTCGCGTAAATCCTTCCTGCAACAATCTTCTGTTTTGCTCGGGGCCGGGATGCTCGCATCGGCCTTTGACAACAAAGCCTTTTCTTACTTTAAAGGAAACACCATGCCTTCGGACCAGGTCAACATCGGGGCCATCGGTATCAATGGCATGGGCTGGGCCGATGTAAAAGCCGCGCTTACCGTGCCCGGCGTTAATATCGTAGCACTTTGCGATGTAGACAAGAACGTATTGGACAGGCGACTGGCCGATCTTGGGAAAATGAACATCGATACATCGAAAATAAAAACCTACAGCAATTACAAGGCGCTGCTGGATCAGAAAGATATTGATACCGTTATTATAGGCACGCCCGACCACTGGCATGCATTGATCATGATAGAGGCCTGCCAGGCCGGTAAGCATGTGTACGTGGAAAAGCCGGTGGGCAATTCCATCGGTGAGTGCCGGGCCATGGTGGCGGCGCAAAAGAAATACGACCGGGTCGTGCAGGCGGGGCAATGGCAACGCAGCCAGCAGCATTTCAAAGATGCGGTCAATTTTGTTTATTCCGGCCAGTTGGGCAATATCCGCACGGTAAAAGTATGGTGCTACCAGGGATGGATGCATCCCCAGCCGGTAGTGCCCGATACCGCGCCTCCCGCGGGTGTCGATTATGCCATGTGGTTAGGCCCCGCACCAAAGCGTGCCTTCAACGCCAGCCGCTTTCACTTTAATTTCCGCTGGTTCTGGGATTATGCCGGCGGCCTGATGACCGATTGGGGTGTTCACCTGCTGGACTATGCCCTGCTTGGGATGAAGGCCGAAGCGCCAAAAACCATTGCCGCCCTCGGTGGGCGTTTTGCCTATCCCGATCTTTCACAGGAAACACCCGATACGCTTACCACCTTATATGAATTCGATCACTTTAATGTAGTATGGGATTCGGCCATGGGCATCGACAACGGTTCCTACGGCAGAGATCATGGCATCGCGTTTATCGGCAACAACGGTACCCTTATCCTGAACCGCGCCGGGTGGGAAGTAATCGAAGAAAAGAACAGTAAGAACAAAGTCGTCATGCCATTGGCGAAAAGCATCGACAACGGAGTGGAAAAGCACTGGGCCAATTTCATCGGCGTTATCCGCTCCGGCCGTAAAGAAGACCTTCACTGTCCCATCGAAGCAGCTTCGCATATTGCCACGATGGCGCAGATGGGCAATATCTCCTTCCGTAGCGGCGAGCGCCTGGTATGGGACAATGCCAATGGAAAGTTTACAGATGAAAAGGTGAACCAGCAATATTTCATGAAAGAATACCACAACGGATATAAACTACCGGTGGTATAAACACCACTGTGTTAATCACTCTTTAAATCAAACGAACAAGATGAAGCATACATTCCCGTTAAGCCTGTTGGCTACCGTTTTGCTGACCACTGCCGCTCATGCACAGCAACAGGGCGATCCAAAACTAACCGAAGTGTGGACCCCCGTTCCAAAGGTAGTAACACCCGGCGCCAGCAGCAGCGATGCCCCATCCGATGCCATCGTGCTTTATGGCGGAAAGAATCTTGACCAGTGGGTATCCGCCAAAGATGGTAAAACCCCCGCCGAATGGACATTGGGAGATGGGTTCTTCACTGTCAAAAAGGGAACGGGTAATATACAAACCAAGCGTTCTTTTACCGATTACCAGTTGCACATCGAATGGCGTATCCCGACTGATATTACCGGTACCAACCAGGCGCGTGGCAATAGCGGTGTATTCCTTGCCTCTCTTGGCTCCGGCGATGCAGGCTATGAATTGCAGGTGCTGGATTGTTATAAAAACGAAACGTATGTCAACGGGCAGACGGCCAGTATTTATAAACAAGG
>DASYCT010000468.1:0-9426 GCA_036500065.1 Chitinophagaceae bacterium | reverse complement strand
GGCCGCAAGCAAAGCATCGCCTTTGGCGCCAACCTCGAAAGCTATACCAATCTCAGCACGGGCAGTTACAACTATATTGACACGCTGCACGGGAGCGCACAGTTTTTCGCGCTCAACCAGCCCGGTACAAAGCTCAATTTCAACCTGCTCAGCAGCACCTGGATTGAATTATACGGCACCTATGCGCGTACGATATATGACGACGAACACCGCCGCCTCAATGTGGGCGCTACCCTAAAACTAAGCAGGGGTATATCCGGCGCCTATGCCCGGCTCGACAATGGCCAGTTTGCCAGTACCCTACAGGGAAACCAGACTGTCTACACGCTGACGGGCGCCAACCTCGTGTATGGCTATTCTTCCAATTTCGACCAGTGGCAGAATGGCAACAGCAGCGGCACCAATATAAATAATCTCCTCGCCTATACGCAGGGCGGCGCTTCCTTCGACCTGGGACTGGAATACCTCGTTAAGCCGCAGGGCACTACCAGTTTTGAAGATGAAGACAACTATTATGATTATGACTGGAAATTCGGTGCTGCCCTGCTGGGCTTGGGTGGCAATCAATACAAGTATGGCACGCAAAGCCGTGTTGTCAGTGGTGTAAAAGCCAATATCACCAATCTATCGCTGGATCAAAAGTTTAATAGTGGCGTCAATTCGGTGGAATCGTTCAACGATAGCCTCGCTACCCTGGTCAACCAGTCGTCCGGCATTGCGGGTAAATTCAATGTGCTTAATCCCGTGCGACTGGTATTGAATGTGGATCGTTATCTTGGCGATGCTTTTTTTGTCAATGCCGATCTGTCGCTCAATGCCCCTTCCAGCTTCCTGAAGGATTACCTGCAGGTGAAAGAGCTGAGTTTTATTACGGTTACACCCCGCTGGGAGACCAAGAAACTGGGCTTCTACCTGCCCATCCAGTACAACGACCAGCACCAGCTCTGGATAGGCGGCGCTGTCAAAGTCGGCCCGCTCTTGCTCGGCATCCACAACTTCGGCAACCTGTTTTCCAAAACCAGCACTGAAAACGGCGGCGGTTATATCGCTCTCGTGTTCCGCGCCCCTCATAACACGGAAAAGAAAAGCGATAAGCGGCTGGACTGTCCGAAATACAAATAAAATCTTGCACGGTGTAGGGTGAGCCGCCCTTTAGGGGCGGCTCACCCTTTCGACTGATCGAATATGGAACCGGATGGATTCCTGCCCTCATCGCAGGCAAGAAAGTCAAATCCTATAAGGTGCAGCCTGTTATTTTCAAATTTGCTTATTACTAAATCATTCTTTCAATAAATTTTGAAAATTCAGAATTACTCCTTAGTTTTACAGCAGAAATCGTCGTCATGAAACTAGCAGAAGCCAAATTACAGTTCATTGCCTCCTGGGGCGCTTTTGGCACCCACTGGGGGATCAACCGGACCATGGCACAGGTTCATGCCCTCCTGATGGTCAGCGCCGAGCCTTTGAGCCAGGATGATGTAATGGAGCAGCTCAATATCAGCCGTGGCAATGTCAATATGAATGTCCGCGAGCTGATCGACTGGGGACTGGTAGATCGCGTTATCCTTCCCGGTGAACGCAAGGAATATTTCACCGCCGAAAAAGACATCTGGAAAGTGGCCCGTCTTATTATCAAGGAAAGAAAAAAACGCGAGTTGGACCCCATGCTCAAACTGCTGGACCAGTTGGAAAACGTGGACGGTGATAAAAAGGACAAGCACGTAAAGCAATTTACCGACACGGTGGCCGGCATCAAACGTTTCGGACAGCAGGCCGACAAGATGCTCGACGTAATGGTAAAAGCCGATGAACACTGGTTCGTGGGCAGCCTCATGAAGTTCTTTAAATAAGTAAAACAACAGCGCAACAATATAGCCGGGATGACCGGCTTTCTTTTAGTACTGATGTTTCTGTTTTTATTGAAAATATGAAAAGTATGGTTATGAAAAATAAACGCATCGTTATCGCTGGGGGCTCCGGTTTTATCGGCCAGCAACTCGTGCGCTATTTTGGTAAAGACAACCATATTGTTGTTTTATCCCGCCAGTCCGCCAATACCCACAACAATGCTTATACGGACAATCTCCTGCTGCCTTCGCAGGGTTATGATGTCACCTACCGCCGCTGGGACGGGCAGCACGTAGAGAAACACTGGGCCAGTGAACTCGAAGGCACCGATTTGCTCATCAACCTGGCCGGCAAAAGCGTCAACTGCCGTTATACGGAAAAGAATAAACAGGCAATTTTCGACAGCCGGACCCAAAGCACCACCGCGCTCGGCGATGCGATCCGCCAATGCGCCCTTCCTCCCAAATTATGGATCAACGCCGCCTCCGCCACTATCTACCGCCATGCCACCGACCGGCCGCAGGACGAATACACGGGTGAATACCACGATGATTTTTCCGTACAGGTATGTAAGCGCTGGGAACAAACTTTCTTCGATCAGCCGACCCCCTTTACACGCAAAGTAGCCCTGCGCATGGCGATTACCCTGGGCAACGGCGGCGTGATGGAACCTTATTTCAACCTGCTTAAATTCGCTCTCGGCGGTCACCAGGGCAACGGTCACCAGATGTATAGTTGGGTGCATGTGGAAGATGTTTGCCGGGCGATGGAATGGATGCTGCATCGTCCCGATTGCGAAGGCGTTTACAATTGTGCATCGCCCAACCCGGTCACCAACGAATACTTTATGAAAACACTGCGGCAGCTCACCGGTCATAAAATCGGCTTGCCCGCTACCCGCCCCATGCTGGCTGTCGGCGCCCGGTTGATTGGCACGGAAACAGAGCTGATCCTCAAAAGCCGCTGGGTAATACCCACCCGGCTAAGCGAAACAGGATTCAGGTTCCGTTACCCAAAACTGGAAGACGCCCTTGGTGCTATTATTAAAACTACCCCGAGAAAAAAATATCATTTATTTTAAAGCCTTCGCCATGAACCGGACCGGACTAAAAAAGTTGCTGCTTGTTATAAGTATTCCCGTTGCCTACGCTCTTTTGATGCATTGGATATTTCAATTAGACAAGTTCGGGAATTGGTTATGGGTAATGTCAACCACCTTTCTCGCGTCCGTACCCTTCCTGATGGGTATGCTCACCATCTCTCTGTCGGGCATAGAAAAAGTAAAGCGGCTGCACTACCGCATCTTTGCTCCATGGGCACCTGTTTTTTGTTTTTTTGTTCTCACGCTGTTTTTAGAAATTGAAGGATTGGCCTGCTGGCTGATGATCCTTCCCGTTTTCATGGTATTGTCCAGCCTGGGCGGTTTGACAGCCGGCTACTTCAAGCTAAAAAAATACCGCAATCAAAACAAGTTGCAGGTAAGCCTGCTCTTTCTCCTACCCATGGTGCTGGCTTCTTTTGAACATGCACTGCCGGGATTGCCCACCCGCTATGAAGCCTATACTTATATCGATATCCGTTCCACGCACGACAGCATCTGGAACAATGTCCTTCGTGTGCGTGAAATACCCCCGCAAAGTGATAAGGGCACGATTACCCGCTTTCTCGGTTTTCCCCGCCCGGTAAAAGCCGAACTCAATTATGCCGGCGTTGGCGGAAGCCGGAAAGCCATTTTTACCGGCGGCCTTGTATTCGATGAAGTCGTAAAAGAATATGATCCCGGCAGCAGGATGAGCTTTAGCATCCGTGCCAATCCGAAGGATATTCCGTCCACTACCATGGACGAACACGTGGTTATCGGCGGCAGGTATTTTGATGTGCTGGACGGCACTTACCGGCTGGAATTATTAAATGATAGCACCTGGCGCTTACATTTGTACAGTCATTTTGTATTAAAGACCGATTTCAACTTTTATGCGAGCTGGTGGGCCGGCTGGATTATGCGGGATATACAGGATAATATCCTGCAGGTGATAAAAACACGTTGCGAGCAGCCCCGCCTGCGATAAAAACAAATTGGACTTCCTGTTGTTATACTACAAACTATCCGCATGGAGCTGGCTAAAAAGAAAACACTGGTCCTCGGCGCCTCCGACAACCCCGCGCGCTACAGCTATCTTGCCGTAAACAACTTACGTAAGAAAGGCCATCCTGTGGTCGCTATCGGCCGCAAAGCCGTTAAAGTGGCGGATGTGGACATAGACACGGAAAAACCCCCGCTGGATGCGATAGACACTGTCACCCTTTATCTTAGCCCGGCGCACCAGGTAGAATACTATGATTATATTTTATCCCTGCATCCCCGGCGCATTATCTTCAATCCCGGTGCGGAAAACGAGGAACTGGAAAAACTGGCCGCCGAACAACATATACAAACCATGGAAGCCTGTACGCTGGTATTGCTCAGCACGGGGCAATATTAGATTTCCCGGGTCTCCTGTTCTGGCATACCTGAAAAATGCTGATAAAACATTAACAACCCCCATATTTCTTCTTTAACCGATTTTTCCGTAAATTCGAAAAACCCATTTACTTATGTTATGGAGAAAGTTTAATGGCGACCCGATTGAAACTCCGATTGCTGATGCCGTTGAAAACGCTATCAAAAGGGAGACAAGCAAGGGATACCATCTCAAAGTATGTATTGGCACCGACAGCCAGGTGAAAGGCGCTGACACCGAGTTCGCTACGGTGATTGTTTTTTTAAGAGAAGGGCATGGAGGTTTCATGTTCATCCACAATGAAAAAACAAAAACAGTCTACACCATCAAAGAGCGCATGTTGGTGGAAGTTGCCAAAAGCATCGAAATCGCTTACCAGTTGTGCGACCTGTTTACCACCTACGATGTGGATATGGAAGTGCATGCCGACATTAACACCAACCCCAATTTCAAAAGCAACGATGCATTGAAGGAGGCCATGGGTTATATCCTCGGTATGGGCTTTGCCTTTAAAGCCAAACCGGAAGCCTTCGCCAGCAGCAGCTGTGCCAATAAGGTAGTTAACTAAACCCTGCGATGTTTTCGGAGGGTTTTTTGATTTAAAGTGGTGACCCCTCACCGCTAAGGGCATTGTCTCCCCTGTAACAATGTCATTAGAAGCTATTCAAAATATGTCACCTCCCGCTGTGGCGGGACAGGCTCTTCGGGGTTATATTTTATCTTAATCGTGTTGTTTCTATAATAATGCTACCCCGTTGGGGTTTTTCAAGCCCGAAGGGCTGTTATTATTATAGAAAGAACCATCAATAACCCCTTTTCCCTTAACCCCGAAGGGGTGAGATTTTCTTAACGAAATATGGGTTCAGGCCCCTTCCTTCTTCTTTGTTTCCTCTTCTTTTTTCTGTAGCCGGTACTGCTCATTGGCATCTCCAATAAACGCCAGGATTTTATCCCTTCCGAGGTTTTTTAGCGCGCTCGTCACATAATGCGCAGGCAGAAATTCCCATTCCTCCCGCATCGCGTCAAGGAATGCTTTCACATTGGCCGCCACTGTACGCTGGTTTTCCTTATCGGTCTTGGTAAATACGAGCGAGAACGGAATTTCCCAACCCCCCAGCTGGTTGACAAAATCCAGGTCTATTTGCTGGGGTTTATGACGGCTGTCGATCAACACGAACACATTCACCAGGTTCTCCCGCTTGCGCAAGTAATTCTCGATCATCTGCTCCCAGCGGCGGCGGTCGCGCTGCGAGACTTTGGCAAAACCATAGCCGGGCAAATCAACGATATACCATTTCTTATTGATGCCGAAATGATTGATTAACTGTGTCTTACCGGGCGATGAAGAGGTCTTTGCCAGCTTTTGACTGTTACAGAGCATATTGATCAGGGAACTTTTCCCCACATTACTCCGCCCGATAAAAGCATATTCGGGCCGGTCCGGCGCCGGGCATTTGGTATAGTCCGGGCTGCTGATGAGGTATTCCGCAGAAGTGATTTGCATTGCGCAAAGATAGCTGTTTACGTATCTTTGCCCCCCATGCAAAAAAGCTTACCCCACGACCAGGTGGTGCCATTTAAAGACTCGGAGCTGGACAAAAAACAGCAGGTAGCGGGAATGTTCGACCAGATAGCCTTCCGCTACGACTTCCTCAACCGCCTCCTGAGCGGGGGTATCGATGTCTACTGGCGCCGGCGGGCCATAAAGGAATTAAAGGCCCTGCACCCCCGGAAAATACTCGATGTGGCCACCGGCACCGGCGATGTGGCCATCATGACCTGGAAATTTCTGAAACCCGCAACAATAATTGGCATAGATATTTCAGAAAAGATGCTCGGCTTTGGAAGAAAAAAAATAGCCAAGTTGCTGTTAAATAAGGAGATAGAGCTTCAGCAGGGTGACAGCGAGGCAATAAACTTTCCCGCTGCTACGTTTGATGCGGTGACGGTGGCTTTCGGGGTGCGTAACTTCCAAAACCTTCATAAAGGACTGGCTGAAATGCTCCGGGTGTTAAAGCCCGGTGGCAAATTGGTGGTACTGGAATTTTCAAAACCCCCGCGATCTGTTTTAAGAGGAATCTACAATCTGTACATGCGCATTGTTACGCCCGGCATCGGCAGACTGATTTCGAAAAACCGGGAAGCCTACCAATATTTAAACGATTCTGTCCAAAAATTCCCTGAGGGGAACGATTTTTTAACCATAATGAATGAAGTTGGATATACCGCTACCTATTTAACAAAACTTACAGGAGGAATATGTACCATTTATTGCGGCTCAAAAAGCAAGGCCTGATTGGTTTTGTAGCGGTAGCAGGTTTATTGATTTCGTCGCTTTCATCTTTTGCACAGCTAAGAGACTATCTCAATCTTCCCGAATCGGACGATAAACCGTACCATATCGGTATCGTCATCATGGGCGCCAGCAGCCGCCTGCAGGTGACCCTGCACCCCCAGTTCCTGCAAAACGACAGCATATTATCCGTTAATCCCCTCAATACCGGGGGCCTCGGCATCGGTGGCATGCACACCCTGCGTATCAGCGAGCATCTGGAAGCACGCGTAGTATTCCCCCAATTGCTGTTTGTCAATAAAAACATTCAATACCAGGTAAAATACCCCGGTTCCGGCGAAACGCCCGTCATGACCAAAAATATTGAGTCCATCCTGCTCGGCATACCGGTACAGCTTAAATTCAGAAGCGATCGCATCGGCAATTTCCGCGTATATATGATGGGGGGCTTTAAATATGAAACCGATCTTGCCTCCAAAGCAAGAGCGCAAAATGCCGACGACATCGTAAAACTGACCAGCAGTGACCTCGGCATCGAAGGGGGGATAGGCTTTAATTTCTACATGCGCTTTTTTATTCTTTCACCCGAAATAAAGATCAGCAACGGTATCAGCAATGTCCACCAGCGTGACCCGGATCTTAAATTCTCCAGCGTCATCGATAAAATTCAATCCCGGCAGATTGTATTCTCGCTGATATTTGAGGGATAACGGGAAATCAATAATCATATTCCCTCCTGAACGCATTCAAGCGCACACCCACCGTAAACATGGTAGTATGATTGGACAGCGTCGGATTGCCGCTGACCGAATAATTGCGGTACATCAGCGAGGCGTCGATAAACAGGTTTTCCTTTAGCTCGTATGATGCAGTACCCGATACATTGATGCAGTTGGCGGGCATGCCCGAACCTATTTTAAAACCATAATCCCGGGGACGGGTATCGTAATCAAGGAATATATTGCTGCCGAAATTTTCTCCGGCCGAATCAAGCCCCTGACGGTAATAAATGATTTTTCCCTGGAACTGCAGTTGGTGGGTGGGCTGGTAATTGGCGATAGCAATGAATTCATCAAAATTAGCGCCCAGGGGATGGGCGAGCGGCTGGTTATAATTGGTATAATTGGAAACAGAATCGCTGTGGGCGTAAGTAAACGGCCTTACCAGGTTCATTTCAGTCTGCAGGTCGAGGTTATGAATATTGAACACATTGATAAATTTTGCACCCAGTTGCAAACCCTGTTTGTTTCCCCACCATCCGTTGGAATAATGCGCGATTTCACTCAGCACGAACTCATTGATCAGCAACTGCCCGTAGATCTGCGCCCGGTGCCCGATATTGGTTTTAAAATCCAGTCCCACCGAAGCCTTGTCCGGGCTCCCGTTTTGTATTTCCGCCGAGCGCAGGAAGATAACCGGGTTGAGATACGTAAAGTCATAATGATCCCTCCTGCCAAACACGACGCTTTCAAACAGGCCGATATTCAGCCAGGGCGTTGCATTGATGCTCAGGTGATGCAGCGAAGCATATTTTTTTGGCAATAGAAAATCCGCGCCGGTCCTGTTGTACTGGTTGGTCAGTTCCATAAAAATATTCTCGTACTTCAGTTTCCAGATACGGGTGTCTATTTTTAAAAACAGGTAGCTGTTGGAGAAGTCGCTCAGGAACAGGCTGCGGTATCCGTCACCGATAAAGTTCTTGTCATAGCCGAATTGAAAGCTGATATGCTTCCCGGAATTGAAATACACCGAACCCCTTCCATCAAAATAATCGTAGGCCGTTCGCTTAAATGCCTTGAAGTAGCCGGCTCCCGGCACCGCCTGGAACTCGTTGACCCGGTTTTGAACGAATAAAGGCGCTCTTTCCTGGTTGTCGGTGAGGTAAAAATCAAAGCCAACCTTCCCGTCTATCAGCCCCCTTGCCGTAAGGCCCTTACTGTTTAAAAAAAGCCGTTCGTTATTACCGGCTTCGATGGACTGCTGTTGCTGTATAACCGGGTTGACGGAGAAGAAAAAGTCTTTTTCATTGACCTGCAAAAAATCTGCTTTACTGGTATAAAAGGTATTCCACAAGGGTTTTTTGGAGGCAAAGGAACTTTTGTCGCCGCTTACCCATTCGCTGTTGTTCATCAGCAGGTCCTGGATATTGTGTTTATCGACCTCCGATAAATGGTAGAAATCATCGTAGGGGTGGGTTTTGTCCAGCGAATCCGCCAGTTCCGCTGCCTTCACCGCCATTTTGCGGGTAAAAGGCCGCTGGGCAGAGAAATTCAGATCGGGATTGTCCTGCAAGAGGATTTCCAGCCGGTCAAGCAGGTGCGATTGTTTATAACCTTGCGGCAAAGCGGTAGATTGTGCGGTAGTAAACAGGGGAAGAATAAAAATAAGCCAGCTAATCGTGGTTTTTTTAAATTGCATCAAATACTTGTTTTAAGGCTATAACGACTTATTAAAATATGCAAAATTACCTGGTCAGAAATATATCGGTTGTAAACGAAGGTAAGATAATCCCTGTGGACGTACTCATCAAAAATGGGCGTATCGATAAGATAGCTCCCATGATCAGCACGGATGAAAAAACAACGGAAATAAACGGTGAAGGCAAATACCTGTTGCCCGGCGCCATCGACGACCAGGTGCATTTCCGCGAGCCCGGGCTCACGCACAAAGCCAGTATTTATACCGAAGCGAAGGCGGCCGTGGCGGGTGGCGTTACTTCATTTATGGAAATGCCCAACACCCTGCCGCCGGTGTTCACGCAGGAACTGCTGGAAGACAAATACC